>CAZECX010000037.1:0-26871 GCA_964510965.1 uncultured Nitrospina sp. | reverse complement strand
ACAAAATATGTATGGGCAAAACTTCTTGACATAATTTTCGAACCTATGCTAACAACACTTGCTTACCATTTAAACGAAAGGGCACACTATGGCTAGTGGGAAAGTGAAATGGTTCAGCAATCAAAAAGGCTATGGTTTTATTCAAACGGATGATGGGGAAGACATATTCGTTCATTTTTCCGCGATTCAAACCGAAGGATTTAAAACCTTAGCCCAGGGGCAGGATGTTGAATTCGAAATCAGCGAAGGCCCCAAAGGTCCACAAGCAGCAAACGTCACCGCGAAATAGTACCCCGCCAAATTCTAATTACATCCGGCAGAATCTTTCTGCCGATTATTCAATTTCTATCACAGCAAGCGGAGCAATTAATGCCAATTATAATAACTGCGCGTTACCAGGTGCGCCCGCAATCAATAGACCAATGCAAACAAGCGATTAAAAACCTGGTGGAATACGTCAAAGAAAACGAAAAAGAAACTTTGTACTATATTGCAAAGCAGGAAAAGTTAAATCCCTATGCCTTTTTGCATTTAATGATTTTTCAAGATGAGGTTGCATTGACTATGCATCGGTCTTCTGAAGCTGCTGAGAGATTTGTCAGTGTTGTCTACCCATCCACTCTCGACCCGATAGAATTCAAAGAATACAATGATGTCGCAAATAACCTTGATTTTCCCGGTCGGTAATATTAACCATTGATATCTTTTAAAAGGTCTGCCGCTTGCTTTAAGTTATTTTCAAAATCTGGTGGGGTCTCAACAAACTCCAGCACTTCGTTCAAACCTTGCTCCTGAGCGGAAACGATAGTGCCTTGCCCTTCATTTAAAAAAAACTTGCTCAGCTGGTAATGACGATCAACTCGAACCCAGCTTTTCCCATCACCAGAAATTTCATCGCTACCCAATAAAGCTCTTTTTCTTATGAAAGTCTGGAGCTTTTGAGTTGGAACACTGGGAATTGTTATTGCTCCCCGCCGTACCATTACCAACTTGATAGGTTTTCGGGTAATTTTTTGATCCACCAATATCTCCTTTAAGCAGTGCTGTCAGGGGGTTTAGACGACTCGCCATTCACTAACATATCTGCCACCATGAGCATTACACCGATGGTTATGCAGGAATCTGCAACATTGAAGGCGGGCCAATGTTGGTTTTCGACAAAAAAATCTATAAAATCTATGACCTCTTTATGAAGAACTCGGTCTATTAAGTTTCCAATGGCCCCACTAAAAACCAAAACCAAACCGGTTTGAACCAGCCTTTTATTTTTTTCAGTTTGGTGGAAAATTACCAGGATAGCCATAATCGCAATTATGGAAACAAATATCAAAAGATAAGGTTTTAACTCGGAGTTTTGCTCAGAAAATATTCCAAACGCTACCCCGGAGTTTCGAATATGAGTTAAATTGAAGAACCCTTCCACAACCTTGACAGAATAGTTCAGGGGAATATGCAAGGTGACCATAAATTTTGTGTATTGATCGATGACAATCAACGCACTTGAGATGACAAATAAGAATAAATATTTATTTCCCAATAATTCAATCTCCAGCAACTTGCAAATGATCCTGACAACGCTGACAATTCAAATTATCCCCAACGTTGGATTCAACATCAAAATAATGCCAACATCTTTCGCACTTTTGACCGGGATGCCTTTCGGTAAATATTTTTACACCCGGCAATGAATCGCTGACATACACCCTTTCAACAGCATCCAAAACATCCACCAGCTCAACTTTAGAAACGATAAATAAAAATTTCAACTCCTCCGTATACTGGCTGACAATCTTTTTAGTCTCAGAAGGAAGCTCCAGCTTAATAATTGAATCCAGAGAATGACCGATTATTTTATCTCTGCGGCTCGCCTCCGAAGCTTTACTAACTTCGCCTTTAAGCTGCACCAATAATTCCCAGTTCCGTGTTAATCCTTCACTAAAGTCAATGTTCTCATTAGCAGGAAACGAAGACAGATGAACGCTTTTTTCTGTAGCACTGCCTTTCGGTAGATAGCGCCATATCTCTTCTGCTGTAAAACTCAATATTGGTGCTATCAAGCGCACCATCCCCATCAATAGGATATGAAGCGTGGTCTGCCCAGCCCGCCTCCCCTGCGATTTCTCTGGATAGGTGTATAACCTGTCTTTCAGAATATCGAGATAAAATGCGCTGAGTTCCACCACACAAAAATTAGAAAAAGAATGATAAAAAGTGTGAAACTCATAATTCTCAAAAGCTGAAAGTATTTTTTCTCTCAAAACATTGAAGCGACTAAGAATATAAAGATCAATTTCAGGTAATGACTCCAATGACACCTTATCATTTACCGGATCAAAATCATGCAGATTCCCTAAAAGATATCGGAAAGTATTTCGGATTTTTCTATAAGACTCTGTCAGTCGTTTTAAAATTTCGTTGGAAACCCGAATGTCTTCGCGGTAATTTTCTGAAGCTACCCACAAACGTAATATTTCGGCACCATGTTGATCGATAATTTTTTGTGGAGCTATCACATTACCCGCAGACTTTGACATTTTCTTTCCTTTGCCATCGACCACGTACCCGTGGGTAAGAACCGACTTGTAAGGCTCTTTTCCCCGCGTTCCAATAGACTCCAGCAAAGAGCTGTGAAACCATCCTCGATGCTGATCACTGCCTTCCAGATATAAATCCGCCGGCCACCTTTCATCAGGCCTGTTTTCTAAAACTGCTACATGACTGACACCCGAATCAAACCAGACATCTAAAATGTCATTTTCTTTTTTAAAATCTTCATTCCCACATTTTGCGCATTTAGTTCCTTTGGCTATCAACTCTTCAACAGGAGTCTCAAACCAGAAATCTGCACCCTTTTTTTCGACTCCCTCAGCCACTTTCTCAAATACCTCTTTAGAGTTCGCAAACTCACCACATTCCACACAGGTGCATAACGTGATGGGAACCCCCCAGGCCCTTTGCCGCGACACACACCAGTCCGGACGATTTTCAATCATGCTGAAAATCCGTCCTTTGCCCCAATCAGGAATCCATTTAGTACGCTCTATCCCCGCCAAAGCATTTTTACGCAGTCCCTCTTTTTCCATAGAAATGAACCACTGGTTGGTAGCACGAAAAATTACCGGTTGATGGCAACGCCAGCAATGCGGATAAGAGTGTTTAATATCTTCATTATGGATCAGCGATCCATCCTCTTTCATCTTTGCAATTATTTCAGCATTGGCCTTTCTAACAAACATGCCAGCGAAATGTTCTACATCAGATTTAAAGATACCGCCGTCATCGACTGGATTGTAAGGTTCCAATCCATATTTCAATCCGACAATATAATCATCCTGTCCATGACCGGGAGCCGTATGGACGCATCCCGTACCCTGCTCTAACGTGACATGTTCTCCTAAAATAACTTTTGATTCGCGATCAATAAAAGGATGTTGGCATACCGCATTTTCCCATTCTTTACCTTTGCACCCGCCAAGGATTTTGTACTCTGTAACATCCCATTCCAAAATCAATGAAGACAGCCGATCTTCCGCCACAACAAAAACCTCATCACCGATAGCGACGGCAACATACTGAAATTCCGGATGCAGACAAATAGCCAGGTTCGCCGGTAGCGTCCAGGGGGTGGTCGTCCAAATAACCATATGGGCTTTACCAAGATCACCCATGCTATCTGGAGCTCCGGATTTAATGGCAAACTTTACATAAATGGATGGGGAAGTATGGTCAGCGTGTTCAACCTCAGCTTCCGCTAAAGCAGTACGACAAGAAGTGCACCAGTGAACCGGTTTCAATCCTTTATAGACCATGCCTTTTTCTACAAACTTTCCGAACTCACGGACAATCGTTGCTTCATAGGAATAGTCCATCGTCAGATAAGGATTGTCCCAATCGGCAAAAATGCCCAACCTTTTAAATTCATCGCTCTGAATGGCAACAAAGTCCTGCGCATAAGTACGGCATTGCTTCCTAATCTCACTCTTTTCAAGACTCATTTTTTTTTCTTTGAGTTTCTTACCCACTTGATGCTCGATGGGCAATCCATGACAGTCCCAACCGGGGATGAACCCTGCATCGTAGCCTTTCATACCCATTATCTTTACAATAAAATCTTTGAGGATTTTATTAAGCGCATGCCCCATATGGATGTTGCCGTTGGCATAAGGAGGACCATCGTGGAAAACAAATTTCTCCTTTCCCTTGGATGACTCGCGAATTTTTCCGTAGATATTTTCCTTCTCCCACCAATCAAGCATTTTAGGTTCAGCCTTGGTGAGACTGGCTTTCATGGGGAAATCTGTTTCCGGTAAATTGAGTGTGTCTTTAGTTTCCATTGTTTCCTATATAAATTTCATCGCTTGTTTTGCACGTTCGAGAGTAGAGGTTGCAACCATCTGTGCTCTCTTCGTCCCTTCGGCTATTATCTCTTCCACTTCTTTAGGCTTTTTAACAATCTCATTACGTTTTTCCATGATGGGCCGCATTCCATCTAGCATGGTTTGTGTGAGCATATTTTTACAATCCCCACAGCCGATTTTGGCGGAACGGCATCCCTCCGCCACTTCATCCTGCATGGACTGAGGAGAATAAATTTTATGAAAAGGATACAGGTTGCACACCTCGGGGTCACCCGGGTCGTCCCGGCGCGCACGGGCAGGGTCGGTCAACATCTGCTTCACTTTTTTTGTTACCTCTTTTTCATTATCAGAAAGAAAAATGGCATTGTCGTAAGATTTACTCATCTTCCTTCCGTCCAACCCATTCAGCTTGGGGATGTCTGATATTTTTGCGCCTGGTTCGATGAAAACATTTTTCTTATAAAGGTGATGAAACCTTCGAACAATTTCCCGCGACAATTCCAAATGCGGTGCCTGATCGATGCCGACCGGAACAAAGTCCGCACGATATAAAACAATGTCCGCTGTTTGCAGCACCGGGTATCCCAAAAACCCATAAGTACTCATATCGACTTTTTTTACCTCGTCCTGTTTTTCCTTGTAAGTCGGATTCCGTTCCAGCCAGGGAACAGGAACCATCATGGACAGGATTAAATGAAGTTCTGCATGTTCAGGAATTTGGGACTGTAAAAACAAAGTGCATTTTTCGGGGTCGAGTCCGGAACTGAGCCAGTCAACCGCTACATCAAAAGAAAAGCCTTTGATACTGCGAGGGTCTTCGTATAGCGAAGACAATGCATGCCAGTCGGCTATAAAGAAAAAACACTCGAAGTCGTCCTGCAAGTCCACCCAGTTTTTCAGCGCACCAAAATAATTGCCAAGGTGCAGCTTTCCCGAGGGCTGCATGCCGCTCAATATTCGTTTTGGTTTGGATTCACTCATTCAATCAGGCGAAGCTCGCCCGCAATACTTCAATTATCATTGGGAATGTTTCCTGACTCAGGAAAGACACCGAATAGTTAATGGGGTACATCAAAACGGTTCCGATAATTCTTGTTCCGGCAAATTGATCCAGCAGGAAAGCACCTAGAATCAGGAATGCCCCAAACTTGTCCAGATTCGTCAACTTCTCTGCAACATGATGAGGAACCATTCCTTTCAAAACACTGGATCCATCCAAGGGATACATCGGCAGCATATTGAAAATCGCTAAAGCGACATTGATCCATATACCATAAGCTAAAATGACAAACAAATAAGAAAACTCAGGCGAAATCAAACGGATAAAAAAGCTACAAGCCACCGCCATGGCAATGTTGGATAGCGGCCCTGCAATGGCCACATACATCATGTCGCGGCGTGGATTCTCAAAGTTCTGCCAGTCCACCGGAACGGGCTTGGCCCAGCCAAATCCAACAAAATAGAAAAACAAAACCCCCATGATATCCAAATGCCGAATCGGATTAAATGATAGTCGACCCAGCCGTTGCGCAGTATTGTCTCCGAGAAGGAGAGCCATCCTCCCATGCGAATATTCGTGCACGGTTAAGGAGAACAAAATGACCGGAGTCATCAATACCATTAATTGCGTTTTGGTCAAACCGAATGCCTCTTGGTTCAAATAAATCTAAAGGGGAAAAATCAGGCTACCGCGTGAAACATAAAGAAGGGCCGATTTCGAGGTAATATCCTAAACTGGCAATACTTTAACATATATAAGAACCCATTTCAGCCACAGATAAACACAGATTCACACAGATTTTAGCTCCCTCTTTTCTAAAGAGGGTCGGGGTGATTTACACTCAGGGGTTTTCGAGGTCCCCCTTTGAAAAGCTCATGGTGACGCAGCGACTACAGTACCCAAATTACCCATAGACAACCTCAACTGGAACTCCGATAATACCTTCAGGGCCGATAACTAATAAATAAGACTACATTATGGCAAACCCGGAACACGAAAAAATCCTCAAACAAGGGATAAAAACCTGGAACAAATGGCGAATGGAGTCTCACGCAAATAGATAATTCCATGCCCGATTCGATTAATAAGATTATCGGTCCTCAGTTTGGTGGTTGATTAAAAGCTTACTAAATTCCCCTCACCTCAATCCTCTCCCACATGGGGAGAGGAAATATTATAATCCCCTTCTCCCCCGGAGGGAGAAGGCTGGGATGAGGGGGCCAATATCACTTTCCGTATTTCTTCTGATTTATGACACGCAATATTTCTTTCAAAACCGCATCGGTTTCTTTTAAGACCTGATCATTCCAAAACCGAATAACGCGAAATCCCTGAACTCCGAGCCAAGCGGTTCGTTGGGCATCAGCCTCAGATTTTTCTATATGCTGGCTACCATCGACTTCAATAACCAATGATTTCTCATGGCATACGAAGTCGACAACATACTTCCCAATCGGTGCCTGACGCCGAAATTTGAATCCGCCAAGTTTGCGGTTTTTGATCGCAGACCATAATTTTCTTTCTGCATCGGTGGCGTTGCTTCTAAGTTTTCTTGCTGTGAATACGGGTTTCATTTCCCCCTCACCTAACCTCTCCCTCCAGGGGAGAGGAATCATTAGAGAGAGTTTTCTCGTATTTCTGATGGGTATAAACTGCCGACTTTTTAGCTAAGAATAAACCTAGATAACCATCTCTAAATCCTTGTTTTAAAATAAAATTTTTCATGAAAGTGAAGGGCGGGCGCAAATAAAGGTGTGTCCAGTTGGCGCGAAAACCATTCGCCATTTTCTCTTTGGCATAGAGCGTTGAATAGCGATCCTGACGCTGAATATAGTCTTTCTCATCTCGATAGGAATAATGGATCAGGTCATTTTTTAGTGAACCTGCGTTTTCATCGGGAGTCAGTCTTTCGTGAACCTGGACTTCGCTGAAGGCAACCTTTTCCCTATCGTAAAGTCGCAATATCCGGTCCGGATACCAACCACCAAACCGTACCCAGCGGTCACCAATATAATTTTTCCGTGGTAGGTGATAGACGTTATGTCGCGGCCCTTCTTTAAGGACTTTCCGGATTTCCTCAGCCGATTCAGGGGTTACCACTTCATCAGCATCTACATTTAATATCCACCGGTTTGTAGCGTGCGCAGCGCAAATGTTCTTCTGTTTTCCATATCCATGCCAGGTCTCATTAAAAATCCGGTCGGTGTGCTGACGGCAAATTTCCACAGTTCGATCGCTGCTGTCGGTGTCCACCACGACAATTTCATCGGCCCATTTCAGACTTTCAAGACATCGACCGATATTATTCTCTTCATTTTTGGTGATAATGGTTACGCTTAATTTTTCCATATCTGCCCAGAATTTTTGAAAATACCCCTCCTCCGCGGAGGGCGAATATTTAAAAGATTGGAAACATCTTCTCGTTTTGGTTCGAGATTCTTCGTTAAAGTTCAAGCCGATTATAGCACCCTGATTTCTTCCAACTAATTAATTTTACTGCTTTTCTGGATTTTTATGCTAATATTAAGGCCGAAATTAAACGGTCTGCGACCCGGTCATTTTTCGTTAAGCAGGCAACCTTTTTCAGATTGGGTCCCAGCTTTATTGTGAAAACGGATGACCCCATTTTTGTTAAGGATGCGTTTATCAATGAACGCCACACACCCTGCTTGTTCCAACCAAATCCATTTAAAATATGATTGAACAATACCTGCAAATAGCTCTTGAATTCGTCAAGGAAATCTGGTTCCAACTTGATTCCAAGTTCGGGCTGGAAGAAACCGAAGCTTTCCAATTCATCCAACCATATCTTCTCCAGCTACAGGATAACCCCACCTATATGGGGATAGCTTTCGCCGTGTTGATCCTTGTTCCATTTGGCTTATATAAAGTAAGAAGTAATGCCCGCGAACGTGATCGCAAGCTGGATGAGCTGATGGAAGAAATGGAGGAGGAAGAAGATGAAGAATACGATGAAGATGATCCGCGCAGGTTGCGCCGCCCTGCCCCGGCCGAGGAAGCAGAAACCCACGAAATAGAAGATGACGAAGAAGGCGATAAGCCTCTATTTGAAAAGGAGGAGGAAGACCCGCCTCCATATATGCAAATTCTTGAAAAGCTCGATGAAGAAGAAAAAGACGATGAGCTTCACGTGGACACCCATAAAGTTATGGGAAATGAAGAGGAAGAATTCGAACTGGACCCCATTAGCTCAGAGTTGGCAGAAGAGCCCGATATAAATAAAGACTTGAGTGAGTTTGAAGGATTTGACTTTGACAGCGAAGATAGTAATGAAGAAGACTCATCACATGATCAGGCCATTCAAGAACTACAGAAAGAAGGCGAGTTAATAGAACTGGAGGCTGAACTTTCCCCAGATGATCCTTTCGCAAATTATTCCGAATTGGATGATGAAGAACAAGATCGTGCCATCCAAGAGCTCCAGGATGAAATGGAATCGACGATCAACAAATTAACAGAACAGTTGGAAAGCACCCCGGAAACCACATCTTCAATAAAAGATCTGGGCGATATAAGCATTGGCGATGATGCAACCATTGACGATGAGTTTACTCTGGATGAAGAAATTTCCCTGGACGAAGATATATTTCTAGAAGAAAAACCCGAAGAACCTGCACCGCCAGAAATAAATGATCCTATTCCTGAGCCAGAGCCTGAAACAGTCTCGCTGGAATCACTGGATTTAACCAAAGAACCTGCACCGCTAGAAATAAATGATCCTATTCCTGAGCCAGAACCTGAAACAGTCTCGCTGGAATCACTGGATTTAACCAAAGAACCGGTTGTAGAAAGTATTGAACCGGCTCCGTTACAACCTGTCCCTGAAAGAGATTATTCCATTGATGTCAAGTCGGGTCGAGAATCAGATAGCCTTATCAATCGTCTGAAATATTTCCAGGAAAATCTGGACACACGATTTCATCATGGAGAAAATCGAGACTCGCCGATGACACCTGAACCCAAAATTAATGATTTGGTGAGCGATCCTCGCTTTGTTGAGCAACGAAGTTTTGCTCCAAAGGCACCCAAGGTTACCCCTGTAGACAACAAAAAATATATGGAAGTTCTGGAATCTTTTATATTTCTGAAGGATCAAAACAAACACTAAGCGGTTGGAGATCGTCCCATTAAAATTTTAGATCCAATGACATCAGAAGTGAACATTATCGCAGTCGGTGGCGGCAAGGGCGGCATAGGAAAAAGTGTCGTTTGCACAAACCTCGCAATTGGAATGGCTTTAAGTGGTCAAAAAGTTATTCTAATGGATACTGATTTCGGTGCATCTAATCTACACGCTTTGCTTGGAATTAATAATCCCGCCCACGGATTCCAGGATTTCTTCAATGATGAAATTTCGGACAAACAATCTCTGCTGATTGACACAGGAATCAGCAATTTAAAATTCGTAAGCGGTGCGGGTGACAATCCTGGAAGCGCAAACATTGATTCCGATAAAATAAACACGGTTATCTCCTTCATCAAGAATCTGGAAGCGGACACAGTCCTTCTCGATTTAGGCCCAGGCACCAATTATAACGTGATCGATTTTTTCAATATCAGCACCCAAAATGTCGTCCTCACAACACCGGAAATGACCTCAGTAATGAAAACGTTCAGCTTTATTCGTTCGTCCTTATTCAGAAGAATCTCCCTTGCATTTCAAGACAATCCTGAAATTCAAAAAATGGTAGACCATTCCAACCCAGGCAATGCCGATATCGAAACCTACACTACAGGCCTGTTAAGAGACCGGTTTGTAGAGGAGTTTCCGGATCATCTCGAACAATTGAACAATATTGTGAAAGACTTCACACCTGGTTTGGTTGTCAACCGTGTTCGCAGCAAAAAAGATCTTTTGACTGGGGATAACCTTTTAAAACTTGTAAGTAAATTCCTGGAAGTAGAGGCCACCTACTTAGGCTACATAATTGAAAGTGACCGAATCAGGGACTCCGTAGATGAAATGATTCCGTTCCTAATCAAAGATCCACAAAGCAAGCCTTCTGAAAACCTTCAACAAATCATAGGTGCGCTCACCAACACCGACCTGCAATTTGTAAAACGCGATGGAAGGATTTTTGTCTCCAAGCAAGTACGCCTCTCATCAGGATGGGAAGTCTAACCCTAGCCTCCCACATCCTTCAAAATAGCTCCATATACCGCCCCAACCTTTTCTTCTTAAATTTTCCCCTCGTTCAATAGTTTTTTTCCAGTACAATGCTATATAAAATTATCCCATTAAAATTATCGTGATAGACAATCAAACCCGTCCAATATTACTGGAACTGCTTAATTTTTCTTCCTTAAAAAAAATCAAACTTTTTGTTGTGGGAGGCACATTACGCGACCATATATTGAATAAAAATATTTCGGATATCGACCTTACTGGAAAAAATGCCGCTGAACTGGGCACTCAATTTGCCCAATCATTGAGTTTCAGCTATGTCCCTCTAGATAAAACTCCAGGCCGGGCTACCACCAGAATCATTCTCCCCGACTCGAAGCATTTTGATTTAACCGATATGCAAGGAACAACCATTGAAGAGGACTTGGCAAAAAGAGATTTCACTATAAATGCAATGGGGCAGGAACTTTCCGATTTTCTTTCAAGCAGGGAAACCATAATTGACTTGCATGAAGGAAAAAAGGATCTGAATAAAGCAATCGTTAAAGCTACTTCAAACTCAGTCTTTAAAGACGATCCGTTAAGAATGTTACGCGCCTTTCGTTTTGCCGCGACAATGAATTTTTCTATTAAGAAAGAAACATTAAATGGAATATCTCAATACAAAAAGAATATTTCAACAACAGCAGGCGAAAGAATCTGGCAAGAGCTCTTATCTTTTTTTGAAGCGGACGCCACTGGAGAATTGATCAATTTGATGCAGGAATCAAAACTACTTCCCTACTTACTTCCTGAGGCCACCAAAAATTGGGAGAAAACCTTAGCTTTCTATAAAAGGCTGGAGACTATTATTTCAAACCTGGATTTTTATTTCCCAAAGCACACTCTCCCATTGAGTGACTCAGAAAAAGCATTGCTGAAAATTTCTGTCCTACTAAAAGAAATGGATACAAATCCATCAATGGAGAATAAAAATATAAAAAATTATGGAACTCCAAAAACTTTTGAAGCCTTGAAGGCTCTCAAGGCTAGTAACAGTGAAATTTCTTTTATTTGCAAAACCATCCAAAATTCGCATTTTTTTTCCAGATCTTTAGCAAACAACTTAAATGACTCATCCCTGTATAATTTATGCGTAAAAGGTGGAGATCAACTGGTAGCGGGCCTTCTTTTAAAGGTTTGTACCCTCCCCTTCCTTGAAAACTCTGAATGCGAAGAAATTGAAAAGTTCAACTCCTGCACACAGCTACTTGAATTTTATTTTGCGTATTATCTACCCGTTTTAGGAGAAAAAGCATTGCTAAATGGGAATGACATTATTAGGATATTTAATATTTCTCCGTCTCCAGCCTTAGGAAATGTGCTCGAAAATATCCAAAGAGCTCAGGTTCTTGGGGAAATAAAAACATCTACAGAGGCAGAAGCTCTGGTTAAAGAAATCCTTAAATCGCAAGAACAAAACTGAAACGATGACCATAAAATATAAAAATATATCTTGGAATGATAAAAAAGTTATCATAGGAGAACCTGATAATAATAATCCTGTCAATTTACTCATAGGGTTTCATGGCGCCGAGTCGACAGCAGAAAATATGCTCGTACAAGGCAATCGGTTAAAACTTGACAACACCATGTTGGTATTCCCCGAAGGACCTGTTGATGCAGGCGAAGGTCGTTGGAGCTGGTGGAAAGATGGCCCTGGGCAACAAAAGTCGGTTGAAGAATTCTTAATTTTTACAGACAAAATGATTCATTCTGCACAAACCCATTTTAAAAACCGATCCATTAATCAAATTTCACTTTGGGGGTTTTCCCAAGGCGCAGCGGCATCTCTCGTATATGCACTTCATGGCTCACAAAGTGTTTTTAAGGTGGCTTCCGTATGTGGGTTTCTACCCGAACTTCCGCCAATAAATTTAAATAGCAACCCAACACAGGTGCTAGGAATCTTTGGTCAAAACGATGCGGTCGTTCCTTCCTTCCTCGCCGACTACGCATTGGAAGAAATGAAAAATAAAGGTCATCAAGTTCAGGTCAAAGAAACTTCTCAATCGCATGAGCTCAACTCAGAGAACCTTGCCGATCTTTGTCATTTCTTAAATTCATAGACAAACCAATAAATGACCGCGAAAACTTTAATGATACAGGGAACGGGCTCAGGCGTCGGCAAGAGCATTTTAACTGCGGCTATCTGTAGATACTTCCATAAAGCAGGATACAAAGTCGCTCCTTTCAAAGCACAGAATATGGCGCTCAACTCTTTTGTGACTGAAAAAGGAGATGAGATGGGCCGCGCCCAGGCTTTCCAGGCGGAGGCCTGTGGTATCAAACCAGATGTCCTCATGAACCCTATATTGCTGAAGCCTTCGGGGGACAATAACTCGCAAGTTATCTTGATGGGGAAACCTGGTGAATCCCGCAACGCTAAAAACTATTACGCGCTCCATGAGAAGCACAAAGAAGTTGTTCTTTCTGCCTTGCAAAAACTAAGAGAGCAATACGACCTGATTATCATCGAAGGGGCTGGTAGCCCTGCTGAAATAAATTTAAAGAAAACAGATCTGGTCAATATGTTCATCGCAGAACAATCGAACTCCCCTGTCCTTATTGTCGGTGATATTGACCGTGGTGGGGTTTTTGCGTGGATGAAAGGAACCTACGATCTCTTAACCTCAAGTGAAAAAAACCGGGTCAAAGGGTTCATCATTAATAAATTTCGGGGCGATGTTGATTTGTTAATGCCTGGCGTAAAACAATTTGAGGATATGGTTTCAAAACCCGTTCTCGGAATCATCCCTTATTCAAAAAATCTTGTGGTCGATGAAGAAGACACCCTTCCGCAATGGAACCATTCCGCAGAACAAGGAGCAAAAGGGGTCTTGAATATAGCCGTGATTTGGACTCCTAGAATCTCCAACTTCACGGATCTTTCTCCCTTGGCCTATGACCCCTCTATTTCGATTCGCTATATCAACCACCCTTCACAAATGGGTAGGCCCGATTTAATCATCCTCCCTGGAAGCAAAAATACTATTGATGATTTGATTTATTTAAATGAACAGGGAATGGCGGAAGAAATTTTAAAATCACACGAAAATGGATCGCTGGTCATAGGTATTTGCGGAGGATTTCAAATGCTCGGGAATATTATTTGCGACCCAAAAAACCTGGAAAGTCGAAACAACGAAGCAACAGGATTAGGATTGTTTGATTTAGATACGATGTTGGAATCTGGAAAGATAACACGGCAAATTGACCTAACCACTCTAAACAGCGGAATTTTTAATGAAGGTTTAAGCTGTCAAGGCTATGAAATACATATGGGCAGAAGCACTTTTAACACCTCTTACCCCACTCTCTTTACCAGCAAGGAAGAAGAAAACCCTATGAGCCTGGGCATTACCAATGTGGGTGGTACCGTTATCGGCACCTATCTCCACGGATTCCTGGATAACGATACTTTTCGCCAATCTTTATTACGCTATGTGAGAGAACAACGAAATATAGACAAACCCTCAAAACCATTTGATTATAGTCAGTTCAAACAAAACGAGTTGGATCGACTAAGCGACTTGCTAACCGAGGCAGTTAATATGAAAGAGATATCAGATTTAATGGGTATCAAAACTACTACTGTTTAAAAAGTCGCTTTACCCCAATCGTGACACTGGTAATACTAAATAAAAACCCAAAACCATCCAGAACAAGAATTAAAATATCCCAGATTGGCCTTCGATTAGCGAGACCGGGAATGTCCAAACTATGCAATGCATTAAATAACCACCGATATTGCCTTCTACTTCTATCCATAATCGAAACAATTTTTCCAGAATCCCTATCAATATGAACCCAGGTCTTGATAGGATCATCCAAAATAATTCTTAATGTATTTCGTGGAAGTGATCCTTCACGGAGGTTTCCATAAATATCTGACTCGGTCGGGTTTTCGATGGATTTCAACCCTACTTCCGACCATACCCTCCGTACCGCATCGACATATTCAGAATCTGTAATAGTAGTTAGAGATAAACTTCTGAGAGATGAAGGTTTGAATAATTTGCTTTCCGCAGAGTTTCTAGAAACCACAAAAGGATTTCCACCCACTGCAAAAATTTCAACTTCGGAATATTTACCCAATGCTTGCAAGGCTTCCAAGGGAATATTTTCAGCAGCCTGTTTTATTGTTATAGAACGAAATTTTTTTATTTGATCTGGTTCAGCATTTGGCTTTGAAAAAATCCGCCCATGATCCATAGACAACCACCCGCTAAAAATCCAGGCCAGGACAAAAATTCCTGCAATCAATCCCAGGTAATGATGAAAACGCAACCATCCCTTATAAGGACTGGTGAATCCTTTCTGTTTTTCCGAGCCACGCAAATTAGTTGCACCCAACACCAAACCTGCCACGGCTGTCAAAACCGCCAACAAGGAAAGCCACCAAACGACCTGATCCCACATGGCCCAGTTTTTTCTTAGAACCGTTGGGTATATCCAGTGAACAACGGCACCCAAATAGTTCCAGGTTCGCTGGCTAACTGTCGTCTTTTGTAATATTTCTCCTGTCTGGGTTGATACATATAGAGTCGTATGTTTTTCATCCTCCAGGGAAACACGATAAAAGGGCCGGTAAGGATCATAGCGGTTGGGCACAATCCATTGGTCGTAATCAAGCGGTCCTTCAATTTTCAAGGCAGGTCTTTGGGAAAATTTTTCAGCAATCTTTCCAGCAACATTTTTTTGGACCGGAGGAATGCGGTTTCCATTCTGCGCATCCAGGGTCAGGATCTTATTGTCGATTCTGTGAAATACGTAAACCGGTCGCCCTTCCAGATCGATCAGCCTCAACCGATCTAATTCAACACTTCCAGAAATCTTGACCGCTTCCTGGGGCGAAACTTTTATCTTGGTGAGGTCAACCCGAGAACTACTGGCAAACCGGTCTGATTGCGAAAGGGATGGAAAGGGATGATATATAAGTATGGCACCACTTATAAACCAGCAAGCAAAAAATAAACACAGGATAACCCCCATCCAGCGGTGAGCTAGAGTAAGGAAACGCATGGGGGTTACCTCCATTTAATCAAAAATCGAATTGGGCACTAATTTCAAATGCGCGAGGGGACCCAAGAATTAGTTGGTTTGAATAAAACTCATCTCCCCAAAGGGCATAAGCCTCATCAAAAAGATTGGTCAACCTTGCTGTAAACTTACCCTTGCCATATTTATAAGCTGCATAGAGATCTACCGTCTTATAAGCCAGCATCTCAATGTTATTGAATCGGGTATTAAACCGGTCATCGACAAATCGGAAACTTCCTCCAACATCTATGGGCAGTCCAGCCACATTAGCATAATCGGTCCATGCATTAACAACCCACTCGGGAACATTGGCAGGAGTATTTCCTGAAACCGTATCAAAAATACCAAACTCCGCATGCGTGAAAGAAGTATTGCCCCCCACCCTCCACTTTGGTGTCACCATCAAAGAGCCCTCAAATTCAAATCCGGTGGACCTTTGACCTCCCTCATTATTGACTACAGTACTTTGCGAATCTTGAATCAAGATATCTTGCCTTTCAATATGGTAGAGGGCTACTGCTATTTCCGCTTTTCCATCCATGAACCTGGACTTCAATCCTGCCTCCCATTGTTGCGATTTAGCAAGATCGAAGCTCTGATTTCCACCAACCAGAAAAACATCCGATCCCAAGGGATCAGCCCCTGAGCTGGTTTGAGCATAAAGATTCCAGTTTGGAGCAATTTCATAAACCGCACCAACACGCCAGCTAAAGGGATTAAAAACCCTTTCAAATGGGCCACCGGATACGCCATTGAAACTCAGCCGGTCTAACTCGATATGATCCTGACGTAGCCCCACTACCAACCGCAATTTCTCCGTTACTTTCAAGGTGTCTTCAAAAAAGGCAGCAACGGTAATAATTCTAGTAGGGTTATCCCTAAAAGTCGTAGGATTGCCGCCAAAGCTACCCGCAACAGGTGCAAAAGCATTTACAGAACCTGGATTAGCACCCGGCTGGGATTTTCTTTTAAAGTCCACATAACTGGAATCAATCCCGAATAAAGATTGATTATCCATACCAGCCAATTTGTTTTTGTACTTTGCACTCAAGCGATTACCAACCGTATTTTGCAAATGAGCCACAAAAAAAGTATCTCGATCAACCAATCCAGTTCCACTATTGAAAGTATAGTTTTCTGAATTTCGCCATTCCCGATCGGCATTTAGAAAATACGAATAATTCCTGAAGGAAAGGTTATTACTATGCTTCCAGGTTAAATTAAGGGTGGTCAAAATTTGATAGGACTTTGCCACTTCGTCATTTACATTGTAGTTGACGGATCGCATCCGTTCATCGATAGCTGCTCCACCTCCTGATATGGTCCCTTCGACAACGCCGGTGAGAGGCTGGGTTGCAAAACCTTCTGTAACGATAGGGGTTCCCCAATAATTTTGGAGCTTGTCTTCAAGAAAATCAACTCCCCAGGTAACACCGAGTTGATCATTGGGTTTCCATAACAACGAACCTGTAAAATTTCGGGATTTCGGATCGGCATTATCTACATACCCGTCGGAGCTGTATTCACTGCCATCAAACCGAAACCATAAGTTTTTATTGATCTGAGCACCCGCACCAAAACCGGCCTTGACGGTATCGAAACGACCATAGGAACTTAAAAACTCATAGGATTTTGAGCTACCCGTGTCCGGTTTCTTGGTAATCATATTCAGGGTCGCGCCGATAGCCCCCTGACCATGCAATACGGATGCTGGCCCTTTTAGGACTTCGATCCGGTCAAGATTAAATCCATTCTGAGGTCGCCCTGTAATCAAAGCAGGCCCCAGCCAAATTCCGTCACGTTGGATCATGACCTGGTTGGAAGTAAAACCGCGCATCGAAAAATTTGCGGGCTCGGCGGGTGGATTACCCCAAACGAATCCAGGAGATCGTTCGAGGGCCTTCCCGACTTCCTGATAGCCACCGTTTTTTAATTCAGTCCTATTAATAACCGTTATGGAAGCCGGAGTTTCAAATACAGGGAGATCCAATCGGCTACTGGTTCCGGGAGAAAAGTCAAAGTTTAATTTACTTGGGAAAACCAGCACTTCTTCTAGCTCAATGATGGATTTAGGAGGACTTTTTTCATCTCCTTTATTTTGTTTTAACTGTGCTCTCGCAATGGAAAATGAGCCGACTAACACAGCTAATATTGTTATTCCTATCACCAAACTTTTTTTCTTAGAGTTACTCAAATTATCCAGAACCATCCTCAAACACTTTTCCTTTTCTGTGGAAATTCGGCATAAAAAAACCCCGTTCCTCCAAAATAGAGGTTCGAGGTTGATTGCACCCTGGTTTACTTTATCAACTCTTTTTTGATCGCCACCTCTATTCCACGAAAGGCGTCATCATTTTTGCTTCAGGCAGGTCTTCTGACTCGCGATCATCCTACTCTCTGCACCTTCCCGACAAATGCCAGTGGCTTCATGCAGATTTCGTCACGCTTACAGCGGCGGGACCGTGGTTGAGTTTCACAACCTTCCCTTTTACTTTTTGAAAGAAAATCTAAATAACTCTCTCAAAAAACCTGAAAATCTTTGGTCATTATCCACTATTATTTTTTAGTGTCAAGTTCATTTAAAATTTAATGTGGTTGGGGAACAAAAAATGAAATTGAAACCAAAACCAATTATAACACTTTGAATTTTTGAGGGCATTATCACTGAGAAATATGGGCTCTAAACTCAAAAATATTTGAATTGATAGAATATCCGAGCATTTAGTTCTTGAAAACCCCATAAATTTACACAATAATGACGATTGTATTTATCAGATTTCCTTTATTTGGGAAGGCAAAGTGAAGGTTGTAAATTTTAGCCTCAGTCCTCAAGTAGAGGGGTGAGGTTTTTCTTATTTTTTACTTACAAAACAAACGTTTAAATTAATATATTTTGCTTACTAAAATAAGTATTCGCTTCGAAATTTAATGAAAGGTCCAGCCATGAAAAAAATTGTAACTATTTTTTTCCTCCTCGCTTTTTTAAACCCAACAAACCTTTTTGCCTTTGATTGGAATAAACATGATCTCTCGCATCTTGTTATCGTCACTAATCGTGATGCAAACGAGCTAACAATTATAGACATGACCAAGGATGAAGTGATCGGAACACAAAAAGTGGCTATGAACAGTCAGGCCCATATGACGGCTTTTTCACCTGATGGAAAAAAATTAGCAATCGCAGCGACGGCAAACAATATGGTTTCTGTCCTAAACTTAAAAACTAATGAAGTAAAAGATATAAAAGTAGGAGCAGGGCCTGAGCATATGGATATCAGTAAAGATAATCGATGGTTGTATGTGGGGAACATCGAAGGCGGAACCGTTTCTGCAATAGATCTGAATCGCAATCAAGAAATTGCGCGGTTACAGGGTTTCCACGAACCTCATGGCGCCACCGTTCTGGGAGAAGGAAATAAAGTTTATATTCCAAATCGAGGTGCCCAGTTGGTAGGAGTGGTTGAATCAAACGAACAATTCTCCACCAAAGATATTTCGGTAGGAACCTTGGCTGGATTAGCTTCTTTTGAAAGAGATCGAGCTGGAGCAGCAATGCACCGGGAACGATCTATCCCCGTGAATGGAGTAGCTAATGTCACGCTCACACTGGATGAAAAATTCGCCTACGTTGCAACCGGCGATGCCAATTCTGTGACAGTGATGGAAACAGCTACCGACCAAATCATTAAAACCATTCCTGTCGGAATCGATCCTTGGAGAGCATATGCATCTCCCGATGGGAAATATATGGTCGTCCCCAATAATGGCGACAAAACAATTTCCGTTATTGACGCAAAATCACATACTCTCGTGTCTTCTCTTCCAGGCGGATCAGATATGACAGGAGTGAACTTTGCCAATGGAGGACAAAAAGGTTATGTGATAAGTCGCGAAGAAAACAAGGTTTTTGTTTATGACTTTCTGGCTTTGAAAAAAATCAATCAACTCGATATGGGAGAAGGTGCACGCCTTGAAACAGCAAGCACAACCCCGGCTGGTAAAAAAGTATACGTTTCTTCATCCGCTAACAATTCACTCTATGTGATTGATAGTGAAACCGACAAAGTTAAACGCATTAAGGATGTAGGAAAATTCCCCTGGGGCGTTAGTATTTATAAAGGACAAAACTACTGCCACTAGGAATGTTTTATATTCTTGCACCACAAAGTAAATTTGTCGTGAAAGAGTGTTACAAAAAGTTTTTAAAGGAATACGATGGAAGATATTGAAGCCCTGCCCGATGATTATGCTGTTTGCATAGCGGGTCATGGAAGCCGCGACAAAGATGGCATTAAAGAATTTTTGACTCTGTCTTCCAAGTTTAAAGAAAGAGAACCTGAAAGAATTGTGGAATGTGGCTTTCTTGAGTTCGCAAAGCCAACCATTGACGAAGCTATATCGAAATGTGTTCAGGATGGCATAAAAAACATAGTGGTAATACCCGGAGTGCTAATGGCAGCGGGTCACGCCAAAAATGATATGCCCAGCGAGGTCATTGCCATGTCTCGCAAACACCCTTCCCTGAACATTAAATATGGTAGACCTTTGGACATTCACCCCAAGGTACTTAAAGTTTGTTCTGATCGCATTGAGACTGCTGAAAGCAATTCAAAACTTAATACAGCCAGAACTGATACCCTGCTGATGACGGTAGGGCGTGGCAGCAGTGATCCAGACGCCAATTCCAATGTCGCAAAAATATCACGCATGCTTTGGGAAGGAATGGGGTTCGGCTGGTCAGAGACCAGCTTTATTGGGGTAACTCAACCCTTACTAACTGAAGCATTGGAAAGATCCATGAAGTTAGGATTCAAAAGAATCCTCATATTTCCCTACTTCTTATTTACTGGGATCCTGGTGAAAAGAATCTTTTCTGTTGTTGATGAATTTCAAGAAAAATATCCAGAAATTGAATTTCTCAAAGCCCCTTATTTGAACTACGATGAATTGATTATTGATGTATTCATGGAACGTGCACGTGAAGTTCCCTTTGGCTTGCAGGATATGAACTGTCAAATGTGCAAGTACAGAGAGCAAGTTGTAGGTTTTGAAAACGAAGTGGGCGAACCACAAGCCGGCCACCATCACCATGTTCGAGGGATTGAGGGCCATCACGGACTGGATCATAATCATGATCACCATCATCATTCCGACCACAAAAAATAAACTGGTTCTTACAAGGTGAGCTGGTTTAATGACCCCCTATCAACCCCATCCCATAGAAAAAAAAAGTTACGAAATCATTGATAACCTCATTGATTTATCTTCCTTCCCAGAAAGTCATCGCGAAATATTCAAACGTGTCATCCATACCACGGGAGATGTAGATTTTATAAAGGGATTAACCATTTCAGACCGAGCCATTGAATCTGGTGTCAAAGCCATTCGAGAAAACGCTTTGATTTGGACAGACGTAACCATGGTTCAGACGGGATTAAAAAGATCCCTGATGAAACAATGGGGATTGGAATCCGTTTGCTATATTCACGATTCAGAAGCCTATAAAAAAGCCGAAAAAGAGCAAACAACAAGGGCAATTGCTGGGCTGAGGATACTGGCTGAAAAAAGCATTAAATCCCCATTAATTTTAGTTATTGGTGATGCTCCAACCGCCCTACTGGAAGCCGTAAAGCTTACTGCCAGCAATGAACTTTCGGTCGATTTAATCATTGGAATTCCCGTGGGTTTTGTAGGGACGGAAGATAGCAAAATTTCTTTGAACAACCAGACAAAAATCCCTTTTATCACCAATACAGGGACTCGTGGAGGCTCAACGGTTGCTGCCTCTATTTTCAACGCCTTGCTGATTTGGTCACTCAAGGAAAATGGTGCATAGGAAACGAACATGAATGACTCATTCATAGATCTAAATCGTCCCGCATCCAATGGGCTTTCCCGAGGAATTACAACTGGAAGTTGTGCCACTGCTGCTGCAAAGGCTGCCCTAAGTTTTCTTTTGTTCAAAAAAGAAATCGACTCAACAGCGATAGATTTACCATCCGGAGAAAAGCTACAGATCAATATAAATTTTTGTCGAGAAACAAAGTTGGGCGCGATGTCGCAAGTTACCAAAGATGCAGGTGACGATCCGGATGTGACTGATAAATGTCAGGTTGAGGTCGAAATAAGAAGGAACGATATAAATGAAATTCGTTTTATAGCTGGAGATGGAGTAGGAATTGTAACAGAGGACGGATTACAAATACCCAAGGGTGAGGCTGCCATCAATCCTGTCCCAAGAAAAATGATAATAAATAACCTAAAGCCACTAATGAACGATCCCCATTATTTGAAATCCGAAGAGGGATTAGACGTTGTAATCAGTGTTCCAAATGGAAATAAAATTTCCGAAAAAACATTCAATCCAAGGTTAGGCATTGATGGTGGAATTTCCATCCTCGGAACCACTGGGATTGTCGAACCCATGTCTATCAGTGCATGGAAAGCATCAATAGAAGCTTATATCGATGTAGCACTCGCGGCAAATTCAGATTTCATTGTTTTCAGTCCAGGAAGGTGGGGACAAAATTTTTTTCACAAAGAAAAACAAGTTCCTCTAAAACGAATTTGCATCATCTCCAATTTTATTGGATTTGCAATTAATGATTTGACGGGAAAGTTTATTAAGAATCCCCAAAATTTAAAGACAATCGTGCTTGCGGGGCATCCCGGGAAACTGGCAAAGGTGATTGATGGTCATTGGAACACACATTCAAACGAATCTCCGTCTGCTCTACCAATCCTGCTAAAAATTGCAGACTCGCTTGTTCCCCAGAATACATTGATGGATTTAAAAACCTCAAGAACCGTTGAACATTTGATCCAATTAAGTAATAACCACCAAGTCCGTGATACTCTATTTAACATTGTTGCAAATAAAATATCAGAAGCTGTCTCTAACTATATTGATCGAAAAATGAATGTAGAAATCTATTTAGCTGATTTTAAAGGCAACCTCATTGGCCGGACAACCTCAGCAAAGGGATGAATAGGCATAAATAGAAAATGACAGAAACTAAAGGCACATTTATTGGAATGGGCGTAGGACCAGGCCCGGCAGAGTTGATCACCGTAAAAGGCCATAATGCCTTATTAAAAGCGGATAAAATCTTAGTCCCTCGGGCAAAAGGTGCTAAAGAATCTGTTGCCTTGACATGCATTAAGGATATTGATATCCCGGAAAGTAAAATTGAATTCTTAGACTACCCAATGTCTAACGATGAAAGCTTACTCCATTCCATATACCAGGAAATTGCAAAAGTAATTATTTCCGATCTTAAAAATAATCTTAATTTGGTCTACATCACAATAGGCGATCCATATATTTATTCGACTTACACCTATACCGTTCACGCCTTAAAAGAGCTTATTCCGGATATTTCAATCACCACTTATCCGGGAATCAGCTCCTTTCAAGCCATCGCCGCTGCTATGGATTTTCCATTGGGAATTGGAAAAGAAAAAGTGTTGATTCTTCCCTGCCCTGAAACTGCGGAAGAACTCAAAATTCAAATTGAGAGTCATGATAATATTGTTTTAATGAAAATTGGCGACCGTTTTGATTGGGTACGCGAACTTTTGCTTGAAATGAATATCGCATCAAATTGTGTTCTTGGAAAAAGAATTGGTCTGGATAACGAAATTCTGACCAATGATTTAACAGGACTGAATGTGGATGAAAAACCCGGCTATTTATCTGTATTGATTATTAGGAAAAAGCCGCCGGTCGGGAGAAATGGTAAATGAAAGTTTATTTCATCGGAGCAGGACCCGGCGATGTCGATTTAATAACTGTAAAGGGAGACCAATGTTTGCGATCCTGCCATTATGTAATGTATGCAGGTTCACTGGTCAATTCCGAGTTTACCAATAATCTACCTGACTCAGTAAAGATTTACGACACATCAAAACTAGACTTGGATGAGCAAGTAACTATTTACCAGGAAGCCAGAAGCAAAGGTCTTGATGTGGCTCGGTTGCAAAGTGGGGACCTATCCATTTACGGGGCTATTGCAGAGCAGATGAGGGCTTTGGACAACCTGGAAATAGATTATGAAATCATTCCTGGGGTTTCTTCAATGGCCGCAAGTGCCGCAACACTTAAGCGCGAACTCACTCTCCCGGACATTTCTCAAACCATAATCTTAACAAGAATTAGTGGAAGGACAAAAGTTCCTGAAGATGAGGAACTAGAAAAACTTGCCTCCCATAAATGCACCTTATGTATATTTTTATCCATTTTAAAAATGGAAACAATTACCGAAAAACTTTTAAAACACTATACCCCTGATACCCCAGTAGCAGTGGTTTATAAAGCAAGCTGGCCTGAAGAAAAAATTATTCAGGGAACTTTAACTACGATTGCGGAGAAAGTAAAAAGGGAAAATATAACTCTCTCTGCTTTGATTATTATTGGTGCGGTGCTGAGACCCGGAGACTTCAACGACTCTCAACTCTACTCCAAAGAATTTTCTCATCTCTTTAGAAAAAAAAGTGTCTAATCAAAAGTCCATTGCAATTGCAATTATTCGATCAGAAGGTCTAACTTTAGCCCGGAAACTTCACAAGACCTATCCCACCTGGGATTTATGGATGCCAACCTCCGCAAATCCTGAAAAAGGAGAGCAAGGTTTTGAAACCAGATTCAAAGACTGGCTACAAGAAAATATAGGGCGCTATAAAGGTTTTGTTTGTATTATGGCTGCTGGAATTGTGGTTCGTGCAATAGGCCCCGTTATCCCCGATAAACAGACAGGCCCCGGAATCATAGTGTGTGACGAGTTTGGTCGACATGCTATTTCTTTACTGGGCGGACACGAGGGCGGAGCAAATGATTTGGCTCATCTGGTAGCAAATAAAACGGGATGTATCCCCACAATCACCACGGGTACCGAGGCAATGAAAAGTTATGTCTTAGGTGTGGGCTGTAAAAAGAATGCGGACTATGCATCGTTAAAAGAACTCGTGAATGAGATACTAGAGAATGCAAATATTTCCCCAGCACAGGTAAGGGCCATTTCAACCATTGATCTCAAAGAAAAGGAACCTTGTATTCTCGATCTATCCAAAGAGTTTCAGTGGCCTTTACTGGTGTTTTCAAAAAATGAAATCAATGCTGCAAATCTTGACGTACAATCCTCCAGTTTTGTCGAAGAAAATATTGGAGTGCCAGGTGTTTGCGAACCCACGGCCCTGATGGCATCACATTATGGAGAATTGGTTGTCTCCAAAACGACCGCAAAAGGCTGCGCGGTGGCGCTTGTCCGCGAACAGGCCCTTCTAGAGCGGAGACCTTAGAATGGATAAACTTTATTTGGTTTCAATTGGTCCGGGAGCACTTGATTTAATCGTTCCACGAGCAAGTGAGGCTTTAAAAAATAGCGAAATAATTATTGGCCATCAGCTATACCTGGATTTAATTCAAACCCTCATCCATGATAAGTCCCAAATTGCTACTCCCTGGGGGAAGGAAATTGAAAGAGTAGATCTAGCAATACAAAGGGCTTCAGAAGGAAATACGGTAAGCCTTATCTCTAGTGGAGACATAGGTGTTTATGCCTTGGGTGGCCTTGCACTAGAAAGATTGGAGGGAAAAGACAAGAGTTTAAATTTTGAAATAATCCCAGGCGTCACATCGGCTAATGCTTGTGCATCGATTTTAGGCGCACCATTGGCCCATGACTTTTTGACTCTTTCCCTTTCTGACCTCTTGGTTCCCCGAGAGATAATTTTGGAAAGAGCAGAATCTGCAGCCAAAGGCGGTTTTGTCTCCGTGCTTTACAATGTGCAAAGCTCAAAAAGAAAAGAACTGGTCTATGAAGTACTGGAAAAATTCAAACCTTATCGCTCAGTAGACACACCATGCGGGGTTGTTTCAAACGCATTCCGTCCTGAAGAAAAAAGTCAGGTTGTGAATTTTGAAAATTTGTTCTCCATGCAATTCAATATGCTTACAACGCTTATTTTGGGAAATGACGCCACACGGGTAATTCAGGATAAAATGGTCACACAACGTGGGTATTCTTTTGAAAATGCCACCAAAAAATAAATTGCTTTGGATATTTTCGGGAACTTCAGATGGAAATCAAATTGCACGGAGTTTAATTTCTGAAAATTACAGGCTCAAAGTATTTGTTGCATCTCAATATGGAAAAAGTGTTGCCCAAAAAATAATCCCGCAGGGCATTGTCGAAATGGGCAGATTAACTGCAAACGATATCAGTGGACGAGGAAAAATTGAACCACCAGAGCAAGTAATCGATGCAACCCATCCGTTTGCGGTGGAAATAAGTAAAAACCTGATGAGTTATTGCCAAACAAATCAAATCCCCTACATTCGATACGAACGACCGGAAGAACTTGAGTCAGGAGAAAATATTCACCTTGTTGAGAATGCTGATGCCGCCGCCGAAAAAGCTCGAACTCTTGGAAAAAGAATTTTACTTACATTAGGCTCTAAAAATATTGACCCCTTTCTCAGCATAGACTTGATAGAGCGAATTTTTATCAGGATGTTGCCAGATCCAATTTTAATAGAACAATTATTGTCCAAAGGGGTAGCGCCTGATAGAATCATTGCCATTCAGGGACCATTCAGCATTGCCTTCAATCAAACAATGATGAATGATAGGTCTATTGATTGTCTGGTCACCAAATCTTCCGGAAAAGAAGGAGGCGTTCCGGAAAAGATAGCTGCAGCAAAATTGCTTGAAGCATCGGTAATAATTATAAAGCGGCCTGAAATGGATTACCCCGCATTGTTTAGTGATAGAGAAAAATTGCTAAAGTACGTGGCTAAAAACCATTGCCAATGAATCTTTAACTATATAATTTCAGGAAACAGATATGGAACAAATTTGGTTTTTAGCAGGAGGCTTCTTTCTTGGTTGCCTTCATGCTTTGGAAGCCGATCATATTGTAACGGTATCCAATTTAGTACTAAGTAAAGGCTCGCTGAAAAAATCGTTCCGGCTAGCATTGCAGTGGGCTCTGGGGCACAGTTTAACCCTGTCAATTTTGGCCGCTCTTATCTTTTCTTTGGATACAGCATTTATGGCTCTAATGAGCACTTCGGCAGAGCAAATGGTTGGGGCCACAATGATATTTCTGGGAATGATTGTGTTTTTTCAAGAGCTAAAGCATAGTTCAAAATTTCAAAAATTTGATCATAAACACATAGCTTTTTCTGGCCCACAACTTTTTGGAATGGGAGTGTTGCATGGCATGGCTGGATCTGCATCCATATTTTTATTTACAACACAAGAAGGAGATAATGGGTTACCGTT
>CAZECX010000036.1:0-27915 GCA_964510965.1 uncultured Nitrospina sp. | reverse complement strand
CAATTAAGCTCAAAAAATATAACCGTACCCGAAGAAGCTGTTAAAGTGGATGATAATATTAAAGCAAAAGTGATCAAGGTTGACACAAACGATAAAAAGATTGCTTTAAGCATCAAAGCTTATGACGAAAACCTGGATCTTTCTCAAATTGAAAAAGAACAGGTCGATATGGAAGTTTTTAAAGAAGAGTAAACTCGAAAACCCGGCCTCAATAGAGGCCGGGTTTGAGCATGAAATTTCTCTCGAGCCAGAAAGGTAACTTTTGAAATCTTTTTTTAAATGGACATTAGGTATATTCGCATTTTTTTTTGCGGCATCCATAATGGGTGGCGTCATGCAAGACCGATGGAAAACCTCAAAAAGCGAAATCGCTTTGGTTCATGTCAACGGTATGTTGATGGACTCTTCTGAAATAGTCCGACAACTTTCAAAATACCGGCGGAACCCAAAAATAAAAGCCATCATTATTAGGATAGATTCTCCAGGCGGCGCAGTAGGGCCGGCACAGGAAATTCATGACGAGATCTATAAAATAAAAGACTCTAAAAAACTTGTTTACGCATCATTAGGCAGCGTAGCGGCTTCGGGCGGTTATTACATAGCTTGTGCTACGGACTATGTTTTGGCTAATCCAGGCACATTGACAGGAAGTATAGGGGCTATTATGGCTTTCAATAATGTGGAAGAACTTGCCAAAAAAATTGGCGTGCGCCCCGCCGTGATTAAAAGTGGTGCATTTAAAGACTCGGGTTCTCCCCTCAGATCCATGCAACCCGAAGAGCGCAAGTTATTGCAAAATGTAGTAGATGATGTGCATCAACAATTTGTGCAAGCAGTTTCCTTAGGTAGGAACCTGCCTGAAGAAAAAGTAAAGCTGTTTGCTGATGGAAGGGTCATGACAGGCAAGCAGGCACTTGAATTTAAATTGATTGATGAGTTTGGTGGACTGGAAAAAACCAAAGAAATTCTTGGCAAAAAAATTGGCATAGTGGGTCATCCCAGCGTTCTGGAGGAAAAAGAGGATGTCCCCTTTATGGATTGGCTGATGCAAAGTGTTGTTTCAAAAAACCTTACTCAATCTCTTTTGCCAGCATCTGGCCCCCGCCTGCAATACCTTTGGTTTCCTTAATAAAAACAAGGTCTTACCCTTATTTTCATCGACTATAATAAATCGTTCTTTTCTTGTTTCTACAATGCTGATCCCTGTAAATTTTTGTTGTTGGAATTGAGGTTTCAGCGATTCCATGCCCTGTTAAAATCTTCTTAACTCAATTAAAATAAAGGGCTTGACTTAAATGTTGCTAATGCTATACTTCCCGAAATCCGATTTTCAGTATCATTAGAATTGTTGATCCGGGGGGGGAGACTTTTAAATGACCAAAGCAGAGCTTGTAGAAAAAGTTGCCAACCAAATAAATCTGACTAAAAAGCAGACTGAAGTCGTAGTTAATACAGTTTTTTCAAGTATTACCGATTCGTTGGCCGAAGGAAAAAAAGTAGAGTTAAGAGGGTTTGGTAGTTTTCGTATAAGACAAAGAAATGCCAGAGTGGGTCGAAACCCTAAATCCGGACAAAAAGTAGATGTTCCTTCAAAGAAAGTTCCTTTTTTCAAAGCAGGGAAAGAACTGAGGGAATTGGTTGACGAGCAAGAGGCAAAAGAGGCACGAGAGGCACAAGAAAATCAGGAGTCCTAAAAAGGCCTCCTGGCTTGCTTTAAAACCCTCCCTGGTTTGCCGATAAAGACAACTAACGGTAATCCCTCCTTTTTCATACTCTTAAGTAGCTTTTATTTTTCAATAGGTTTGTTCTATACCCTTTGGAAGACAGGCTTGCACTCTGTTGCAAGTTTCCCCAGTAACTAAAACAACTCCATTTATAAAGCTTATGTCAGGCAGCTCTTTCGGAAAACTGTTTAAAATTACCACTTGGGGAGAATCGCATGGGCGAGGCCTTGGAGTTGTTATCGAAGGTTGCCCTGCAGGATTGCCTATCAAGGAATCAGAAATTCAGTTGGAACTCAACCGTCGTAGAACCGGGCAGAGCAAAGTCACCACTACGCGAAAAGAGGGCGATCAAATTCAAATCATGTCTGGGGTGTTCAATGGCAAAACCACGGGAACTCCTATCTCCCTGTTAGTCGAAAACGAAGATGCTGACTCTTCCAAATACGAACTGATCAAAGACTTGTACCGACCCGGGCATGCCGATTATACCTACGATATGAAATACGGATTTCGAGACTATCGTGGTGGTGGAAGGTCCAGTGCCCGTGAAACGGTAGGTCGGGTTGCGGCCGGCGCCATTGCAAAAAAGCTCTTGGCGCGAGAAAAAATCAAGATCTTTGGTTTTACCCGGCAGGTTGGAAAACACATTGCTAAAAATATTGACTATAGGGAAATAGAGAGCAATATTGTTCGCTGTCCCGATAATAAAATTGCCGAAAAAATGATCAACGCCATAATGCGAGCCCGGAAAAAGGGAGACTCCTTAGGGGGGGTTGTCGAAGTGGTTGCCCAGGGGGTTCCTGCGGGATTAGGCGAACCGGTTTTTGATAGATTGGATGCTGATCTTGCAAAGGCGGTCATGAGCATTCCTGCGGTTAAAGGGGTCGAAATCGGAGCTGGATTTCAATCGGCCACTATGACGGGTTCTGAATGCAACGATGTTTTTGTGATGAAAAATAAAAAAGTGGCAACAGCCACCAATAATGCAGGTGGAATTTTGGGTGGCATTTCGAACGGCATGGATATCGTTGTGAAACTCGTCGTCAAACCCACATCTTCCATCAACAAGGCACAGGACACGGTTACGCAAAAAGGTAAAAAAGCAGAAATCAGAGTTGAAGGCAGGCACGATCCCTGCGTTGCACCCAGGGCCGTCCCCATTGCAGAAGCAATGGTGGCCTTAACTTTGATCGACCATTTATATAGAACAAAATTCTCCAGACTTTAACCGGGCTACGCCCGGTGGGAATGGGTCGACACCCAGTAAGTTGAAGGAGTGTTTTGGGCCTTTGACTATAAATTTGCAAACACTTCCTCAAGGCGTAGCCTTGCTATGAAAGTTGGATTCGTTCAAAACCATCCTGAGTTTGGAAATGTTCAGTCCAACCTGGATCGCATCGAAGAAATGCTTGCCGGAAAAACAGCGGACTTATTTGTCCTGCCGGAGCTTTTTTCGACCGGATACCGATTCAAAAATATGGAGGAAGCTCATCAGTATGCTGAGCTTGTTCCCGGGGGCGTCACCACAAGCTTTCTATGTCATCTGGCAAAAAAAATAAACACATACTTTATTGCAGGATTGGTCGAAATAGAGGGCGATCGAATTTACAATTCCTCGGTCACAGTCGGGCCTGAGGGTTACATCGGGCGCTACAGAAAAATTCACCTGTTCGATACCGAGAAAACCTGCTTTCATACGGGCACCGAAGAACCCCCTGTATTCGATATAAATGGAGCGAAAGTCGGGGTCATGATTTGTTTCGACTGGCGGTTCCCCGAAACGGCTCGTTCTCTTTCTTTAAAAGGCGCAGAAATCATTGCGCATCCTTCCAACCTTGTTTTGCCCCATTGCCCCCAAGCCATGATCACGCGTTGTCTTGAAAACCGTGTCTACGCCATTACAGCCGATCGGGTTGGAGATGAAAGCCGGGTCTCTGATGAAACACTCCATTTTATAGGGCAAAGCCAGGTGGTCGACCCTGATGGGAATATATTGATTCGAGCATCAGAAACCGAGGAAGAAGTTCATGTTGTCGAAATCGATCTCGAAAAAGCCCGCGAAAAATTTCTCAACCCTAAGAATGACATTTTCAAAGATCGTCGCCCCGATCTATACCGCTAAAGATGGCCATGTTGCATGTTTTGAAATAAAGCTATCATAGGTTAAAATGAAGGTTCATTTAATAAACCAATACATATCGGGTAGCTACTGCCCGATGTTTTTTTTGAGAGGAAAGCATGGGCGACGAAAAATCACGATTTTTAAAAAGAGACGATGGAACGGTTTACGATTCAGTAACCAGTGTGACGTGGATGGCGAATGACTCGTTTTTGGATTTGGAAAAAGAAGTTTCTTTCACCGAAGCGGAAGAATATGTAAAGCAAGCCAATGAGAAAAAATCAGGTGGCTATAGCGATTGGCGCATTCCTACCATTCATGAAGCTTCATCGATTTATGACAAGGAAAAATTAAATAAAGATTCTAAAGGGGGCGACATCCATTTAGATTCAGTATTTCCACCAGGGGCCGCCAACTGCACTTGGACTTCGTCCACCCGCGGCAAAGAAGCCCAGATAATGTTCTATGCCAATGGTTGTCCTTACTGGTACGAAAAAAACGACAAAACCATTTCGCACGCAGTCCGCCTCGTCCGCCGAGACAACTAGCCACTAGGCGTGGGGCCAACTTTTCAATGCTCGTAAAGCAGGTGGTTATTTTTGGGTGTAAACAATTTTCCTCCCCTGTAAGGGGCCGCCGCGATAACTAGCCCCACTGGCGTGGGGAGGCAGTAGGTCGGTGCTTGTACAGCTAAAAAAGGATCGAAATGCTTTTAACTGTGGAAATGCAAAAATTTCCTCAAGGCGTAGCCTTGTTTCCTCGCCTGCAAGGCGACCTTTGGGTAAGGCGGAAATTAGAAAATACCCGTTCCCGGCATAATTTCTAATGTGGAATACCCGAGATGCTTCGACATACCCGTGCTACCCCTGCGGGGCATGAAAGCTAGCGAGTAAGATATAACACGGGCATGAAGACAAGGGTTAAATATCACAGGCTCAGCATGCCAGCAACGGCAGGTTTTGAGATGTCATCCTGAGTGAAATCGGAGGGGTGATAATTAACCAAAGTTTGCGTGCTCCGAATGAGGTAATCTCGGGATTATACAAATCTCCCCTAAAAATGAGAAAACTGCGATAGTGGCTATTCGCTTGTAAAGAGCCATCCCTTTTTCAGTTGAAACACCAGCTCAACGTTTTAACGCATGTGTTGCATCCACCGGTTGAGAACACCACCCAAAGCGGACATTTCACTGCACTGGCCGGCTGACTTATAAAAACTTAGATTTGATCCTAAAAAAAGTGTTAGATCAAACCATAACTGATGCACCTTGTTGTCAACCCATTTTCCAAACTTGAGGCCCTCATGGGCCTGTTATTCATTCTCCTCTGTGTTTATGTTTACATGTGCTTCGCTAAGCTCTGGGGCATCATTTTTGAGCCAAGCTTGAAATACCTTATAGCCCAGTGAAAGAATAACCGATCCAACAAAAAGGCCGATAAGTCCGTAAAACATCATACCTCCGATTGCACCAAGCAAAATAACCAGCATCGGTACGTCCACTCCTCTACCTAGAAGTAATGGCTTCAAGAAAGTATCACTCATACTCACCAGAATACTCCAGATCATAAATATTATTGCGGGTGTCGTATCCGTACTTGAAAACACATAAATAATGATCGGGCCCAAAATCAGAAGAGGAGGAAGTTGGATCACCGCCAGGAACAGAACAATTAATGCCCAAAGACCTGCTGCCGGGACGTCGATTGCTATGAGACCAATTCCCGCAAGAACCGATTGAATGATGGCAATTCCCAAAACACCTTGAACAACACTCCGGATAGTCGCCCCAGAAAGATCTGCGAACTCATCTCCCTGTTCCCCTGCCACTCGTTTAAAAATAGCATGAGCGGCATGCTTGCATGATTCCGCATTCGCCAAGAGAAAACCCGCAATTATGATAGCGATTAGAAACTGTATTACGGCAAGACCCAGAGCTGCAATTGCGGATAGGAGCTTTCGTCCATATTTTTTCAGTTCCGGTTCAACTCTTTTTACAGCAGCACCGATGTTGTCAGAGGCCAGTCTCCATATATCATCCAAGGGCTTTCCGATAACGGGCCAGGTGACAACGCTTGCTGAAGGAGGAGGCACGGTCAATGTTCCTTCTTCTAAATTTTTTGAGAGGCCCTGAATTCCATTTATAGTGGAATCTGTAAGTAGTACCGTAGGTAGGATCAAGAGAGCTATTGCAAAAAGGGTCAATATCGAAGCGGCAAGTTTTTCATGGTTACCCAGCGCAATAGCAATTTTTTGGTGTAATGGGTAAACCCCCACCGCGATTACGATTCCCCATAGTGCTGGAGCTATAAATGCCTGAATGATCAGAAAGCACGACGTTATGAGCAAAACAACCAAGCCAATACGGATTGCTGCCTCGAGCACCCGGTTCATGAACACTTTATCGTCTGAAGTTGGATCTGATTTTGCCATAGCACTTTTTCTTTTTTAAATTAAAACCAGTTATGTCTGCGTCAACAAAAAATCCCAATTAATTGTACCATCTCCCCAAATTGATTGCGTTTTACCGGAAATTATTGAGTAATTTCTATCAGAATAATAAAAATTTCAGGTCAGAAATAGAAAAACTAAGGGTTGACCCCTTTTTCTGTGGATTGTAGTGTTGCGTTGACCGGTTGAGAACGCCGCCGGGAGCGGACGTCAATCCTGTCTGTGTAATCCGGTTTCGGAAGAGGATGCTTATTCTCTGATAAACTTGGGGTTGTCCAGCATCAGGCCAAATGCGGGCACTTTTTCTTTTTGCACGGTCAGGGCTCGGTACATCTCTTGGAAGGATTCGGTGTCCAGCGTGTCATCCATCAATCGGTCCAACTGTTGGGGGGTAATAGCATTCATCGAGTTTTCTGAAAACAGGGATGTCCCCACCCCCACCCAATGTGACGAAACAAATCCTTGATGCACCAAATGGGTAGTGCCTAAAGAATATTTCCAGGCCTTTTTCATAAAATGCTGTGCCATATATGCAGGAACGCATCGACCAATTGCTACTACCCGGGAGGGATTTTCGGCAGGGTAGATAAATAGTCCTACTTTTGTATCTCCCATTTCAGCAAATTCCCTGCGAATGTTTCGATAGTTTTTTTTAAATTTTTTTGAGACCCAGGCCTCAACTTTCACAGGTTTAAGGCTGATGGAGATGCAGTCTTCCTTGGAATGCGCGATACCTGTTGCAGAAGTAAAAATGAGGGTGGCGAATATTATAGTGGTACTAATTTTTCTCACTTTTAAAACTCTTGGAAATCAGTGGGCTTATAAAAACCTAATGGCCCTTCTCAGGATGTGCTGTCTTAACATTTGGAACTTGCAATCCAAAATAAGGGGTTAACTTATTGGGTACCGACAATTTGCGATAGAGTAGGTGAAATTCTTCGTTGGAAAGTTCAGGATTGAGCAATTGCTTAACTTGTTCCAAAGATACAAGTTGCTGGGAAGGCTCGTCAAAGATGGTGACCCCTACACCCATCCAGTGGGCATAGACAAACTGTTGCTGAACCAGGCTTTCCACTCCCGTGCTGTATTCCATTGCTTTTTTAATAACATGCTGAGCAATATGCACGGGCACACATTTTCCAATAGCAATCACCTTTGAAGTTTCACCCATTGGATAAACCCGGAGAGCAGCTCGAGAGTTTCCTAATTCAGTAAATTCTTTAAAAATTGCTTTTCGTTGTTTGCGGAATTTTTTTGAAATATAACCTTCAATTTTAATTCGTTTTTTATCCAAAGGTTCGCAATTTTCCTGGGCCTGGGCGGGCCCTCCTAAGAACAAACCCAGCATTACCAAGGTGCCAAACACCCGCATGGCCAAATTTTCACTTAAAATCAAAATTTCTGTGTTTTTTTTACGCATAATCGAGGGTCCTGTTTCTCCGGTTTAAGTGAAATCCTTTGCTATAATAGCAGGGGCTAATTACAAAACGGCTGAAATATAATCCGAAACCTGAAAAGGAATCGGCGGTTATCAATCCGTTTTATTGATTTTTTCTAATATATTCTTCGGCGCTTTGTTCGCTTGAAAAATAATACTCTTTACCGTTGATCATTTTTTTTATTGCTTCTGATTTAGGAATGTACACGCCGTTATTGGGGTCCTGCACCATTTCGGTTGGGCCAGGTTCTTTGGAACTCGATGATGGGAAAATCAGGCGAGCAACAAGAATGACAAAAATAACTGCAATTCCAAACAATGCTAAACGGGCCATGTCTACATTGTAAAGATAAAGACCTATAGATTCAACCTGGGAAAATGCATCGAATTAAACCAAAAATCGGTTTTTCTACTCCATGAACGATAAGCCTGAAAAAATTAAAGGTAAGAAGAAATCTCTGGTACCGGCAGTGCGCCAAAAGGGCACGCTGGTTCCCCCCGACCCTTTTAATGCCTATCTTCAGGAGGCGAAAAAATACCCTCTCCTTTCCGAAGAAGAAGAAAAGGAATTGGCGATTCGGTTGCGTGAGACAGGAGATGTTGATGCTGCTTACCAGTTGACAACGGCTAATTTGATGCTGGTTGTAAAAATTGCCATGACCTTCAAGCGAGAATGGCAAAATGTTATGGATTTGGTTCAGGAAGGCAATGTCGGTTTAATGAAAGCGGTTAAAAATTTTGATCCTTTCCGAGGGGTTCGTCTATCGGCATATGCAACGTGGTGGATCAAGTCTTATATATTGAAATACATTTTGGACAATTGGCGGTTGGTACGAGTGGGAACCACAAACGCCAGGCGCAAATTGTTATTCAACCTGAAAAAAGAAAAAGAACGCTTGGAGAGGGAAGGATTTGATCCTTCTACCAAGTTGCTGGCAGAGCATTTCGGAGTCGATGAAGGTGAAATCATCGATGTAGAAGCCAGTATTGGTGCGGTCGATGTTTCGATGGATACGCCTACACATCCTGACAGTTCCATGACTCCGGCCCAATCATTGAGTGATGGTAAGTCGCTTGAAAAAAGGGCTGAGATAGATCAGTTTCGGGAAATTCTTCAGCAAAAAATTGAAGGATTTAAATCCGAATTGAAACCAGGTGAAATTGAAATTTTAGAAAAGAGAATACTTTCTGAATCTCCGCAATCCCTACAGGAAATCGGTGATCAAAGAGGAGTTACGCGAGAGGCAGTGCGTCAGGCAGAACAGAGGTTGCTAAAAAAATTCAGGATTTATATTGAGGATAAAATGCCGGAAGCGGCAGACTATTTTAAAAATTGAGGAGAAGAAACATGGAAACCCGGACGGAAACTGACAGCATGGGGGAAATCGAAGTTCCCGCCAATCGTTATTATGGTGCGCAAACTGCGCGGTCGTTGATCCACTTTGATATTGGCGCAGAAACTATGCCTCGCGAACTCATCCGGGGTATGGGAATTCTTAAAAAAGCATCCGCTTTGGTCAACGCTGAGTTGGGCTTGATGCCTGAAGATATAAAAAATTTGATTGCTAAAGCGGCTGATGAAGTCATCGATGGGAAGCTGGATGATCATTTTCCTTTACGGGTTTGGCAAACAGGAAGTGGTACACAATCTAACATGAACAGCAACGAGGTCATTGCCAATCGTGGCATTGAACTGGCTGGGGGTGTCATAGGTTCCAAAGACCCGGTTCACCCCAACGATCATGTGAATATGGGTCAATCTTCCAATGATACTTTTCCCACGGCAATGCATATCGCGGCGGTCGAACGTATTCGTGATGCTCTGATCCCATCTTTGACGACTCTTGCGGAATCGTTCCAGAAAAAGACTGCAGAGTTTAAGGACATCATTAAAATCGGACGTACGCACTTAATGGATGCTACACCGCTTACTTTAGGTCAGGAATTCAGCGGTTATACAACACAGTTAGAATACGCTCTTGACCGCATTAATGGCTGCATGCCACGCATGTACCAGATTGCGTTAGGGGGAACCGCAGTTGGTACCGGCCTCAACTCGCATCGCGACTTCCCTGAAAAGGTAGCCATACAAATTGCAGATATCACCGGCTGCCCGTTTGTGACCGCTCCTAATAAATTCGAATCACTTGCCGCGCACGATGCCATTGTTGAGGCCAGCGGTGTATTAAAAACCATCGCCTGTTCGCTAATGAAAATTGCCAATGACATCCGCTGGTTGGGGTCTGGACCCCGTTGCGGTATCGGGGAGATCATATTGCCTGCCAATGAGCCGGGCAGTTCCATCATGCCTGGTAAGGTAAACCCAACACAGTCAGAAGCAATGACCATGGTGGCGGCGCAAGTGATTGGCAATGACACTGCTATCAATGTCGGTGGTTCATCTGGTAATTTTGAACTCAATGTGTTCAAGCCGGTAATGATTTATAATTTATTGCAATCCATCCGCTTGCTTGCCGATTCATGTCGGTCATTCAACGATCACTGTGTTGTCGGAATTGAGCCAAGCAAAACGCAGATAGAAAAGCATCTCAATGGATCGCTCATGCTGGTAACAGCGCTTAACCCGCATATTGGTTACGACAACGCTGCAAAGGTTGCCAAAAAAGCCTATCAGGAAAATACAACTCTGAAAGAGTCTGCAGTTGCATTGGGATTGTTGACCGCCGAGGAGTTTGACGAAAAAGTCCGGCCTGAAAAAATGACTGGGCCCAAATAAGGGGTATTTAATAACACTGCTAAAGTTAGGAGGTCTCTATGTTTAGTTTTTGGCACTTTATAGGAATGGTGGTCATGCTTGCCATTATACTTCCGATCATTTTTAAAAAGATGTATTGAGCCCAATGAAAAAAGAGTTTTATGCTTCCAGACGAAACTTTATGAAAAGTTCTCTGGCATTTGGAACCCTGTTGGCTACTGAATGGTTGCAACCTGCTCATGCCTTCCAAGCCTGCCTCACAACACCTAGGGAAACCGCTGGCCCCTTTTATCCTGTGAGCTATCCTATAGATAAAGACAACGACTTGACTTTTTTAAATGACAAGGCAGGTAAAGCCGAAGGTGAAGTCATTTGGATTAATGGCCTGGTACGAAATCAAGGTTGCGAACCAGTTGAAAGTGCTTTGGTTGAAATTTGGCAGGCTTGCTCAACGGGAAGATATAATCATCCCCGAGATTCCAATAAGGCCAGGCTGGACCCAAACTTTCAATACTGGGGCAAAGCAGTGACTAATGAAAAAGGGGAGTATGCCTTTAAAACGATAAAGCCAGGTTCTTATCCCGCGAGTTGGTTTTGGACTCGGCCCCCGCATATCCATTTCACAATTCAGTCAAAACAGCATGTGCCACTCACCACGCAAATGTATTTTTCCGATGAACGGTTAAACGAAAAAGACCGACTATTACAGGAACATTCCAAAATAGATCAGGAAAGAAGTATCGTAAATTTCAAAGAAATTAAAAATGAAAAAGTTGGGCAATTTAATATTACGTTAACTTAAAAATAGACCAGATTAACTTTGAAAGAGGTTTCGATATGAAAAAATTTATTATTGTGGGGGGTGTATTAGGACTAGTCGGGGTGATGCTGGCGTTCCTTCTATTTTCTTCCCTTGATTCAATCATTACCGAAGCGGTCGAACATTTCGGCTCTGAAATTACGCAGACGGAAGTAAGCCTGGAAAAAACGGTTATTTCTGCAACCACAGGAAAAGGCGCATTGCACGGTCTAAAAGTGGCTAACCCAAAACCTTTTAAAACTCCCAGTGCATTTCAATTTTCAGAAGTCAGCCTGGCTCTCGATATAGCAAGTGTCACAAAAGATACGGTGGTGATAAAAGAGATCGTTATTGCGGGTCCTGAGATCACTTATGAAGTGGGTTCCAATGGCAGTAATATCGATGCGATCAAAAATAATGTCGATGCTTATTCCACACCATCCAGGCCTGATCCCTATGAAAAGAAGCCAGCAGAATCCTCAGATAAAAAACAGAAAAAACTCATTATCGAAAAACTCATTGTTCGTGATGGAAAGATCAATGTAAGCGCTTCTTTTCTGAATGGAAAGTCGATGTCGGTGAGTCTTCCGGGTTTGACCTTGAACGATATAGGGAAAGATAAAGGGGGAGCCACACCTGGGGAAGTTACGAATAAAATTATCACGTCTCTCCGACAGAACATCAATAAAGCTGTAGGGTCCCTTGATCTAGGTCAGGCCAAGAAAGTCATTGAAGGAGTCGCTAAAGACCTCAAAGGTAAACTCGAAAAGGGCATTGGCGATCCTGAAAAACTTCTAGACGGGAAAGCTGAAGATATTGGCAACGCCGTCAAGGGCCTCTTCTAACTAGCTTAGCGGCTAGAGGCGAAAGGTCAGATCGTTTTTTGGTGAACCTAATATTCGCGCTTTTAGAAGTAGTTTCGAATATTTCCTCTGAAATTTTCGATAACACTTCTGCACGTCATCGCGAACTCCCGAAGGGAGTGTGGCGATCCAGCTAAAATCAATACAAGTAAACTTTCCTGTTTACATGCCTGATTAGTTTTTTATGGGAGAAAGAGAACAGACCTTTTGGCCCTTGTGATATTCTTCCTAAATTTTCATGCCCTGAAGGGGTAATTCCCAATAGAGAAAAGGGTCAGCGAAAAATTCCGCTGTCCCTTTTCAACATCATCACAAGGAGGTAGTTGTGATGGACTAAATTATGGTGGAGATTTGTGAGGTCAAATCGTCTGGTGTTCCGCCTGCTGATGTGAAAATCTCATTCACTCGAGACTCGATCAAAGCATCGAGGTTGGTGCTGTCACGTAAAAGTGAAGTCAGATTGTTGTCTTTAGATTGCTGGTTGCTCAAAAACTCTACGATGCTGCCAGAATTAATTCCTGATTGTCCAAAAAGGCTTTGCAGTTGACTCAATAGTTGTTCGGGATTCCGGTTTCCACCGTCTGCAATTCGAAAGGCTTGAATTTCATCCTGGGATACTTCTCCACTTCCATCTACGTCAATGGAATCAAAATTATCGAGAACTTTTTGACCTTTTCCGGTTTGATCAGCGCGGATTTGGATTTCTTCTTTACTGAGCCCACCCGACTTATCTGTGTCTGCTAATAGGAAGTTTTGTTGAGATCGTTGTAGAAGTGCGTTTAAAGCAGTTTGTCCTAAGCTACCCGTTCCTTCAACCATTTGAGTCATCCTCCACCGAAAAGATGTTTTAGTTTGGGCTATCCATGCCCTGTACATTCTTATCGGGATTTGGAAAAAATGACTTAAGCCTTTATTTGAAAGGTCTTGTAGAGTCCTTAAAATCAAAGGTTTTGTGACAAGGCTAACGCCTTGAGGAAATATTAGCCAACCTATAGTAAGAGGCTAATGAAACCCCTTTAGCTTATAACGGAATTGATCTATTGGCCCTACGCCGAGTAGTCAAACATGCGATTTACGCATTGGAGGGCGCGTTTTTGCGTTTCGGGGTCGATTTCGATGATGCTTTGCGGGCTGGGATTTTCCAGGACATTCAATATGTCTTCCAGTGAATTGGATTTCATGTATTTGCACATCGTGCAGCCGCCTGCGAAGGTTTTTTGTGGGAATTCTGATTGCAGTACTCCTGTTAATCCACATTCAGTGAGCAGGAAGAAAGATTCCCTTTGAGATTCGCGCACGTGGTTGAGCATCTGGCTGGTGCTTCCCACGTAATCGGATTTTTTGACCACTGCCGTACTGCATTCAGGGTGAACCAGAACTTCTACACCCTCAAAGTTTCTCCTCACCTGATCAATGCTCTCCGGCTGATATTCCTCATGGACGTAGCAGGTTCCTTCCCACAACTCGATATTTTTATTTACGCCTTTTTCTTTCAGATGTTGGATTACGTTTTCGCCCATCAGTTTGTCGGGTAGAAAATAAATTTTATTGTTGGAAATCTTTTCAATGATTTTATAAACATTTGAAGATGTAACGCAAACATCACATTGTGCTTTCACCGCTGCAGTAGTGTTGATGTAGCAGACGAAGGTGTGATCAGGAAATTGTTTGCGCAATTTAATAACGTCGGATTCGGTGATGCCATCTGCAAGTGAGCACCCCCCATTCGGATTTGGATCGAGAACTGTTTTTAGTGGATTGAGAATTTTAGCGGTTTCTGCCATGAACCGGACCGCTGCAAAAATGATGATATCGGCATCAGACTCTTTGGCATTTTTCGAAAGGCCATACGAATCCCCCGTGTAGTCGGCAACACTGTAAAAAATCTGTGGCGCGACATAATTGTGTACCAGAATGATTGCGTTTTTTTCGCGCTTGAGTTTTTCTATGCGTTCGATGGTTGGGAGCAGCAACTCGCAGTTCTCTTTTGTGAACTGGCAGACGGGATTGCCAACCTGGATATCTTTGAGCTTTTCGTAAAGTTGTTCGGCGGTGACCATTTTTTTAGCCTGGCGGCCATTTCAAAGGACGACCGCCCAATATATGGTAATGAATGTGGAATACGGATTGTCCCGCTCCTTCTCCACAGTTTACCACAAGGCGATAGCCTGATTTATCGAGTCCGCGTTCTGTTGCTAATTTGTTTGCGACGGAGATTATGGAGCCCATCATTTCATGGTCGGTGTCTTCCACATCGAGAAGGGTAGAGTGGTGTGCACGCGGAATAATCAAAATATGGGTCGGTGCCTGCGGGTTGATATCGTTGATCGCAAATAAGGTATCGGACTCATAAATCTTTTCGGAAGGAATGGATCCCTCGCTGATTTTGCAAAACAGGCAATCGTTATTCATAGGATTCTTTTTTGCGAGATTCGCCAAAGGGCTCGCCCTTATGTTCTATATCTTTTTTAGGGGAGTAGCTGGTCTCAAATTGTTGCAGATGTGCAATGATATCTTCTTTATAGGAAATAAATGGGTCGAGCATCAGAAAGGGGTCATCTGTTTTACTGAGTCGAAAGCCTATCCAGTCTATTAGGTAGCCCATATGGGAGTGTTGACCAATTAGCTTCTTGATGAGTTCGCCGCGTCCGTGTGCGCGTGTTCCTCTGGGCGGGTTCATTTTTGCATGATCCACTGCGGGGTCTGTTGTTTTGCGATAACCATCGCCGCTGGCTTCCAATCCCCAAAACAAGCCACTTTCTTTATTTAAATTATGGTATTCCAGGTCAAGACTTTTCAGCCAGGGATCATGCCAATCCAGATTTTCTTCATTTTTAAATTCGCTAAGCATCCAATATTTGCTGGCCCAGTCCACTCGACCCAAGACTGCCTCGGGTCCTTTCGGTAAGTCGGTCAATACCGATTCCCAGTTTTCAAGTATCCAGTCTGTTTCTTGATTTGTCCCAGCGAGATGTTTTTTGCAGGTGTCTAACATATCAAGTTGCAACTCGAGGGCTGTCGAAGGGGCACCCGAAGCCAGGGTCACATCCCATTTGAATTCTGGGTCACGGGAAATGGAACGCATTGCCTGTACGGAATCTGCAAGAATCCATTCTCTTTTTGCCACACCCAGTTGCATTACTTCCAGCATCAAAGTGGTTGTTCCCATTTTCATGGCTGTTGCAAACTCACTCATCGTAGAATCTCCGACGAGCAGATGGATGCGTCGATATTTGCTGGGGTCGGACAAGGGTTCATCGCGCGTGTTGACAATGGCTCGGTTGTATTGCACCCAGCGATAAAATTCGTTGGGGATATGATCTGCGCGTTGCGAAATCTGGAAATCGACTTGCTCGTCTAATACTTCCTGTGGAGAAACACCATCCCAATCACGAAACGGGTGCGGATCACAGGAGCCAATGCGCCCAGCACCGCAGTAAATTAGGCGTGTCGTCAAAAAGGAAGATAGCACCTTAAGGTTGTCGCGTTCATCGAAAGGGAAGCTTCGTCCTACGAGATAATTTTCGTGGCAACCAAATGTAGCATTTGTTTCAAGGTCAACATTGTTCTTTATAAGAGAAATATTGTCGGCCCAGCCCAGCTCTTCCACAGCTTCTTGAATTAAAGTGTCACCGGCCCGGTCAAAGGTAATCAAGTCGACAAGATTAGAGCATTCTGGAGATGCGTATTCCAGATGCCCCATGTCCAGATAAAGCCTGCCGCCATTGAGGAGGAATCCACCATTTCCCGGGGGCTCGTCATTAGCGCGGTAATGAAGATCGAGCACTCCGAGGTTTTTAGAGAAGATATGGTTTTTTATTTTGTTGGCAATCTCCATGGGATCGAGACGGAAGTCGCCGTCATTATCGTCTTTGACTAGCAGCCCATATTCTGTTTCGATTCCAAAGATTCTTTTTTTCATGGTTTGCTTCAACCACGTTGCATGGAGGATTTATAAATTTCTGCGGTTTCATCATCACTCAGAAATTGATATCCCTCCTCGGTGAGAATTGCCAAAGTAGGGTATATATCGTCTTCCGGTCGAGCTTGTCCTGTAGCGGAGTCAAACAACGCTGCGGTTTGAAGAAGTCGGATGGCCAAAGTCATGGCTTGTTCGCGGGTTCTTTTAGCGAGAGGTTTTTCTCCCCACAAGTCTTCGTGTTCGAGAATGCCGCGGATGATTTGTGATCCAGATCCGGTCGCTGTGTGGGTACGTATTTGAAAATCGGCTCCCAGCATATCGTAAAAATGGATGTTGGTTTTTTTTTCGGTTGGATCGTACGTAGCAAAGATAGGGCTTACCACTCCCAACCCTTGCACTGCCATCCCGACATTTTCTTTTAAAAGTTTGGATAGGGCGCGAATTTTACCTTCGACGCTCATCGATTGTAATTGCGACCGTCGATAATATTCAAAGTTGTGGGAAAGGACACGGGCCATTTCGAAGGCCGTTGCCGGTACACCCGCGATGGCCATCAAGGTATGTTTGTCAATAGGGATGACTTTGTCGCAAAGCTCATACATGATGCTGTTGCCTGCCGTTGCCCGCCTGTCTCCCGCCACGATAACGCCGTCTTGAAAATGGAACGCGAGAACGGTTGTGCCCTGTGGCACCGTAAAACCGTTTTGATTTGCCGTGCCTTCAATTTTTGCGTGCCAGCGATAACCGGAATTTTCCAGCAGCTCAAAAAATTCCCCTGCGGAGGTATTAGGTTCGGATTGAAATTTCATTGACCGGTTCGTTGCTTGTATTTTTCAGATTGCTTCGGGTCAACTTTTTTCATGCGCTTGAGCAGGTTGTCTCGTCCCGGTCTTGAGGTGTCGGGGCTGCTGGGTCCTGACTTGTCCTGGTCCGGGCTGGACTCCTTTTTCTCTTCTCTTCTTAATGGATCGTTCATCTCCATCTTATGGACTCCTTTTAACATTATGTCTCTATTATATATAGAATGATCAGCCAGTTGAAGACTTCAATCTGTTTATTTCATCCTCACTTAAAGAACGATAAATGGCCTTGTTCGTGGATTTTTCCGTTAGTACTGCCCCTTCAAGATACCATTGCTCAAAAGTTTCCTGTAAAGTTTCAGGGAGATCATTTTCTTTTTCGTCTTCATTGTCGGTGTTTATTTTTCTACTTTGGTCCCACAGTTTAGTTGCTTCCTGCAGGGCCTGGTCGAGAGAATAGGTCGCAAAAGGTTGTTTCTGGATTTCACGCTGCAACCAGTCCATGACCTTCTCATCCCCAGCTATGGCTGTGCCATTTTTAAAAGTTTCCCAATGTCCATCATAGTTCATGCGAAAAAAGTTGGGTTTGCCTTGCTCATTCAATTCTACCAGTAGAAGGCGGATAATATAGGGAGCACGTTGAATTTCTTCAAAGTTTTGTTTGAGTGCGGGGGCAATGCCGAATTGCAACAAGCGGGCCGATGTGACATCTTGCGCAGATCGGTTGAACCCTTCCAGGTGCGCCATATCCAGTAGATTCATTCGTAGCCTCTCCACATCAGCGGGATGACCCACGCCGCCCAGAGCAATGCGGTCATAGATTTCGTAAATTTTCCCAGGCTGAGGGGCAAAACCAAAAATCAATAAACCTTCATTATAGGGAACGGCTAAAACCGGCTGCCCCATTTTCAGTTTTTCCTGAACATAGTTGTGACGGGTTGAGACCGCCTCCATCCAGCGATAAGGCTCTTCAAACATATTTTTATTTCTCCTTCCTGGATATAGGCAAGTTCAGTTGATCGTCACCTACAAAATTTTTTTCAATTTCTACAAACATTCTTATTTTTCCTCCTTGGACATGGATTCAATCCGGGTCAATTGATCTTCACTCCAAAATTTGTATCCATTTTCTGTAACCGAAGCAAGGATGGGATATATTTGAATATCAGCAAGCACATTTTTTTCCTCGCTATCCATTTGTGCGGCAACATGTAATAGTTTCATAGCAATTATCGCAGCGTCTTTTTCGCATCTTTGAGCGAGAGGCTTGGGTCCCCACTGATTCTCTCGCTCAAGGACATCTCGAATATGACCGGCCCCTGCTCCTGTTGCAGTAAAAGAAAGTACCTGAAATTCGGCCCCCAACATATCGTAGTAAAATATAGAGGGTTTGCCCGTTGCAATATCGAAAGTCGCGAAAATGGGGCTGACACGCGTGAGCCCACTTGTTGACGCGGTTAGGTTTTCTTTTAATAGTTTTGAAAATGTCCTTATTTTTCCTTCCAGACTCATTGGTCGAACTTGTGTTCGTCGGTAGTATTCAAAATATTGCGAAAGAATCCTGGAAATTTCAAACGCAATTGCCGGCACCCCTGCCACAGCCATGAGTGAACAGGAATCAATCGGAATAATTTTTTCGCACCTTTCGAACATCAGGTTGCTGCCAGCCATAATCCGACGGTCTCCAGCAACGATGATACCGTCTTCATAATGGAAAGCCAGAACGGTTGTTCCTTGAGGTACGGTCGATTTGCCATTGACGGGCAGTTTATTCAGAAATTCCTGGAGGTTATAACCTGACCGATCCAGCAAATCGAAAAAATCGCCGCCTGCCTGGGTGTCTTCAATATTTTCCGTCATGGATTTCACCTGCATAAAAGAAAAAACTTTTATCCTGCCACACGAGCTTTTTCTACGTCTTCCTGACTGATTACCCCTGTTAAATCTAGTATATTCCCGTTTTCAAATTCAATTCCTGTCCAATGGATACTTTTTATTTTTTCACTTTCCTTGCTCACAGCATCACCGCGAATTTTTGCGCGGGTTCCCTCGGGAGGAAATTCAATGGCTCGAGAGATTTCTTTTTCAGTTAGCAATGAATAAACTTCATTCTCTTGCTCTAATCCGCGATACAGACCTCGGTCTGGATCGAGGTTGTGATATTCCAAGTCCAGACTTTGCAGCATGGGGTCATCCCAATCCAGGTTTTCGGACTCCATAAACTCTGAAAAAAGTTTTTCTTTAATGGCCCAGTCGATTCGGTCGCACAATTTTTCAGGGTTATGTTTCAATTCATCCAGAGTTTTCTCCCATTCTTGAATAATCCATTTTGATTCTTTGTCTTTTTCGGAAAAATATTGTTCGACAGCTTCCAGGTAACTCTCCTGAATTTCCAAGGCAGTAATGGTGCCGCCAGACTTTCTTTTTAGAATCGCATTCCTGTTTTTTTCTTGTGAAACCCGCAAGGAGTCTTCAACTGGACTTTCCAATTCGATATCCGGAAAAGTTGCACCGCTTGAAATTAAATTGAGCACGAGACGAGTGCTGCCTACTTTTAATGCCGTCGCATAGGCAGACATGTTTGCGTCACCCATGATCAAATGTAGTCGTCGGTATTTGTTACGGCTTGCGTGCGGCTCATCTCGAGTATTGATGATGGGCCGTTGGGTCATGGTTTCTATGCTTAAAATCTTTTCAATAAAATCGGAGCGCTGTGCCAGTTGCAATCCTTTGTAATCTTTCGTTTCGGGATTCTCGGACCCTACCTTCCCAGATCCGGCATACAATTGTCGTGTAACCATAAAAGGTACAAGGCCTTTTACCAGCGTGTCGAAAGGGATGCTTCTTGGAATAAGATAATTATCATGCGTGCCATAACTGTGGCCGCTGTAGTCCGTGTTATTTTTGAAAACCTGAACTGTTTTGTTGCCGAGCTCAAGATTTCGAATTTTTGTACTTTCGGCGACAATCCTTTCTCCTGCAACATCATGCGCCACGAGAGAAAACAGGGAGCTGCATTCTGGAGTGCTGTATTCTGGATGAGTGTGGTCGTTGTAAAACCGCGATCCATTTACCAATACCCGGTCGCATTTCATTTCCAGGTAAGAATAAGGTCGTTTTCTGTCTTCAGCGCAGAACGCGTCTTCCTCTTCATCTTGCGCGAGCGAATGCACTTTGAAACCGCGCATATCTTGATGCGAGTTTTCCTGTGAATAAGCCCATTTTCCAAATACACTTTTCTGCGGGCAACTTTTTAACAGCTTCATGGATTCTTCTACGGGGTCTGAATCCTGCAAGTCTTCACGGATGATGCCGTATTCCGTTTCCATGCCAAGAAGTGGGATGTGTTCATTCATATAACGGACCGACGAATCGTATTTTCAGCAGCGGAATCGGATTCATTAGGTTTTCGAACTCGAACCACATTTTTAGACTCCATATCCAATAGTTGGAGCCAATCTTCTAAATTGGATTCTGCAGGCAACAGGTTGCCTTCTTTGAATTCAGTTTCTAAGGCCGTGGTCAGGTCATCCACCGTGACACATAATTTTTCCCCTTCAATAGCTCTTTCTATAGCTCGTTCTTTGGCGCGTTTCATAATGCCTTCAATTGCGGCCCCAGAAATAAAATCGCTCCAATACATTTTTTTATTTCCGCCACTTCGTAAGGTCAACACCAATACTTCTTGTTCCGGATTACGCGTAAATAGCCTGTCTAGAAAAGGCTCAGCCATTTGGTCGAAATCTTCATGTTCTCGCGGTAAGCCATCCTTGAGATAAACGCGTAGGATTTGCTTGCATTCTTCCCGGTTGGGACGTCGGACTTTAATTTTTCTGTCGATTCTACCAGGACGAACGATGGCGGGATCAATTAAGTCGGGCCGGTTGGTTGCCAGGATTACCACTGTATCTCTTAGAGATTGAATTCCATCCATTTCAGCGCAGAACATGGGTACCACGGTGTTGCTGATGTTCGATCCTCGCCAGGCCTGCCGAGTACCCAAAATGGATTCAGCTTCATCAATGAATATAAAGGGCACTTGGCCTTTTTCTTTATAGTCCCTGGCTTTTTTAAAAATTTCTCGTATCTTTCTTTCAGATTCACCAAGCCACATGTTTAGAATTTCGGGGCCTTTCACGTGAATGAATCTGCCTTGTAAGTCGGAGTTGTCTTGTTCAGAAAGCTTGCTGATCACTTCCGTTAGAATCGCTTTGCCCACGAGAGTTTTTCCACAACCTGGTGGGCCATAAAAAAGAAACCCCTTTGGAACCTGGTATTCCATCGCTTGCAAAATTTCTCCATGCAACAATGGATATTCAAGAACTTTGCGGACCTCTTCTTTGACTTTTTCCTGTCCACCTACCTGTGACCACTCTACCTTTTCAAAATCGTCTTCGATCAGGGTATGTGATTCGCGTTTGGGAAGTTTGCCGAGAATAACCCTTTGGTTTGCATCCAGAAAAACCTCTTCGCTTTCTTTTAAGGAAGACGCGTCAAGATCTGCATGGGCTAGAACAATGGTCTCTGTATTTCCTGTAGCAGCCTGCACCAACCATTGCCCGCCATGAAGTTTGCCGGAGATTCTGGCCATGGGGCCCTGGGTGGGTAGAGGTAATTTAGCAATGGCTACGAATCCTTCATTAAGGGCCACTTGATCTCCCGTTTTTAATCCTTCACCTTCCATCAATTCGGGGGTGGCTGCGGCCTGGTATTCGGTGCCTCCTGATACAATACGAACAAGTCCATTTTCGCCTTGACCCAGGACAGTCCCGATCCGATGTGCCGGCGATTTCAGCTTTTCAATCGCTTCTTCAAGTGTTTTTATTTTTAGTGAATACTGCTCTGCCATCTGCTGGGCCTGAAACAGAGCATCACGCAAATCCAAAACCTTTTCCTGCAATTGCGGTTGCTCGGAAGTTTCATCCAGCATCTGGTCGATCAATTCAACAATGTGGGTCTTATCGCCCATTCCTAAATCCTTTATTTTAAATGAGAACCCTTAATTGTATGACTATTGAAAATTATAAATCAAGTCAATTTTCTCAAAGGTTTATTAGGGTTATTCAGGACATTATTATAGGATGGAGGTTTATATGGAAATTGTATCGTTTTTCCGTAATTTTCAGGAACATCAAGTTCCAGGTTTTGGTGGTTATTTGAGTTCTTCTTCGTTCTAAGAACGGGTTTGCAAGCCGCCAAATTAGAAAGCAATTAATCTTTATGGTCATCACAAAAAACAAAATTCAGATCGAAAAATGCATTGTCAGCTTCAGTCACAACAAATACGATTCGCGAGAGTTGGCTGATAAATTAAGCATTGCAAAAGCAAAACGTGAAATGGAAACGGGAAAAAATGGGATTAGCCATCTCATCATTCGTTCCCGAGATGATGAAATTGATCGTTTGAAGTTTTTATTTTTGATTCATGGCATTCCTGTAATGTGTTATGCCCTGGGGAATTTATTGTGCTCGAGTCTTAAAGAAATTGTTGTTGTAGGCTCGGATGAAGTACAGCATGTAATGGAACGTTTTTTGAACACGGTTGGTAGTTGTGGAAAAAAAATCCAATTTATTCGAGAAGAAGACCAGCACCTCAACCTTCTTCATACCTTGAATCTGGGGAGAAGTAAGCTTTCAATTGAAAACGATGAGCTGATTTTATTTCAGCCTGGCGATTTGCCTTTTTTATATGATCTTGAAAAAGTTTTGGGATTTCAGGGCAATAAAAACCATAACATAATTCTTTGGTTGAATTCCCGTCAAAAGATGTTTCCGGAGTTTAATGAAAACCCGAACAGTGAATTTGTTAAAAGAAATTATCATTACCGCATTCTCAATGGCCATGAAAGTGATTTGCATGATTTAAAAGAACCCAATTTATACCCGATGAATTTTGAGAGGATGGATCCTGAAATAATTGATTACCTGCACTCTTCCAGAAAAGATGGTCAAATTATCAATGCAGGAATAAAAATGGCTTTGAAAAATCCAGCTCGACTGTTTAAGGCCTTGCCGTATTTAATTGCCCATGCTTTTACATTTCGATCTCAGGTTCAGAAAATTTGTCCTGGAGACAAATATCAATTTGGAATGTCGCGAAGAAATTTCCAAAAAAGCATTTCAAATCTCCTCAACATACCAATAACCACTAATTTGCATGACGACCCATCCTTTGTTTCAGATGTGGATGCTCTGGAAGATTGGGAAGATTTTGAGTCCTTAACTCATTTTGCAAGTAATCAGAGTGCGGAGGGAGGACTGGAAAAAATCCACCCTTTTGGGAAAGAGTTGATGAGGTTTCGAGAGACAGATATGCCTTATTTAAAAGAGGAAATCCCAATGTATCGAAATTTCCCTTCTTACCTGAATCATATTTACAGGACTTTGGAAATGGATTTCGAACCTTTTGATTCGGATGGGAATTATATTTCCCCTAACGCAAGCTCCCTTGAAGTGAAACGTGCCTATCGCTGGTATGAGCAGAAATGTAAACTGCTGAATTCTACGCCAGTTGAAACCCCCTTGTAACCGCTTTCTGGGCCTACGAATGGTGGAAAAACTGCGCTATAATATCTTTATACGATGAAAAAATGGGGTATTTATTTTCAGGTTTGAATTTTGCGCAAAAGAAAAATAAATTGGATTAAAAATAATTCGCTGAATAGAACCCGGCTATCCGGATTTCTTTTGCTTTCCCTGGGGCTGCACATTTCTTTTGTTATTGCCCATATGTTAATTCCCTCTCAAGAGAAAGTTGTAAAAGGTCCCCCTCCCATTCAGGTGAAATATTTTGAAACAAAAAAACCGATGGATTCAAAACCTGGAAAAATCGTTGATGCACCAAAACCTCCCGTGAAACCAGAAAAACCAAAAAGTAAAGAGCTTCTTGCAAAGTTTGATCGCCGGTCTCATTCAAACCAACAAACAACACCCGAAAAAATTTATAAGAGAAAAAAAACGGTTGTTCCAAAATCTAAGGGTGCGATCGGCAAAACCGGATCAAGTAGAACTCAAAGAAAAAAAATTGCTCCTGAAAAAAAAGTCCGGAACAAACCCCGCCAAAAGCCGAGAAAAAACCCATTACCTGAGTCTGATATAGGAACTTTTAAATCGATAACTCCTAAAAAGATACAAAAAAACAAACCTTCCTCCAAGCAAAGGGCAGGGGCTGGTAGTACGCTGGCTCTTTTAGACGGATTCGATGCAGAGCAGTTCGCTTCTTTGGACACGGATTCGCTGATGGATGCCGATGACGACGAACCTGTTTCCCTGGATACTACTGAGGTAAAATATGCATCTTATTTTGCCCGTATTAAACATCAAATTGAACGGGTCTGGATTTATCCTCCCGATGCTGCGCAAAGGGGTATCAGTGGCGATCTCTCTTTAAATTTTCGTATTTCCAAGGATGGAAACCTGTTAGGTGTAAGGTTGGTTGATCAATCTGGGTATGAAATTCTTGATGTTGCCGCGCTTAAGGCTGTTAAAGAGGCAGCTCCTTTTTACCCATTCCCAAAAAATATCCAGCGTGAAAAAATAACCATACTGGCAAATTTTGTTTATACACCTCTTTTAGAACCCGCGCATCGTTGATTCAGTGATTTTGAGTTCTCTTCACTGGAGATCTTATTTGCGAAATTAATTGAAATATGATCAAGAGCTTTTCAAACACCTCGGCAGATATTCAAGAACATTCAGCAATATTATATTTGCCAACCCCCCCACAGCCCGAATGGTATTCAAAAAAAATTGCAGGTGTCCCTTTTCTGTTGCGAAATCTTTTTGCGTTGCAAAAATTTGGAATTAAAAAACTGGTGCTGTGGACAGAAGAGCCGATGGACGTTGGTTTGAATAAGTTTTTAGAGGAAATGAAAGCCGAGAAGAGGCTGGAGCTAAGCTGGAGCTGTGAAAGATCACTTTCTTCCTTTTCGAATGAATCCTCCTTTCTTGTTTTTTGTGGTTCCACCCTTATCGATGAATTTGAACCCAAAACTAAAATAGTTCGGGGAAATATGAATAGTCTTTCGTTTTTCCCCGAATCGTTAAAACAAATTTCTCAGAAAAAGGAATTATATTTTTTGCAATCGGCAAACTCAGAACAACCGTATGAATTGCAAAATGAACAAGATTTAAAAGAGGCAGAGGATAGATTATTAAAGTCCGGAGGGCTCAACAATGACAGCTTTATGGATCGCCTGGTTACACGTTTTATATCCCGTCAACTCACAAGAAAATTTCTTAAAACTTCATTTACCCCCAATCAAATTACATTTCTGAGTTTATTTGTTGGACTGGTTGCGGCGCTTTGCTTTTTTGTGGGAGGCTACCAAATGGGAATTGCTGGGGCTGTCTTGCTACTTTTGTCGGCGTGGATAGATTGCACGGATGGAGAAGTTGCGCGTTTGAAGTTCATGGTTTCGGAATGGGGCGCAAAATTCGATATCATTGCTGATAACATTGTTCACTGTTTTGTCTTTTTTTCAATTGGAATGGGTCTTTTTTATTCAACAGGGAAACCTGTCTTTAAATATCTTGGCATGCTTGCAGTATTAGGGAGTTTTTGCTCTTTTATTTTTTTAAGCAAGTCAATTTTAGGGAAGAAGGCCGAGGCAACAAAAAAAAGTTCTCCGGAACCTGCAAAAAATGATATTACCGACCAATTAGCAAACCGTGACTTCACTTATTTTCTTTTTGTTCTCGCATTATTTGGAAGGTTGGATGTTTTTATATTTCTCGCAGCTGTTGGTTCAAACGGTTTCGCTATTTATCTTGCTTGCCGGAAATCCCAAATCAACTCGGCATGATTTTTTTTTCAGAGAAAAAGTTTTTTAACTCATCCATTTCGGTGGCCACAGGGCAGGCCGGAAGCGAGGCGATGAATTGTTTTCCATAACCCCTTCTGCTGATCCTTGAATCAAGAAGGGAGACAACCCCTATATCGGTTTTCTTCCTGATCAATCTTCCAAATCCCTGTTTTAACTGAATAATAGCGCGAGGAATTTGATAATGTGAAAAGGGGTCGATATGTTGACGTTTGAGTTCTTCGATTCGTGCTTCTGTCAGAGGCTCTTTGGGGACATCGAAGGGTAGTTTGGTGATAATTACACTTTGTAATGCTTCCCCTGGTATATCCACACCCTGCCAAAAGGAATTGGTGCCAAAAATTACTGAAGGTTCTTCCTTGAACTTTTCGATCATCAGGTTGGTGGGCAAGTCCCCTTGCCGAATCAATGGAAAGGGAAGCCCCCAATCGTCAAGTTTTTCAAAAATTTGATTGAGCAAGGCGTAGCTGGTGAACAGAATGAAAGTTTTCCCGCCCGAGGTCAAAACGAGTTCCCGGCACCGATTTGAGAGTTCTTCCACATAGGGTCCGGTTTCGCTTCCCGGTTCTGGAAGGTCACGCGGGACATACAATAAGGCTTGGTTGGGATAATCAAATGGAGCATCCAGAAGCAATTCTTCATTGGGCTGAAATCCCAAACGTTCTTTAATGAATTCAAATTTTTTATTGGTGGTCAATGTTGCGGAAGTCATGATAACGCGATCTAATTTATCAAAAACCTGTGCATGGAGTTCTTCTGCAACATGAATGGGGACACCTTTCAATACAACTCGTGAAAATCTTTTTCGTTTAACGATTTCAATCCAGTATACATAACCACTTAAATTCTGATTGAGTATTGCCGATATGGCATTGTTAAATTCAAAACATCTTTCGGCTGCCGCTGCGGCATCGACTCTGTCTTCTTCAGAATGTAAACCTGCTTCAAGAGATTTTAAGCCTTCTCGAAGTGCCTCCATAGGAACATAAATTCCATTGTCCAGAACAGGCGGTTTGTAGAAACGGAGCACACGGTCCTCCTTGCCATATTCTTCTAGAAAATGACTAAAGAATGCATCGATAGCCTGGCGAACGGTCATAGCTAGCTTTCGTACATGGGGAACCAAAGCGTGGTCTAGTCGGGTCAGCAACCCTTTTTTTGTCCGCGGATTATGCAGTCGATCTAAGAAATAGAAAAGGTTGGAGTTTGAAATTTCCAGTCCGAGAAATTGAGTAGCAGCTTCTTCCAGGTTTTGAGCTTCATCAAATACCACTGCATCAAAGCCTGGTAGCACCGCGCCAGAGTTGGCGACATTGGCAAAAAACAAGTGGTGATTGACAATTAATAAATGAGCCCCAAACCATTTTTTTCGAGCTTTGAAATAAAAACAAGAGGAATGTGTTTCGCAATTTTTTCCCAGGCAAAGATCCTTTTGTCTTCCTACTTCTTCCCAGACTTGTGGCATCACTTCAAAAGGCAAGTCACTTCGATAACCCGTTTCCGTTTTTACAGCCCAGTCGAATACTCCATTCCATTGTTCTTCTTCTTCGGCTTTGTTGAACAGCCCTGCCTGAGTTGATCGTTTTAGTCTGCGTAGTGAAAGATAATTTTCATTGCCCATACAAAGAGCGTAGCGAAAAGGAATGCCGAGTTTTTCGCGGAGAAAGGGGATATCGTGATTGAGTATCTGCTGTTGCAGGGTTTTGGTGTAAGTGGAAATCACCACTTTTTTATTGTTTTCTACCGCCCAAAGAATGGCTGGAATAAGGTAGGCGAGACTTTTCCCTGTTCCCGTTCCAGCTTCAACAATAAGATGCTTTGCTTCGCTGAAAGCAGTTTCAACGGCTCGAGCCATTTCCATTTGCTGAGGACGATGCTCAAAGCCTTCCAGCTTTTTAGAAAGTTCTCCATCGGTCCCTAAGATTTTCTCAACATTTTCTTTTATCATCACCGCGCATGGTAAAGCGGTAAATTGAAAAGAGCAAAATTTATTTTATCTACCTGAATTTCCAAGAGGTTGAATTAGAAGCATGAATTCCTTATAGTAGATTCAGGCAATTAATCTGGAGGTCTAATGAAACTATTTTCTCTTGGTATAATTTTCGTCATGTTCATATCGGGTGCTGCCTGGGCCGAGGAGGATGGCAGCAAGCAAAGAAAAATACTTCGCACATCACAAATGATTCTCGAAGAGATTCAAAAATCGCCAGACCAAAAGATTCCCATGCATCTGATATCCAAAGCGAAAGCAATCATTGTCTTTC
>CAZECX010000035.1:0-27919 GCA_964510965.1 uncultured Nitrospina sp. | reverse complement strand
CTCGCAGGATTTTGAATCCTGTGCGTCTACCAATTTCACCACTCCGGCACTTTAGGTTTTTGCTCTTTCCAAGCCGGAAATATAGCATACCCTCATTTAAGTTGGCAAAAAATTCCGGCCAATAGTGACAGAAATTTAAAACAAGGACTAAGGGGCCATTTGGGGCAGTGAATTTACAATTCCCTCTTCATAAAAGGCGATTAGTTTCCTTAATTCCCCTGCATCTTTCTGATTGGGGTCCAAAGCAAGAGACCGGGAAAAATAGAGCAGGCTCTCTTTCAAATTTTTCAAATGATAAAAATGCAGCAAGCCTAAATTTTTAAATACTTGCGGGAATCGGTTATCAATTTCGATGCATTTTTTAAAATAAACATCTGCTAATTTCCATTTCTTTTGGGAAAAATAGATCTCCCCCAATTTAGCGTACGTTTCGGGAATTTTTGGATCAAGTTGTAAAGCCGATTTAAAACGAATTATCGCCTCTTCCACTCTGCCTTCTTTAAGATACAATTCGCCCAAATTATAATAAGGAACAAACACTCCCGGGCTTTTTGTTAGTGATTCTTCATAGTAGCGGATAGCTTTTTTAGTATTTCCTTTTATACTTTGAGCTCTGGCAAGGTTAATGAGGGGACGAAGTTTATCAGGCGATTTTTCGTAAGAGTCTTTCCATAAAGTAAGCTCGGTCCTCCAGACTTTATTTCTCTCAATGCTCAATATTCCAAGTAAAAGGGTAATCTCACATAAAACCAAAATTCCTAATAAGGATTTATGATTTATTGATAAACTGGATAGATTTTTTATGAATTGAAATAGGCCATAAGCTAAAACAATGATAACTCCAGGTAAAGCCAGATAAACTCGATGCTCTGCGGCGAGGTCATGCAAAGTAACAATGGATGAAGATGGCGATAGGATAATAAAAAACCAAGCAATATAAAAAAGATAAAACCGCCAAAACTCTCTTTTCCAGAAAAAATAAATAAGGAGACCAATAGAACTGATACTGGCAATAAAACCAAACGAAAGCATTTGGGAAATAACTTCAATATCGGGATCAATATTCAAGTTGATGGGAAGTAGAAACTTTTTAAGGTAGTAAAAAACAATCACCGCGGGTTGGCTGAGCATATATTTTGCCCGACCAACCATTTCATCAGGGTTTGACGGGCCGATCAAAAAGGTTTCATCCGTGATAAGTTTGTTTAATAAAAGGCCTAAAAATATTAAAACGGAAGATATAATTACCCATTTCCACTTTAAAAGAAATTTAATAACAGGCGAATCTAATGGCCCCACGGATATATAGTACAAAAATATGACAAGCGGAAATGTCGCCAGGGTTTGTTTGACACTATATCCAGCAACAACCAGAAATATTATCGAAATCGACAACAGAATATTTTTGAAAATTCTTAGTCGTGAACTTGAATCTAGGCAGATTTGAAACAACAGGAATCCAATTAAATAAAAAGTAGAAGCTAAAATTTCTGATCGACTGATAATATAAATTACAGATTCGGTTTGAAGAGGATGAACCAGAAAAATAGCTGCAGAAAAAAAAGAAATAGCCAGGTTATTTTTTCGGGATTGTCCTTGGCCCTGGAAATGAACCAAAGCTTTTTGAAAAATACAAAAAATTAGAATTGAATTGAAAATGTGCAAAGCCAGATTGAGCACATGGAAACCAAAGGGTCGAAGGCCATCGAGTTGGGCATTGAACGCCATGGTAATGGATAGAAGCCCTCGAGCAAAAAATTCATTTATCCAAAAATTAAAGGTCAATATGGATTCTGGATTTTTTAAACTCAGATTATTTTTTATATAGGCTACGCTGTCAAACTGAAAAGTGTTTTGTAGATGATTGCCGTAAACAAGGACACCCAAAATTGCCAGAATCATACAGCAATAAATTCTAGAGATGGACAGACCGATCAATTTAGAATTCATATTTTGCCTTATTGAATTTGACCCTGTGAAAATTGCAATAATTTTCTAGCGTTGTTATTTTGCGGTTGCAAATCTATCAAGGTCTCCAGATGAGGGATCGCATTTTTGAAATCTCCACTTTTAATATAAATAGCTGCCAGGTTGTTATGTATGGTGGAAATATCTGGTTTAATTTGTAAAACTTTTTCAAATTCCAATTTGGCTTTGTCCATTGCTCCCAAACTCCAGAAGATAGCACCCATATTGTTATGGGCTTTATAGTGTTTGGGGTCAATCTCCACAGATTTGCGAAAATGATGAAGGGCATCATCAAATATTTTTAAGTTCTTATAAGAGTTTCCCAGATCGAAATGATAATCAGCCTTAAACGGTTTCATGCTAATGGCCTTTTTGAAGTACGGAATGGCCTCTTGATATTTACCCAGGTTATTTCTGGCGAATCCGGAATAATAAAAAGTATCTGCTTTCTTGGTTCCAAGAGCGATTCCGAGATCAAATTTTTCAATGGCCTTTTCCCAATTTTTTTGCCGACCGGCAATATGACCCAAATTTACATGGGAATCGATTTGTAATGGTTTAATTACCAGGGCTGCCTCTAGTGCGGTTTTGGCTTTGCCAAGTTGTCCGGCTCCCATATAGGCAGTGGCGAGATTGTTTTGAACTAATGCTTTTCGGGGAGATTTTTGCGCTGTGTCTTCCCAGAGAGAAATTTCTGATCGAAAATCAAGAGACCGGTTCAGCGTTAATAACGATGTTAGTAAAATAAAAATAATGAAGAGGATTTTGGTCATTCCCTGGCGGCCTCTGACATTTAAAAACATCCACCCCAAAATGAGGCTGAATCCCAACCCCGGCAAATAGGTCCGGTGTTCCGTTGCCAATTGTTTTAAGGGTATAAAGCTGGATGTGGGGAGAAGAGTGATGAAAAACCACACAGCCCCAAACTTTATGATTTTGGAAGCTTGTCGATAAACTGTTATCCCCACCAGCATAAGAAAAATAAGCGAGATAAACCAATCCCAATGAAACCAGGTTTGATAAAGATTAATATCCGGCTCAAAGTTTAAATTGAAAGGGGCCAATAATTTTAAAAGGTAATAACTTACGACCACCTTGACCTGGCTTAATAAATAAAGGATCCGATTCATGTCACCAGAAGTAGGATCAGCCTTAAGTGAAAAAAGATTTCCTTGTTGGAAATACCTATATGAAAGGAAAGCTATTAGGAGAAATAAAATAGAAATAAATTTCGGAATTAAACTTTTCCTTTTTTCTTCAGGAGTGGCAAGCCAAAGATAGACAATAGCCATCAAGGGAAGGGAAGCGACAATCTCTTTGGTGGCAATCCCTAAAAATAAAAATATTAATAAGCAAATAATCAGAATAGGTGTTTTATATTTGGAGTCATCTTCTTTGGCAGGTTTTAATATTTTCGTAAAAATATAAAACGTCAGCAAATAAAAGAATGTCGCCAATAGTGAGGACCGGCTCGAAATATAAGTCACTGCCTGAATACTCAAAGGGTTTACCAGATGAATAAAAGCGCAGACAAGAGGTAACTTATTTTTAACGGATCGTTTTTCAACTGGCTCAATGTGTAACAATTCTCTAACAAGAAAAAACCAAAGAATAGAGCAAAGAATGTGAATTAAAATGTTTACCAGATGATATCCAAACACCTCGAGTTTTCCGATGTGCTGATTGATAGCGAAGGAAAATAAAAGCACGGATCTATTGAAAATATTTTGGAAACCCACATTCTCCTGAAATTTGCTCAGATCCTTTATGTGCGGATTATCAACTATTGCATGTGCATCATCGTAATGAAATGGGGAGTGCAAAGTGCCATAGAATACAAGCAATCCAATACAACAAATAAAACAGATGGCCTTTATCTGGGTGGATAGCGGATTTAAATTTGAGGAAGGATAATTCATTTAAATTTAATTAATTTTCTTTGAAGCAATTTTTATTTTATCTTGCAATAACTTTTGCAAGTTGGGATCTTTATTTAGACTAAAAACGGCGCGATACTTTTCATTGGCTTTTTCGAATTGCCCTTGCGCTGAAAAAGTATCACCAAGAAGAATCAAAGTATTTATGTCTTTTGGCAGAATCCTTAATGACTTTTCAAGATAAGACTGGGCATTGGCCCAATCATTCAAGTTTAAATAATTTAATCCGATCTGCGTTAGCACAGATGGGCTAGGACCCGCTACGGCCATATAATTGTTGAAGCTGTCTATTGAGTCTTGCCAATGCAATTGTTTTTGTTTTACAAGTGCAATATTAAACAGTGCCGGTTTGAATTGTTTATTTAGCTCAAGACAGATTAAAAAATAAATTTCTGCCTGATCATAATCTGCTTGCATCATAAAAGCGGTTCCCAGATTAAAATGCGCAGGAAGTAATGAGGCATCCTGTTGAATGGCGATTTTCCATTCTTGGATAGCGAGAGGAATCCTTCCTGTCTTACCATAGACTTCACCTAAATTTAAATGTGCCAGTGGGAGTGGCTTGCCCTCTTTATGCGAAATTTCCTCTTCTATCGCCTGGCGATAGAGATCTTCTGCTTTTTGGAAAAGCCCTTTTTTATTGTAGACAGAACCCAGTCCAATTTTTGCGGAAGAGTGTCCCGGTCTGAGCGCGAGTGTTTTAAGATACTCCTTTTCTGCGAGATCTATTTTCCCTTGATCCAGATAAATACTGGCAAGGTTATAGTGAGGCTCAACAAGTTCAGCTGAAATGTGGAGATTCTGATTGTTAGATTTAAAATTTGTAGGACCGCTTTTTCTGGAAAGAAACTCATCCGCATTTTTTAAATTAAATTTTTCTTCAATAAATTTTGGGATATTCGCTATGCTTTTTTCAAAATGATATCCGGCGCGATTTAGGTCGCCTTTTTCAAAATAAGCTTTTCCAAGATTATTGTGGGCGCGGGAGGACGATGGATCTTTTCTTGCAACGTCTTCCCATAAACTGATTTCGTTGACCCAATCGGTGTTCCTGGTAATAGTTGCCAAACTGAACGCAATTAAAATTATAGTTAAAAAACCAAAGCGCGGGATCGGATGAAAGCAGGAGATTCTCCATCCGACAACCATACATAATCCCAATGATATCGGAAGGTAGGTTCGGTGTTCCACCGCCAAGTCGTTCAGCGGCATAAAACTTGAGGTTGGGGCGAGTGTTATAAAAAACCACGCTGTTCCCACCAGCAGCCATACATTGCGAGATTTAATGGTAGCGATTATCAGTCCAAATACAATTAACATTGCCAAAGCGATGAAGGGATCTTCATTGATGGAGCTGAAGGGCATACCGCTATCCGCACTTAAATTAAATGGGAATAGGAACAGCTTTAAATAATAAAAAATAATTACCTTAAATTGAATAAGCAGATAGGGCCATCGGCCATATAGTTCAAGCCCCTGATCTTTGGCATTGTAGAGCCAGGATTCCCCTAATAAAAATAGCACTGCCGTAGAAGTTAAAATGAGCAATAAATAGGCCCAATTTTTTTTCCATAATAGGGACATGTTTTTTCTGGAAAAAATAAAAACGGAATACCAAAAGGTCATCAGTAGCGGCAGGGTTGCCGAAATCAGTTTGGATGCCAGGCTCAAATACATTGTCACGACAATCAGAGGAATTAAAATCAGTCGATTTTTTAACAGGTGCTTACTTTTTTCATAGCCAAATAAATTCAGGAAAAGGTACAAAGAAAATAAATAGAAAAATGTTGCCAGAACTGATGAGCGGGAGGAAATATACGTTACAGAATCTGTGTTCAGGGGATGTAGTGAAAATATTAGAGCAGTAATGAGTGGAAATATCCAGATGCTGGTTGAGGTTTTTATTCCAGAAAAACTATTGTCTCCGCTATTAAATCCTCTAAAAAATGAAGAGGTTTTTAAAACAGAAAAAAATATTAGAAGAGTGACTCCAATGTGGAGCAAAAGGTTGAGTAAGTGGAATCCAAACTCCTTATTTTTACCAAGGGAATTATTTAACGCGTAGGTCCAAAGAAGAATGGGTCGGTTTTCAAAAGAAGAAAATTTTACAAAGCGATCGAAAGAGTCAAAATCTTCAACCCATTGACTGCTAATCAGGGGAACATCATCGAATTGGAAAGAGCCTTTTAGCGAATTAAAATATATCCCCGTACTTGAAATTACCAATAGCAAAATGCAGGCAAGTTGTTTTTGTATTGTTGCTGGGAGAATTGCCATTGAACCTTCAAAGAAGAAAAATCATCGAAATTGCTTTGTGGGCATATTTTCAAAAAACAACGAGTTGTAATACAAATAAGTTCCCTATTTATATATCGTCGATTTCAAAAATATAGATTAGATCAATTATTAAGAGTAATCGGCGAAATATTAATACTTTTCAATTTTAGATACTAAATGTATACTATTCCGGTTTGGTTTGTAAAATTACAGACATCTTTACCGACTAATTATAATTAAGTATAATTTTAACAAATTTTTGTAATTTTTATGAAATTAATTGGCAAGCAAACAAACATTCTGGCACTGAGAAAAATATCTAATTTGTTCCAGACGACTTCATTGGAAGTCGATGAGCTATTGGCGATGGTCATGGATGCTGCAAAAGATATTGTAGGCGTAAAAAACGGTTCCTTGTTGCTTGTCCAAGACGAGAAAACATTTAAGTTACAATTTTATCAGGCATCGGGAAAAAATATGGGTCAATTGAAGGAAATCGACCTACCACCGGGAGTTGGCATATCGGGCTATGTTGCTAAAACCGGAGAATCGATAATTGCCAATGACGTTTCGCAAGATCCCCGATGGTACCAAAAGGTAAGTGAGAAGGTAAAAATTCCCGTCCAGTCTATGGCCAGCTATCCGCTGATTCTTGAAAAAAAGGTCATAGGTGTGGTCCAGTTTTTAGACAAGGTAGATGGAGGCGTTTTTTCTAAAGAAGACTCGGAAACATTAGAGCAGTTTGCAAGTTTAATGGCAAAGTTTTTTCAAGTCTCGCGCAATAGAAAGTTACTTGGGGAAGAGTTTGGCCGTCTTAAAGAACAATATTTGCAGCGTTATGCGATTGTTGGCGAGAGTTCGGCAATTCAAAAATGTATAGGCATTGCCGAAAAAGTTGCAGATTCTAAAACCGCAGTACTGTTAACAGGTGAAAGCGGAACGGGTAAAGAATTATTTGCACATCTGATTCATGATCGAGGTGAAAGGCAAAACAAACCCTTTGTTTCGGTGAGCTGCGGAGCCTTGCCAGCATCCATTTTGGAGCGCGAATTGTTTGGCCATGAAAAAGGAGCCTTTACCGGAGCCGACTCACAAAAAATAGGGCTTTTCGAAGCAGCCGATACCGGAACTTTGTTTCTCGATGAAATTGGTGAATTGCCCATGGATATGCAAGTCAAGCTACTCCGCGTAATTCAAGAGGAATCATTTATTCGTTTAGGCGGAACCAAAACTATTGAAGTAGATGTAAGACTGGTGACAGCAACCAATCGCGATCTTGAAAAAGAAGTTCGTGATGGTAATTTTCGGCAAGACCTTTTTTATCGAATCAATGTTATTAAAATCATTCTGCCCCCACTGCGAGAAAAAATGGAGGATTTGCCAGACCTGATTTCCTTTTTCATGAAAAAACACACTCCTGAAAATCAGCCAGTAAAGAAAATTTCGAAAAGCTTAATTCCTCATCTGATGAGTTATTCCTGGCCTGGCAACATAAGAGAACTGGAAAACTCTGTAGAGCGTGCCATTGTTTTAAGTGATGAAGACGAGCTCACCCCTGAAGCTTTTCCCTTTGAAACCTCACAATTACCTATCGAGTTAAATGTGGGCTCTTCATTAAAAGAGGCGGGGGATTCTTTTCGTAAAACATTCATAACGAACACCCTTAAATCCACTTCTGGAAACCGCACAAAAGCCGCAAAAATCCTAGATGTTCAACGGTCTTACCTTTCCCGCCTGATCAAAGAATTGGAAATCGATTGATCGTTTCCTTTTCAAATTCTGTTAATATATCTCCCGTATTCTAGAAACCCAAAGGTGGGTTTTTTCTCATGGATTACCGAGTATTTTAAATGAAAACTTTTGTCGGGTTCCCCATTCGTTGGAATCTAGGTCGTTCATTTTTCATCACCGCAACTTGAAAGGAAGCAGATGGTTCTGATTGATGGTAAAAAAGTTTCAGCAGAGGTTCGTAACCGTCTGGCTGGAGAAACCCAGGAATTGAAGAAAAAAACAGGAAAAGTGCCTGGGCTGGCAACGGTGCTGGTTGGGGATGATCCTGCATCAGCCATCTACGTTCGAAATAAGAACAAGATTTGTCGTGAGCTGGGTTTTCAGTCTTTTGAAAATCAATTGCCATCCAATACATCCGAAGAGCAGTTATTGAATCTCATTGATGAATTAAATTCCAATCAGGAAGTCCATGGCATACTGGTTCAATTGCCGCTACCCGATCAAATTGATTCAGAAAAAATTCTTCAGGCACTCGATCCCAAAAAGGATGTTGACGGATTTCATCCAATTAATGTCGGCAAACTGGTAGTAGGAAATGCTCTGCTGACACCTTGTACCCCTACAGGAATTATTGAACTGCTTGATCATTATGGTATCGAAATTTCTGGAAAACATGCAGTCGTTGTTGGAAGAAGTAATATAGTTGGAAAACCCGTCTCTATGCTATTACTACAACGTAATGCAACAATTACTATTTGTCATTCTCGCACTAAAAACTTGAAAGAGGTCACACGTTGCGCTGATATTTTAGTTGCTGCTGTAGGTCGAGCCCATTTTGTTACTGAAGAAATGGTGAGCGAAGGGGCCGTGGTAATTGATGTTGGAATAAACCGCGTTGATGGAAAATTAACTGGCGATGTTGATTTTGAACCTGTTTCAAAAAAAGCTTCATATATCACTCCGGTTCCTGGTGGAGTTGGGCCCATGACCATTGCACTTTTAATGGAAAACACATTGAAGGCGTTTAAAGAATATATTTAAAAAAATATTTGTAAGTGACACCGTAAAATCCCCATGATACAAAACAAACAAGCTCGAACAAAAAAACAGCCTGGTTTGGAGAAAAGCGAAAATCCTGTCGAATCAGGCTCTGTGACTACGGGGGATCAACCGCAAATATATCAAGTCAGCCAATTGACCCGTGATATCAAGGCGATCATGGAAGCCGCATTTGATTCAATATGGGTAGAAGGGGAAATTTCCAATTTCAGAACCGTGGCTTCGGGCCATAGTTATTTTGTTCTTAAGGATAATAAATCACAAATCCGGTGTGTTTTGTTCAAAGGGCACAGGGCGGGAATAAAATTTCAGCCGGAAGACGGAGACCAGGTTTTACTGTTCGGAAGAATCACAGTCTATGATGCGCGTGGGGAGTATCAGATCGTCACCGAAAGCATGGAACCCAGGGGCCTGGGAGCTTTGCAAAAAGCCTTTGAGCAGCTGAAGATTAAGTTGGAAAAGGAAGGACTGTTTGATGAAGAAACAAAGAAACCCTTACCTGAATTCCCCTGGAAAATCGGTGTGGTTACCTCTTCCACCGGTGCGGCAGTAAGAGACATCCTGAATATTGTAAGAAGGAGAAACCCAAAGGTTTCTGTGCTGCTATACCCGGCAAAAGTTCAGGGCGAAGGGGCGGCAGAGGAAATCTCTCAGGGCTTACAGGCATTAAACCAAAGAAAAGACATAGAAGTCATTATAGTTGGACGAGGCGGTGGTTCATTGGAAGATTTGTGGGCTTTCAATGAGGAGTTAGTAGCAAGAGCCATTGCAGCTTCTCGTATTCCTATTGTCTCAGCAGTAGGGCATGAAATAGATTTCACTATTTCAGATTTTGCTGCAGATTTACGGGCACCCACTCCTTCAGCTGCAGCAGAGTTAACCGTACCCCTTCTAAACGATACATTGCTGGAAATCGGCGCGCTTAACGAAGCTCTTGTGAGCTCTTTGCAGCAAAAGTTACAATATTATTTTGATCTTCTAAAAAGGCTGATGGATAGGCGATTTTTTCATCAACCTAAAGAAATTTTCAATCCCCAAATGCAACGAGTGGATGAACTCCACTCCCGCTTGCTTCGAGGACTCGAACAAAACCTATTCACTCATCAACAAAGATTGAAGGATAAAATACACCGATTGATTCAAGCTTCCCCGGAAAAAAGCATTCCGCATTTGAAAGAAAACCTGGGTATGTTGGAAAAAAGGATGCTGCATATCATTCAATCTCAATTACTTTTAAATAAAGAACGCTTTGAAGGCATGTTGAAAAACCTGAATGCATTCAATCCGCTTTCTATTTTAGAGAGAGGATATAGTATTTCTTCAAAAGATAATAAAGCTTTGAAAAGTATAGAAGGGGTTAGTCCTGGAGACTCTATCAAGGTAAGACTCTCCCGGGGGAATCTGGATTGCACGGTAACAAAAATAATAGAGGAGAATTGAGGCTTTTATAAATCTTTTATAGAAAGAATTCCGACAACTTCTTTGTTGTGGGTAACCGTAAGGTGGCGAACGGATTTTTCATCCAACATTTTCCTGGCCTCTTCAAGGGACTCTCCGGAATCAATAGTAAATAAGGGTTGAGACATAACCTCTGAGACTTTGATTGATTTAGCATCAAGGTCTTTTATGAGAACTCGTTTCATTAAATCGGTTTTGGTAATTATGCCGACAAAATTTCCGTTATAAGTGACAAGAAGCGACCCGATCTTTTTACCATAAATAATTTCGGCGGCATTTTTAACAGTTTTATCCTGGTCGATGGATATAACAGGGCTTGTCATTCGAGTTTTAATTGTTTCCACGGTAAAACCACAAAAATTTAATAAAAACAGATGAAATCTAATATAATTTTAATAACGGTTTATTGTCAATATAAACCTGCTTTTAAAGAGGCGGATTATGAGTGAAATAAAGTTTGAAAAAGCCATTCAAAAGTTGGAAAAAATTGTCGATGATCTTGAAAAAGGCGAGTTGGATATTGATAAGTCTCTAGAGATTTTTGAGGAGGGGATTAAAATGTCGCGCGTTTGCTCAAAAAAGCTAAACGAGGCAGAAGCAAAAATTGAAAAATTGACTCGAGACCAAAAAGGGGAATTGATCACCGAACTTTTCCCAGTGGAAGATGATAATGACCAGTAAGAATATTAAGATACGGCTGGATCAATTGTTGGTAAAAAAAAACTCACCACCACAAGAGAAAAAGCCAGAGCTGTCATACTTGCAGGTAAAGTAAGAATACAAGACGCCATTGCGGATAAGCCCGGAAAACTTTTCGATGAAAATACCGAAGTAAACTTGTTGGGTGAAGACCATCCGTTTGCCAGCCGGGGAGGGTTAAAGCTCGAACATGCCCTGGAACAATTCAATATTAATGTGGAAGGTAAAACCGCTCTGGATATTGGTGCATCAACCGGGGGTTTCACCGATTGCCTTTTGCAAAAAGGTGCTGCCAGAGTTTATGCGGTGGATGTAGGTTACGGTCAACTGGATTGGAAGTTAAGAAAAGACTCTCGTGTAATTTGTATGGATCGCACGAACGCCCGGAATTTAAAACGCGAAGATTTGAACGATGATCCACAATTGGCTGTAATTGATGTTTCGTTTATTTCCCTGCGTTTAGTCCTTCCACCTCTTTTCGAAATTCTAAAACAGCAAGACGATATTATCGCTTTGGTAAAGCCTCAATTCGAGGTTGGAAAAGATGAAGTCGAAAATAAAGGGATCATTAAAGATCCAGTCAAGCGCACCAATGTTCTTTTGCGATTGAATAATTTTATTTCAGAAAACTCATGGGCTCTACGTCATTTGACTGAATCTCCCATACAAGGTCAGAAGGGCAATCGCGAATACCTTATTCATTGCACTCCTACCGGGGAATCTTTGAGTGAAAAAAATATCAGAGAAGTAGTTGGGGTTTAAAGTTCGTCTTTATATACCGCAAAACTATTCACAGGATATACAAGGTGAGTGTCCCCCCATTGTTGAGTAGATTGGGTGTCCCATTGACTTTCATCTTCGAGTAATTTCATACGCACTCCGCCCGACCCTCCGTAAATAAGCATGGCGATTCCATCTCCTGATTCTTCAACCTTGCAGGCATAGGCAGAGCAGGGTGCGTTTGTTTCGGCATTCCAACCGGTTATTTGTACAGGTTGTTCCTCGCCATTGATATTGTATTTGATGCAATATAATTCGCGGGTAGGACTGATATCGCGATATACCATGTCAAAGCTGCGTTCAACGTTTGGGTTAGATTCGATTTCCAGGAACAAAGAAATTCTCCTAATTACGTGTATTCCTGATTGTACAATTTTTTATGGGAGGGTAAAAGCGTTACTGAAATTGAGGATAAAATAAAAGAGGCCTTGTGCTTAAGCAAACCTGCCTCAATAAGCCTTAGGCGCTAGCGGCGGTTTGTTTGGAGCCTGGTTGGGCTGGGTCCGTTTTTTTTGGAGCTACTTTTGCAGCCGCTGCATCGGCCAGGATTTTAATAAAATTGACAAGGATACGAGTGTCAAAATGACCCGCCATATTATTTTTCATTTCGTTTACTGCCGCAAAGGGGGTAAGGGCTTTTCGATTGGCCCGTGAGGAAGTCAAAGCTCCAAAGGCATCCATAATGCCAACCACTCGAGCAAACAAAGATATTTTTTCTCCCTTTAATTGAAAGGGATACCCAGTGCCATCAAACTTTTCGCGTTGTTCTACAGCCATCTTTAAAATATTATCGCTATAGCATTTCATGTCATTTAGAATTTTTCTTGTTGCTGATGGAATCTTTCGAATCACCTGAAAATCTTCTGGGGATAACTCGCCCTCTTTTTGAAGGATTTCATAAGGTATAGATTTTTTACCCATTCCAAAAAGCATTCCACCCAAACCAATTTCCCGGACCGCTTCAGGTTTCATTTTTAACTTATTTGCTAGGGCCATGCAGTACACCCCCGTATTGGCGCAATGGGTATATGAATGGAAATCCTTTTTCGTGATCAGGAATACATCAATGAATTCCAGTTTGCCTTGGGCTAAGCAATCTTGAATAACTGTGACAAGCTCTTCAAGGGTGCGCAAAACTCTGGAGGAACCAATATTCTCAAAATATTCTTTTATGATTTGTTCGTTTAAAAGGTATGCAGATTTCAAAACAGCTTTAGGGGGTTCGCCATTTTTTAATGCTTCAGATAAACTTTTTATTTTGAAATTATCATAGTAACGGATCAGGTCGGTTTCATGGATGAAAAACTCCATGCAATCGTCCCCTTCCATCATCTTTTTAATTTTTTCGTGGTTTTCGGGAGTGTAATCGACAAACTTGCGGAATAAAGGCTGGTCGTTATCGTCGTATTCTGCCAAATACGAAATCTCAAAACCCTGCCCGCAGGATTTATTCAAAAAACCGCTATTTATTTCGCGGTAAAAATGAGCAATCGAATCCATTTTTCGCTTACTTCTCCCCAGAATAAGCCAAATTTATAATTGGATTGGAGAAATATTTCCCCTATCTCTGGTTATTCTATAATATTCTAATTGATTAATGTATACAATATAATTAATAACCCTTAAAAAGTCAATAGGTTATGGAAAAAAACCATGATGGGTTTTTGAGTTCATTTTTTGAACATATCCCCTATTTAAGGGATATAAAGACTGATTTTTCAAAACGATTTTAATATTATTTCAGGGCCTTGTAATATGGTTCGGAATTTTTCTCAGAAAAATTATTCTTAACTACATAATCCTAGGTAAAATAGTAAAATTTTTGGATTGATAAAACAAGGAACCGGATACGGGAGAGAGTGACGTTATGCATAAACTGGTACTATTACGGCATGGGCAAAGTCAATGGAATCTGGAAAACCGTTTTACCGGTTGGACGGATGTAGACCTGACCGACCAGGGAAGAAACGAAGCCAATGCTGCTGGTGAACTTTTTCTCAAAGAAGGTTTTACATTTGATTTGGCCTACACCTCCGTTTTAAAACGTGCCATTCGAACCCTGTGGATCGTTCTCGATAAAATGGATCTGATGTGGATTCCGGTCATTCGCTCCTGGCAACTTAACGAAAGACATTACGGTGCTCTGCAGGGATTAGATAAGGCTGAGACGGCAGAAAAGCACAGCGCTGAACAGGTTAAAATCTGGCGCCGCAGTTATGCAACTCCTCCTCCTCCCTTATCTGATGATGACGAACGTCTTCCCTCTAAAGACCCTCGTTATGCTCAGGTACCCAAAGATTCACTTCCAAATACCGAAGCCTTGAAACACACGGTAGACCGTTTCATACCCTATTGGTCAGAAGAAATTGTTCCCTCTATTAAAGCAGGTAAAAATGTTTTGATTTGCGCGCATGGAAATAGCTTGCGTGCGCTGGTCAAACATCTGGATCAGGTGAGCGATGAAGAAATTGTGGAATTAAATATTCCAACGGGAATTCCTCTGGTTTACGAACTCGATGAAAATTTAAAAGCAGTAAAACATTACTATTTAGGTGACCCTGAAGCCGCTAAAAAAGCTGCTGATGCGGTTGCAAATCAAGCCGCCGGTGGTAAATAGCGATGGTTCGTTCAAGTTGAGACGATTTAATATTAGTTTCTGTGTATTAGCCCGTATAATGAAAATGCCTTTCATCCTGAAATAATAGCAATTCGGATGCGGATTCTAAAATTCTATTGGGGAAAACGATTATGTCTCTACCTGCTGATAAAGAAGTAAGTTTTCGAGAAAGTGTCAACCTCTGTTGCGATATGGCAATGGGAACACTGGACATCCCAGAGGGTATGTCTAAGTACATTCGAAATGTTAATAACGTTTATCAAGTTCGATTCCCCGTCAAAATAAAAGGAGAAATTGAGACATTTATAGGTTGGAGAGCGGTTCACAGCGACCACAGGTTGCCGGCAAAAGGTGGAATCCGTTTTGCTCCCAATGTAAATCAGGATGAAGTAGAAGCTCTGGCCGCTTTGATGTCTTATAAGTGCGCCTTGGTCGATGTTCCTTTTGGAGGTTCCAAAGGTGGCCTCCTCATCGACCCGAAAAAATATGAACGCGATGATATGGAGCGCATTACCCGGCGTTTTGCTTACGAGTTGATTCAGAAAGATTATATCAGCTCGTCAACCAATGTCCCGGCACCTGACATGGGTACCGGTCAGCGAGAGATGGCATGGATCGTCAGTACCTACGCCTCCCACCGCCCAGGCGATATCAACCAGCTTGGCTGTGTTACCGGGAAGCCGGTTACCATGGGGGGTATCCAGGGCCGCGTTGAAGCCACGGGCCGCGGCGTTGTGTTTGGTCTGCGTGAATTTTTTCGCCACCCGGAAGATGTAAAAAATGCCAAGCTCGAAGGAAACTCGTTAGAAGGAAAAACCGTCATAATCCAGGGATTGGGAAACGTCGGTTACTATACCGCCAGCATATTGCAGGATGAGGACAGGGCAAAGATCATCGCCATCTTGGAGTGGGATGGTGGTTTGTATGACCCCAATGGCATCGATGTTCAGGATGTTCATCAATACAAAACAGATAACCATGGCGGCGTCAAAGGCTACACAAAGGCACAATATTTTGAAGATGGTAAAGTTTTGCTTGAAAAAGAATGTGACGTGCTCATCCCTGCGGCAATGGAAGGGGTGATCAATCGCGGCAACGCAGCAAATATTGAGGCAAAGGTTATTGCTGAAGCGGCAAATGGCCCTGTTACTTTCGCGGCCGAAACTTTACTTAAAGAAAAAGGTACCGTGATTATCCCCGACGTTTATTTAAACGCCGGTGGGGTTACAGTGTCTTACTTCGAATGGATCAAAAATCTCTCACACATTCGCTTTGGTCGTATGCAGAGGCGATATGAAGAAGGTCAAAGCGAGCTCATTATTGCAGCGATTGAGCAAACCGGAAATAAGATTTCACAGGATTTGATTGAGAAGCTTAGCCAGGGGGCAGGCGAACTTGATCTGGTGCGATCCGGCCTTGACGACACCATGCGCAAAGCATTTCAGGAAATCCGTGACCGGTATTGGTCCAACGACAAAATTGCTAATTACCGAACAGCAGCAATGGCATTGGCAATAGAAAAAATCTACACGGGCTATCGAACCATGGGCATTTATCCCTAGCTACCAGGTTTTACATCCGTTGAGTTTAAGGCACCTTCAAGCTCTTAGAATGGAGTGCTCTAAAGTTTGAAAAGTGATAATTTTATTTTTCAGGTTCCTGTTTCCAGATAACCTCTTTTTCTTGGTTTTTAATGAAGGCGGTTTCATCTTCGCCGTTTTCATTCAGGGTGACAGGGTCATTGGCGTCGACCACCATTGCAGAAACTTTTTCCATTGTTCCCCCAAGTTGCAGAAAGATCTGCTCCCCGTTTTTAAGGACCGCACTTTTATAGATAAATAAAAAATTATAGTAATGCGAGAAATATAATGGGGTATCACCGTAAATTTCTAAAACCTCTTCATCTTCCATAAATTAATTTTATTTTTTCTGCTCTGATTTTTTAGAACTGTACGTGAAATCATAAAAATTGTTATTCTCGAAAAGATATGATAAACCATTTCCTGTGAGTGATAATATTTTTAGAAAAAAAATAATCCTTCCCATTACTACCTTGTTGAGGCAGGGTGTTGAGCCTTCCAGGCTTTCCCTGGCACTTTCCTCAGGTGCTGTTATTGGAGTGTTCCCAATATTAGGAATTGCAACGGTTGTCTGCACAGGTGTGGCGGCTATTTACCGTTTGAACCTTCCTGCAATTCAACTCGCCAACTATCTAGTTTTTCCTATGCAAGTCATTTTATTTTTCCCATTTCTGTACATAGGAGAAGCGTTGACCGGAAATTCTCTTGATGAGATTTCAAAAACGAAATTGATGGAGACCTTTGACATGGGTTTGATTCCGGCAGTTCAAGAATTGACACAATACTTTGTTCTTGCCTGTCTCGGTTGGGTTCTTGCCCTGATACCCCTTTTTGCCACGTTGTATTTTGCCTTTAAAAAGTTGGCGATCCGTCTCCAGTCTACCTTAGAATAAGCCGCACTACCGATTGTTAAAAGAAGCATTCCTTTGAGTCGATTACGATAAGCCGGGAAGAAGAACTTTCAATTCCTCGGCGATCATTCCTATTGCAAGACTCCCTAAAAGGAGTCCCATAATCTGATGAATAAATTTAGTTCCATTTTTGCTGAGGCTATTTATTATTAGTTTGCTCATTCTGAGTGTTATCCATATCAGTAACCCAATCAAGACAAACTCTGAAAATAAAACAATTCTTTCCAGTCCACTGGAAATTTCATCCGATTGAATGATGACAATACTGAGGGCTGCAGGTCCGATAAAAAGAGGGAAGGTAAGAGGCATCAGCGAGATATCTTCGTCGACTTCTTCCTCTGAAAATAAATGGGGAATTTTTGCATTTGATAGCATGGTAAAAGAGATATAGACAAGAAATATTCCTCCAATGAGTTTAAAGGCGGACATTTTAATGCCGAAGAAGGCAATGATATATTTTCCGAATAAAAAGGAAGCGGCTAATAAAAGTACAGCTGAGCAGGAAGTTTTTAAAGCAATTGATTTATGGTCTTCATCCGTTTTGTGGGAGGTCAATGAAATATAGACGGGGATGTTGCCAACCGGGTCTATAACGGCAACAAGAATTATGAAGGTTTTAATGAGTTCGGTGACATCCATCAATTGCTCAAGGTTTTTTATGCTTGGTTTTATTATATAAAAAATTTAAGATGAATCCCCCAAGCAACATTTTAAAAATCCAGCTTCCCCAGAAGCGCCATGGATTTTTATCCATCAAAATTTTTATTTCTCCTTCGCTGGCTGTGAAGGTGCTCATTTCACCTAAATAAAGACTTTTAAAAGAAGAAAAAATCAGCAGAGCGCCAAAAGCCCAAAGCACAAAATTCAAAGCCGTCTGACGGATGTCGGGGTCCAAAAGGTAATTAACTGAAAACCCGAGGAGGAGAATTAGAGTTACGGCTACAACAGTCAGGGTATCCATTAAATTTATTTTACCTTATAAATAACGGATTGTGGAGAGCAGGCAGGGCTGCGCAAAAGTGTGAGAGTGGAGACAGTTTTTTAAAATTAGACAGGGCAACGTTGGGTTACCCTTTTAATAGTAGAGACTATTCTATAATTCTAATCCGAATAGTCTCATATAATAGGAGAATGTATTTTTAATAGTTAATATTCCTACTACCTCATCGTTTTCTGTCACCGTAATATGGCGTGTATTGTTATCCGTCATAAATTCCACAGCTTCAAAAATATGCTTATTGGTATCCATTGTGTAGAGGGGTGTGCTCATAATTTTAGAGACCGGGTCAGTGAGGGATAGTCCTTCCCCAACTACTTTTCGTGTGAAATCTCTTTCTGTAACGATACCAATATGTTTTCCATTTTCGGTAGTAATAAGTGCGCTAATATTTTTGGCATCCATCTGTTTGGCTGCTTCTTGAATTGATTCATTTACGTCGACACTCTTAACGGGTGTTGTCATGAAATCGCCGACTTTTTCCATTGGGCTATCTGAATTTGGTAACGCGCTCATTGCATACTCCTGACTATTGGAATGAACTATAGTAGAAAGATGGAAATATTTATAGATCTAGTTTCTATATAAATGCCCTTCTTATCAAGTAATTTTTGAAATTTTTAGACACCTTTAGATTAACATCAAATTAATTTATTTCCATTAATTCTGAAATATATTTATCCGTAGTCCCTATTAAGTATTTGATTTATGATTTCATTAGCGTTGGAGCCTTTACCGAATTTTTCTCGAAGCGTTCCATTTTTTTAATAACCAAAGCCAGGTGAAAAATATCCCTACCCAACCAAAATAAAATACGGTTTTAGAAAGCAACTGGTCAATCGACCATAAATCATACCAGTTGAAAAGGTTGCGCCAGTCATGGGCTTCCATACCCAGCCCACCGATCAAGGGCAAATTCAGATATCGGCCATCTGCCATGTAGATTCCCACATCCAGGAAATTCCCAAAAAACCAGAATAACGCGAAAGCGGTTCCTGCCGTATCGCTCTTATAGAAAAAAGTTATTAATACAATAAATGGAATCAGTATCTGGTTAAGGGAACCTCCTAAAACGGTAAGAGTGCGGTTTCCAAAAATTGCAAATAAAACATGGCCCGCTTCATGGAATACCAGATTGACGTTATGGATAAACGAAGACAAAAATGCCCAATCATTTAATACCGGCTCTTTGGGAAAGAAAAGGATATGCGCTATAAATACAGCCGATAAAAAAATAAATGCCGGGGTGGAAACCGGTTTCCAGTTTTGGTTGAAAATTGAAAAAATAGAATTTTTTGATTTCTCTCCATCGTCTTTTTCCAGTTCCTGATCACTTTCCCTGGAAATGGATGCATTTTTTTCTGAATCAATGCGCTTTAGATATTCAAAGTATTTTTGAAAAATGATGCCGCAATGGTTACAGGCTTCCGATTCAGCTTGTTCATGTTGGCATTTGGGGCAGAACATGAGAACGCCATTAGGTTCTAGTGAATAGGTATAATAGGGTATTTGTTTCAAGATTTCACTAGCAGGTTATGCAGATTTAAAGGCTGGCATTATTTAAGGAACTGTTATATAATGCCGTATACTTTATGTGGTTATAGCCGTCTAGAGAATTACAGGTGTAGTGGTTTTTGGTTGCAGTACCGGCCCCAGATTTTCTCCCCCGTTTTCTCACTAAGCTCAAACCCCCTAAGATAATTTTTGTTAGAAGACCCCTGGGTCGTAGTACACCCCTATGTCTTTCCTAACAGCGCCGAAGTTTGTCAAAAGGCGTTTTTTTCATATTCAATATATTTTAAGGAAACTATGCAAACCAACACAGCAGTACCACTAACACCTAATGGATTTGATGCTCTAAATTTAATCAGCCCTCTTTGCAGGGCGGTCAACGATGAAGAATATACGAGTCCGACTCCCATCCAAATGCAAGCCGTTCCCCATCTTTTGGAAGGCCGCGATCTTTTGGGATGCGCACAAACAGGGACAGGAAAAACCGCAGCATTTGCTCTGCCTATCCTCCAGCGTTTGAAAGAAAACTATCAACCAGCCGGGAAAAAAGGAGTACGTTCTCTAATCCTGACCCCAACTCGGGAACTTGCCGTGCAGATCAGCGAAAGCTTTGAGGTTTATGGCCGCTATCTGAATTTAAAACAAACCGTTATTTATGGCGGTGTCAGGCAGGAAAAACAAGTTAAAGCTCTTAGGCACGGAGTAGATATTCTGGTGGCGACCCCAGGCAGGTTGCTGGATTTGTACAACCAGAAATGTTTACGCCTTGATAAAGTCGAGGTCTTTGTTCTCGATGAGGCTGATCGCATGCTGGATATGGGTTTTCTGCCCGATGTTAAAAAAATTCATTCTTTTATAACCAAAAATAGTCAAACCATGCTGTTTTCGGCCACCATGCCGCAAGAAATACAGCGTCTCACTAAAAGTTTTCTAAAAGATCCGGTAAAAGTGGAAGTGACTCCGCCCTCTACCACCGTTGATAAAATCGATCAACGGGTGTTATTTGTGGACCGTGAAAACAAAGGGGCGTTGCTAAAATCCATGTTGGAAGATACGGCTATTGAAAGAGCTCTTATCTTTGCTCGCACCAAACACGGAGCAAATAAAATTGTCAAAAATTTGAGTAAAAGCAGAATAAAAGCAGATGCAATTCATGGTAACAAATCACAAGCGGCCCGTCTGGATGCCTTGAATAAATTCAAAACAGGAAAAGTCCGCGTGCTGGTTGCAACCGACATAGCTTCCAGAGGTATCGATGTGGATGGCATAACCCATGTTATCAACTATGAATTGCCAAACGAACCTGAAAGCTATGTTCATAGAATCGGTCGAACAGCCAGGGCAGGAGCTGCAGGCATGGCCCTTTCTTTATGTGATTTGGGAGAGCTTGGTTATTTGAAAAAGATCGAGCGCGCGACAAATAAATCGGTAGAGATGGAAGGAGATCATATCTATCACTCGGAATCCATCGCTTCGAAAAGAGGTCGTTCCACGGGTCCCAAAACCAGATCGCCTCAGAAAAGAAGATTCTACGGTTCACGCCCATCATCGGGAAAAAATAACAAGCCCACTGCGAGAAGAGGTCGTCCTCAACGAGGAACACAACGTGGGAGGAAAAATTAGATAATTATTTTTTGCCGAGGTACTCTGCTTTCAGGGATAGATTTGGTATGATGGCCCCTGACGCAAATATTTTTAAGGTGATTTATGATGCTAAAATTCATGGCCTGGTTTTCAGCTTTTGTCACCATCGGCTTTATTGTATTGTTGGTATTCGACTACGGTTGATGAAGTGGGTAGAGTTATCGAGTTAGATTCATGAAGGTCACACCCCCCTTAATCAAGGCATTTATCATTTTCCCCCTGAATGTTATGGGAGTGATCCCTGGTTTTCTTCTTTGGTGTTCGCGGGAGGGCGGAGTATTGGAAAAATATCCGCTGAGTTTTGATTTTGTCCGATCTTTCCCGGGGGGACTTTTAATAGGTGCCGGTGCCAGCCTGTGCTGGATTTCCGTTTCTCTGTTCTCAGAATACGGCGGTGGTGGAACGCCGGCTCCGTACGATCCTCCTAAAATTTTTGTAGCTCGTGGTGTGTATGCGCGGGTAAGAAACCCTATGATGATAGGGGTGATCCTTGTATTGTTAGGAGAGGCGATCCTTTCCGGTTCTTTACTTGTTTTTATCTGGTGCCTTATCTTTTTTCAGGGGTGTCTGGTTTTGATACCCTTCTGGGAAGAACCCGATCTCGAACGCAGGTTTGGCGAAGCCTATTTGGAATACAAACGTAAAGTGCCGCGATGGATTCCTAAACTAAAATCAGAATCTCAGGCAGATTAATGGATGATGAGAAAGAAAAATATTCGCTGATCGACTGGATAGGAAGTGTGATCGGGTTCGTAGTGATCGGGTTTATTGTATTTATTCTCATCTGGCCTCTCATCGACCCTACCCCGGAAAAATCTTCTTCATTGAAAGAAAACATCCATCAAGCCACAGGGAAATAGAAGTTTCTAATTTTTTCATTGCTGTCAAGGGATGATAAGAATTTCACATAATTTTAATACCCTCCCCCATATGAAAGAGGAGGATAAATAAAATATTGCGCTTGAGGGCTCAGCCGGTTTTGAGAACAATGCAGAGTGGGCCGCGGTGCCTGCACCGCTAATCGAAAGGAGGTTGGGTTTTCCTTTGATATTCTTCTTCTGTTAAATTCATCCTGCCAACAATAAATTTTTTCTTTCTTTCCGCTATGGAAATTGCCTGAGAATCATTTTTCTCTTTTCCCAGTTGCCTGGAAATTTCTATCTCTCTTATGGCTTTTTTCCATTGCTCCAGACTTTCGTAAACGCTTATCAAATTTAAATGGGTTTGAATATGGCCCTGATCTATTTCTAATACCTTATTATAGTATTCTTTGGATTTTTCAAAATTCTGGTGATACCAATACTCTAAAGCGATCAGGAAAAGAATTTCGGGGTCATTTTTTTTCAGATCGGCGGCTTTAAGATACTGTTCAACCGCCAGGTCATTGCGGGTTATCATTGAATAGGTTTTTCCCAGCCCCAATCGGGAGTTTAAATTTTCAGGATCAATAGCGATGGCTTTTTTGAAGGCATCGACAGATTCATTTTTCTTGTCGGCCTCAAAAAAGATGAGACCCATTTGGTTGTACGCAGGTAAAAAATCTGGGTCAATTTTCACGGCGGCATTTAAAATTTCAATGGCCTCATCGTAAGCGCCAATTCTTTGCTTTTCTTTGGAATTTTCTAGCAAAACTTTCGGGTCTTTAGATAGAGTCGCGGACTCAAAATCTTCAGTTGTTTCTACATTACTGTCGCAGCCCACAAGTAATATGAAAACGCATACTATTGCCACGCTAAATTTTGCTATCATTCCCAAGCACCCGGAAAAAGTGTTTAAACTGTTATATGAGACACATTATTACCTCATAATATGGATATAAACAAGATGTTCAAAGGAACATCTTGTTTTCAAATTATTTCTTTAATGAAGTATGGATATGTTTATAATAAAATTCTGTTTTGAAAGTTTAATTAATACTAAATTCAATATTTAAAAAATATAGATCAGGTAAATACCATGTCCGATGAACTTCCCTATTTAGAAAATGAAGATGGTGAGTTTGCTGTTCCCTGCCAGTTAAAACTAGCTGAAGATTGTGTTCAACAAGGTGAGTTTTGCGAAGACAAAGCAGAAGCCCGGGAATGGGTGGAAGATGAATGCTGGATTTTTTCCGGCGAAGGTCATTTTTGTGTTCAATGCAATGAACAGGTTCTGCGCAATATAGCCAACCTTGCTACCAAAAAAATGATCTGACCGGGCCATGCCCGGTGAAAGTATTTAAATTGTTCATTGCGTCACTAGAAAAATTTGTTTTTAAGTAAAACTTTTTTCAGTTGCTTCCCCCGCTAGGGGGTTGCTCGCAGCAGGGGCAATGGGTCGCTACCAAAAAACAGTTAAATATTGTTGGGCTTTTTACTATTAGTGGTCGGCATAAAAATTCTATCCAGAAGCAAAATGGTAATAGTTCGTTCATTTATGTTCTGATTAACTTCCCGCAGCGGAGCGCCGCAAAAAATGAAAATTATTGAAATCGTTACGCCTGTTGAAAATCTGCCTGCTGTGGAAAGTATTCTTGAACAGCATAATTCTGAAGTTTTATGGATAAACTCGGATGAAGAGGAGAAAAGAATGATACGGGCACTGGTCAGCGATGATCAGCGACAATCTGTATTAGATGCTCTGCAGGGATTATTTAAAAATGAGGAGCATTCAAAAATTATTGTTATGGCACTCGAGGCATCGCTACCAAGAAAAGAGCCAACGAAAGAGGAGAAGGATACGCCGGACAAATCCAGTACCACTCGCGAGGAGCTCTATAACGAAGTTGAAAAAAATACGAGACTCGATTCCACTTACCTTTTGTTAGTATTTTTATCAACGGTGGTAGTAGCAATTGGTTTACTGGAAAACAATGTTGCGGTGGTGATCGGGGCTATGGTCATTGCTCCACTTTTGGGACCCAATATTGCTCTGGCACTGGGCGCGGCTTTAGGCGATATGCCACTCATGTGGAAAGCGTTTAAAACCATTATCACAGGTATTGGCCTCGCATTGGTCCTTTCCATTGGGCTTGGAATGTATCACCCCATGAATTTAGACAGTCCAGAACTTATAGCAAGAACGGATGTTGGCCTGGATTCGATGGCATTAGCGCTGGCTTCGGGAGCCGCAGCGGTGATTTCTTTAACTACGGGCCTTTCCAGTGTGTTGGTAGGGGTGATGGTTGCAGTTGCTTTATTGCCACCCACCGCTACTCTGGGGATCATGCTGGGTGCAGGGCAAAATGAATTAGCTGTCGGGGCTGCTTTATTATTAGCGGTGAATATTGTATGCGTGAATCTGGCGGCCAAGGTTGTTTTTTTAGTTAGAGGAATTAAGCCAAGAAGTTGGCTGGAAAAACAAAAAGCCACCCAATCGATGACTACCTACCTCATTATATGGGTTCTATCCTTGGCCATCCTGTTGGTAATAATTTTATTTCGCAGGGGTCTGAATATATTTTAGTGAGCGGAAAATATTCCTGCAAAGGGATTGTCTTATAATATAATGATAATTCCTAATCCGGGGAAAATATAAATCTGTAAACGGGGAATTTATATGCAAGTCAATATTCAGGACCCATTCACTGCTTTTCTTGCCGATAAAACCTTATCGGTCCCTTTGAGTCAGGTAATGTTGTTTTCCCTGATCATTACCCTATGCATGCTTTTTGGAAGGCATAAAATGGGCTTATTGGTTTCTTATGCTTTTGTTTTTTACTGGGGATTTATTTTCAATAGAGCATATTTTATCGATATGTTGGGCAACAACACGATGGGCTTATACGGTTATACTATTTTTGGTTTTGGAATGGCCGTGCTGGCAATTGTAGGAATGTTTCAAAAAGATTAACAGCAAACCGCTACAGGCATGTAACCCTTCAATTTTTAAAGGGTCTGGCGGTGCTTTTTGAATTATGGGCATTGCCCCGGCGGTTCGCCGGTTAATAGCTGTTCATCATTACCGCGGTGACCGGGTTTTCATATTTATTACAGGCAATCACTGAATCAAGGGAATTGGGCGTCACATTCTCGACATCAATTTCATAGCTAAAAAGCGGCGTTGCCCCACAACTTCCAAATTCATTTTCGCAAAAATCGCACATATTGATTACTTGATAATTGGTTTCGCGCTGAGTCATTTTACCCTCCGTAGTAAATGAGCACATTCTCATAACGAGAAGTTGAATGGCTAATACTTATTTAACGGCGGAAAGTTTCGAAAGCTTAATTTAATTTTGATGCTTTTGGAAATAAGGAGGGATTATTTATTGAGCTTGAACTTTTTTTCTAAAATTCTACGGGTATCGCGGGATTTCCCAGCCCAGAACAGGGTTTTGCGATCTTCATATTGCTCCAAAGCCTGGTCAATATGTTTAATGGCTTTTTCCCCATCATTCATTTTTGAATAAACTACGGCCAGGTTGTAATGGATTCCGGGAACTTGATCGTCGAGTTGAAGTCCCTTTTCAAGATATTTTTTAGCCGCCGCATAGTCTTTATTTTTTATATGCCCGGAAGATAGCTTTTTGATGGTTTCAATATCTTCAGGATCCAGTTTGTGGGCTTCAAGTAATACTTTTATACCTTCTTTAGTCTTTCCCTGAAGAAGGTAGATGTCGCCAATCACCCGGTAAGGAGCTTGTAATTTAGGATCCATTCTAAGGGCTTTTCGAGATAGTTTCAGGGCTTCTGGAAACCGCCTTCCACCGTAGGCCACTTCTCCCAATATAGAATGGGGCTCAGCCAGAGTAGGATCCAATTCGAGGATCAGGTTGGCCTTATCCCTGGCACTTGCAAGTTGATTTATCTTAATCAATACTTCCGCATAAATAATTAGAGCTTCAACATCTTTTGGGTGTTGAGCGAGAAAATATTCTATGGAACTTTTTGCTTTGTCATAAATTTCTTTCTCAAACGCATTTTTAGCCTCGGCAATTTTGGCTCGATCAGGCTTTTCCTCCTTTTCTTCTCCGCCTCCACATGAAACCGAAATTAAAATAAAGATCAGAAAAACCAACTTAAAGATCAAATTGACTGGATATAATCCAAAATGTGGAAATAGGGGATTGGTGGCTTTCATCTTCTCAAAGCTATTAAATTAAGGAAAAAACAATAGATGGGTTTAATGTAGATTAAAAAAAAAGATCTGTCAATTTTAGAAAAAAGAAATCCGATTACTCGCCTATTAAATGCAGTAAAACATTTCGGGTATGTGGATAAACCCGGTGCTCAAAAAGATAAATTCCCTGCCAAATACCCAATGCCATTCTGTTTTCTCGCACAGGAATAGATAATTGAGTTTGCGTCAAAGCAGAGCGAATATGAGCCGGCATGTCATCCGGGCCCTCCGCTTGATGATCATAAAGGGGGTCGCCATCGGGAACCAGTCGATTAAAAAAACGATCTAAATCTTTCAAAACATCAGGGTCCGCATTTTCCTGAATGAGTAAGGATGCCGAAGTATGAGGAATAAAAAGTGTTAACAATCCGGAACGGATGCTTTGATTTTGCATCCAGGTTTCCACCTCCCTGCTGATGGCATAGATACCCCGGCCTTTTGTTGAAACGGAAAATTGGAATTCAGCTTGTTTCATTTTTTACTTTTTACCAGAAGGCTGGATGAGTTCGCGAGCATGTTGCAGGGAAGCTTCGGTAATTTTTTCTCCACTCGACATTCTTGCTAATTCTTCGACGCGCTCTTCAAATTCCAGTTGTCGGATTCCGGACCGGGTGCGTTTTCCTTGAACGTGTTTTTCAACGCGATAATGAGTCGAAGCCATTCCTGCAATTTGCGGAAGATGGGTGATACAAAAAACCTGCTTTGTTTCGGCCACTTTTTTTAGTTTGTCTCCGACTTTTTCTGCCACGCGTCCGCCAATTCCTGTATCGACCTCATCGAAGATCATTACAGGAATGGTGTCTTGTTTATTTAGAATGGATTTTAAAGCCAGCATAATGCGAGAAAGTTCACCACCCGAGGCAATTTTAGCGAGAGGGCGAAGTTCTTCACCTGGGTTGGGAGAAAATAAAAACTCAAGAGTACCTAACCCTATGGAGGTCGGTTTTAATTTTTCTTTGCGGTATTCTACAAACCCTTGTGGGTCGGGCGGGTAATTGAAGTCGACCCCAAATCGTACGCCGTTCATATGAAGTTCTTTTAATTCTTTTTCCACTCCCTGTTTTAAAGACTTGGCACCGGCTTCACGCTTATCAGCAAGTTCGATCGCCAACTTAGATACTATTTTTTCTTTGTTCGCAATATCAGCTGAAAGCTGTCTCATGCTTTCTTCGTTGCCGGCTAACTGTTCCAATTCAGCGGAAAACTGATCGCGTTTGGCAAGAATTTCTGAAACATCGTTGCCATATTTTCTTTTAAGTCCGTTTATTTCAGCCAACCGATCTTCAATTTCTTCCAGTCTTTCAGGATTAAAATCCAGAGACCGGTCATGTGTTCTCAAAGCATCTTCAACCTCCTCCAGCTCATAAAAAGCAGATTGAGATCTTTGAAAAGGGGACTCCAAATCTTTGTCCAACTCCACCAGGGGTTCGAGGTCTTTTAGAATTTGCCGTAAACTTTCCAAAATGGAACCGTTTTGTTCAGACAATAAGGTTTGGCTTTGTTGTAGAGCCGAGCGAATTTTTTCTGAATGGCGGAGTTTATTTTTTTCTGCTTTTAATTCTTCCTCCTCTTCTTCAGAAAGATTCGCTGCATCTATTTCTGAAATTTGAAAGCCCAAAAACTCTTCCCTTTGCAAACGTTCCTTCTCA
>CAZECX010000034.1:0-28442 GCA_964510965.1 uncultured Nitrospina sp. | reverse complement strand
ATTCCAGCTTTCTCTCTAAAAATTGCCGCCAAGCCGGTCCTAAATAGTTGTGATTATCACTCCATAAATCCCTTAGCTCAGCAATCCAGGGGATATTGTGTTTCCGGGAGAGAGCGGAAGCAACTAAAAGAGCAGTATAGGGGGAGGCACTCGCAAAAATTAAATCAGGAGACCACCTACGGATTAAATTATTACCGGCTTTCATGGCAAAAGGGTACCAACCTATTTGCCCATCAGGAAAATTCACTAGGTATCTGTACAAATAACCTAATTTTTGGACCCAATTTGGCAGATGATTCGAACTTTGCAAATAGCCCTTTGTAGCCACTTTATTTTTTCCTCCTAAAATCATTTCAATCGGACTATTAACATTCAACCATGGAGTATATTCGATATTTTTTCCCGAAATTTCTAAAGGCAACCGATTATCTAAAGATTGATTGGCGCAGCTAATAACCTTAACCTCATGACCGGATTCAATAAGATATTTAGCTGCTTTTCCGGTACGGACCGCCCCGATTGCATTAAAAGGTGGGAACATATGAGTTATGAATAATATTTTCATAAAATTTGGTTGCAGATCTTGGAATAACTGGACAGGCAATTTGGATAACGAAACATCTTTATTTTAGGTGATCAACTAACTTATTAAGAATAATTTCCCCAGCATTGCCATCACCATAGATTTTTCCAAAATTTACAATAGGCTGTTGCGCCCATTTGAAAGCAGTTTCCGGATTCGCTTCAAATGTACCAACAAGTTTATTAAATCCTTGATCAATTAACTCAACCCATTCAGTCTCATTTCTAAGGGTTAAACAAGGTTTTCCTGAAAAATAGGCTTCCTTTTGCAATCCGCCCGAATCCGTGATTACAAATGAACTTTTCGCGAGATGTCCGAGCATGGAAAAATAGGAAAGGGGGTCAGAGGTTTTAATATTCTGACCCAGTATGATGCCATTTTTTTTTATTTCCTTTTTCGTCCTAGGATGTAGGGGGAGCAAAACTGGAATGGGAGAATTTTCTAAAGCAGAAAAAATGGACTTCAGGCGAATCAAATCATCTGTGTTTTCTGCCCGATGAAGTGTTGCCAGCGCAAACGGTTCTTTGATTTTGGGTGTTTTTGCTCTTTTTTTAAAATGTAAAAATGAATCGTACATAACATCACCTGAAAGAAAAATTCTTCCAGACACATTTTCTTTTTTTAACTGGTCTTGGGCATTTTTGCAGGGGCAAAAAAGAATATCCGAAATACTATCCACTACAATGCGATTAATTTCTTCGGGCATTTTTTTGTTAAAGGAACGTAGCCCCGATTCCACATGGGCAATTGGAATATGAAGTTTAGATGCAGCCAGCGCCCCTGCAAGAGTAGAGTTAGTGTCTCCAAAAATCACTACGCAATCAGGTTTCATTGCAAGCAGTTCTTTTTCCAGAGAAGTTATCATGGCCCCAGTCATTTCTCCTTGAAGACTGGAGTGTATATTCAAGTTAATATCTGGCGCAGGCAGACCCATTTCGTCAAAAAAAACCTGGTTCATACCATAGTCGTAATGCTGTCCCGTATGAATCAAGGTTTCTTGAATCGGCTTTGAAGATTTTTCTTGATTATTTTTTTGTATAGCACGGTGGATAACCGCCATTTTAATGAACTGAGGGCGAGCACCCACTATGACAGCAAGTTTCATTGGGTTTATCTGGGTTAGGAATTTATTTTTGAAACCTTAAGAATATCTCTTAATGGGACTAATTTAATTTTAGAGAGTTAATTAAATTTTTATTGATATTTGAGTTTGGTGACTTGCCCGCGGTTGAAATTATGCCCCAAATGGTATGCATCAATCTATTTGCCAGTATCAAGGGGTCGTTAATATCAAAGTCATTTAGAGTTTTTGAATAAGCAACGGGATCGCAAGCTCCTTTAATTCCAAATTCATTTAGTAACTGCAAATAAGCAAGGGTGGCTGGAAATATAAACTTGTACCTGACCCCTGATGGGTATTTTATATTCTTTTCTACTTCTTCTTCTAATAAAATATTCCTGATCATTTTTGGGAAATTCATTCCCACTTTTATTGAGAGGTCCAGCGTACCCCATAATTTTGGATTTATTTCTATAAATTTATATTTATTATCCCGCGGGTCTAATTTGAACTCAATTTGGGCAGGTCCATTCCACTCTAAAGCTTCAAGCAGTTTTCTGGCGAGCTCATCTATTTCAGGGTTATGAGTTGTCACATTGACAGCACCGACTCCTCCATATATGGGATACATTACATGTCTTTTTTGAGTTAAGACATTAATGATATTTCCTTTGTGGGTAAGGGTGCAGGCATCATGAATGAATCCGGGAACAAACTCTTGAATTAGGGGAGAGCTATAATTTTCCGAACCATTTGCAGCTTTTATAGAATTAATTTGGTCATAAAACAATTTTAGTTCATCTGGATTGTTTGCGAACCGCAAACCTTTAAAAACCCCCTGTCCGCTTTTTGCTTTTATTACAACAGGGTATTGTACGGCTTTTGATATTGCGACGATATCATTATCTTGATATTCAGAAAAAACTTTAGGAGTTTGAACTCCTATTTTTTCGCAAAATTTTGTGGCGTTAAACTTATCGTTGGCCAAGGTATATTGCTCCAAACTTGGAACCATAAACCTGGCAAATTTAGACAAAGTTTTTGCATGTTTGGAAATGGCATAATAAGATGAATTTGTAAAAGGTAATATAATGTCATAGCTGTCTTGGGAACAAAGACTTAAAATATCATCAATGAAGGCCTTTTCGTCCACAATGGACGGGGTGATTGAATGGACACGCTGGGTATAAACAGATTTGAAAAATGTATTTTTGCTAGCTTGGTCTACCCAGTCATTATTATTCGTTAATGCCTTTATCCCAGCTATTACATGCATCCCAAAATTTTCAGGCACTAATATTTTTGCCACTCCATTTCCTCATAAATAAGTGGGGTTATTTAAACCAAATCAAGCTCTTTATTTTAAAACCACGAAGTGTGTTTTCCTGCTCATACGGTCTTTGCTATATAAATAGGTATTACTCCTTAATAAGACTGGTTTCAATTTCGGACAAAAGTTAAAAAGCTTGGAGGTAAGATTTTTTTCAATACATCATCTTTGCATCTCTATAGTATTTAAACTCAATAATATTATTTGAAGGGTCTATTAAGAAGAAAGTATGATGCTCCTCATTCTTCCCTTCAAATCGCACAAAAGGGTCTTTGAAATATTTCAAACCTTTTTCGTTTGCCTTCTTTATCATGGCATCAAAATCATTTTTATCTTTAAAAGTTACGCCAAAGTGTCGAGGGTAAATTTCCGGATGGCTATCAATTTTTTCGGGGCAAAGATGGCAAACAACCTGGTCACCAAAAAAATCCAAGGTAATTCGGTCATCATATTTACGAGCCAAGCGTACGCCTAGCTTTTCAACATAAAAATCTTCTGCCTTAGTCAATGAATCGCAGGGGATTGCCAAATGGAAAACATTTTTTGAATCTCTCATTGCTCGATCTTTATTTTAAGAAAAACGTGTCTGAGCGCAACCCTAATCTAAGCGTTTCCAAGCCTATTATATCTTCAAATGCTATATTAGCCAGGTTCACATTAGGGCCCGCTCGGTTTATAAAATAACTTTGCAGGTCTTTCCTAGGCGCTTCGAAAATTATTTCATTTTGGTCAAGTTCAGAATGAAATATTTCTTCCATAAGGCCAAAACGAATTTCCCCATCGCCACGGCAAATTCCGCTTTTACCACTTTCTCTGGCTTCGGTAATTACTTTAAATGCTCCTGCGGTTTTATCTTGGTTAATGCATTTAATCCATTCCGTAGGATGCATATTTAAAGATTTCCCTAAATCTTTATACCCCACCTCGCTAAAAACATGGAATTCATTCGAAAATTTCTTTATGTGCATGCATTTTTCTTCATTAGATAATTCAATTGTGCCGTTGGAGATTTCGACATATGAGCAATTTTTTTCTCTCAGAAACTCGCAATACTTATCCAACGCATTTTGGAATAAGGCTTTTTCAAACAGGGTCCCCCCGAAAAAATAATCAATGTTTCTTGATCTTAACTTGCTTATTTTACTGTCCAAATTTCCAGAGACCAGGCAAGTGCCCCATCCGAATTTTACAAAATCGACGATTTGGTGATAATTGTCGATGATGTCTTCAAACATACCCTCTGGGACCCCTCCATCGAGAAGGATGGTTAATCCTCGTTTTCTAGGTTTTGCTTCTCTGTCTGGAAGTGATAAAAAAGAAGGATTCACAATGCAACCTTTCTGATAGATGGAGGAGAATCTGAAGCGTCAACTTGCATGGTAAAGTCTGATGAAATTTCAGTTGCGCAATATTTGATATCATCTTCTTTAAATACGTCATTGTTAGGGTTAAAAAATTTTTTAGCCGCTTCTGAATTTATAATTCTTTCAGATACTTTATCGGCAGATAGATGCTTTTGGTTTAAAATTATCGCCTTAATAAATTCAGCGCATGCGAAATCATCATCTCCGCTGGGATGAGATGTAATTATATTGATTGTTCGAATATCTTTGGATTTGATTAAATTATTAATGTGAATTGCTGTACTTCTTGCGCAGGTGAAGCCAGTCACAAACACATATGAGGCTTGCAAACATTTCAATACTGCTTTAACCCCGTTGGTAGTTTTTTGCACCAAGGTTTTATTTTTTAGATTGAATCTATATAAGCTGGAAGGAGAATTATCAACATCAAACCCTGCTATTGGGTAGCCACCAATTTCACCTGTAAGAATGATATCCGGAGCTTTTCTTTTCAAAGAAAAAGCCTCCTCAGTATTATTCACTAAATGAATTTTTTTTGCCCCCCTATTAAGGGCACAATGGGCAAGGGAAAAGGCACGGATCACATCAATCACAATATTCACATCAGAATTATTTTTTCCAAATGCATGTTCCCCTCGATAGATATTTATGCGAACCTTCATTTCTTCATTAGGCCTCTTAATGTTTTCCAAAAGGAATTCATATTTTACAAACCCAATAAAAGTTATTGATTGAAACTATTTTTCAGGTGCTGCTGCAAACATAATTCTAAGAGGTAGGATTCCATTATATTGACAGGGATTTTCATTCCACCCCTTCAAAGAAACTTTCCAACCATAGCTCCAACGACACTAAACTCCAAATTCGCGTATAAGGTATTCTATTCTCAAAAAATTTTCGTGTTATTATCTTGACTTCTTCGCCATTTATGAAATCTCTAACCGCAACCATTTTCAACTTCTCCTTTACAAATTCCTTAAGTGAGTTGTGCATCCAAAAATTCATTGGAAGAGAGAACCCTTTTTTGCCCATTTTCAAACAACTTGGGTGGATATATTTTTGGGCAACTTTGCGAAGTATGACCTTGCCAGTTCCATTAGCAATTTTAAATTTATTTGGAATACGAAAAGCAAGTTCTATTAATTCGTGATCCAGCAGAGGGAGTCGACCTTCTATTGAAAAATGCATTGTGAATTGATCCATTCTATATACATGATGGTTGCCGATGTAATTCACTATATCCATATAACTCATGGCCTCAAACTCATCGCTAAATTTCAACTTTTCACCTACATATATCTTATGTAAATATTCCGTACTTTCCCAGTCTTTTGGCATCCCCGGAGCAAACAATTCTCTTTTTTCATTTTCCATGAATTGGCTAAATAGGGCTGAATGCAATCGATCCGCCGATTTAGCATTGGATATTCTTTTTAAATATTCCCCCTTCCTGCCCAGCAAAGGAGATATAATTCGAATCAATGGGGAAAGTTTTCGGAACAGTTGCCACCAACGAGCCCAGCGATAGTAATTATATCCTCCAAATAATTCGTCACCACCTATACCGCTTAAGACAACTTTAATATCATTCTCAGCAACAAATTTAGAAATGATAAAATTGGGCGACAGGGAATAAAAGGGTTCCTCATAACAAAGAGTGGTTTCTTTCAATCCATCTATTGCTGAATCAGGTTGGATTAGTTTTATTAAATGTTGCATCGAATGCATAGATGAAGTTGCTTTTGCCTGTGTCAATTCATCTAAATCGCTAGAATCTTTAAATGCAAGTGTGAATGCTTTGATGCCAGGGTGCTTCTGAGATGCAATTGCAGAAATAGTTGTAGAGTCAACTCCTCCACTCATAAATGTCCCAACCGGAACATCAGACACCAGTCTTCTTTCTACAGATTTATGTAGGGCTTCGTCTAATAAATTTCTGGCCGTCCGTTGATCCATGGATAAATCTTGTGTTCCAACAGGCAACTTCCAATAGCATTTAATAGTCGCTTTTCCATTAGGATCAATTTTCATCCAATGTCCCTGCTGCAAAGCCAAAACATCCTTGAAGGATGTCATCGGTCTTGGGGCTACACCAAAGCTCATAGCATGATATACCCCCTCCCAATTTGGCTCCGGCTTATAAACCCCAGATGCGATCAAAGTTTTTATGTCTGAAGCGAAAATAAACTGGGAATCTTGAAAGGTGTAGTAGAAAGGTTTTATTCCTATTCGATCCCGCGCGCAAAACAGTGTTTTTTCTTTATCATCCCAAATGGAAAAGGCATACATTCCATTTAATTTTTGCAGGCAATCGGGCCCCCATTGCACGTAGGCATTTAACAATACTTCCGTATCACTTTTTCCAGAAAACGAATATCCCAAAGATTTTAATTGGGATTTAATTTCTAAATAATTATAGATCTCTCCATTGTAAACAATCCAATATCTTCTATCGTTAGCGCACATGGGTTGATGGCCCTGATGTGACAGATCAATTATCGACAAACGCCTATGTGCAAAACCAGCGTGAGCTGAAATTCCAAAAGCCTCTTTAATATGTTTCCCTGAAAAATTGGAGGATAAGATATTTTTGACTTCAGGTGGTGAAACATCACCAAAAAAGGTATTTGGCTTTTCCTGGCCACGGTGCATGAGTAAAAACCCTTCGTCATCAGGTCCGCGATTCCTCATTTGAGAAGACATTCGGTACAAGTTTTCGGCAAAGGGGTATTTACTGCTGCTGAAACTAACGATTCCTGATATTCCGCACATTTTAGCGTTACTCGTTTAATTCAGGTGGCTGCAATAACCACCATTTGGGCTTAGGAATATCGCTTCCTTCAAAATATTGGGCATATTTGTTCCAGTCAAATTCAGACATACAGCTAAAGCCTGCTTGGATCCATTTTTTGTCGAGGCGGGTCTCTTCTTCCTGATAGATGACCACAAAATCCACTTCCCATTTTTTAACATTTTCAAGCACCTGATCAACTTCCCGTCCCCAAAACTCTGGGGCTCCTTCGTAATTTGTTTCAAAAATGGTCATCTCATTAGGTATAAATAGAGCTTTATTTTTATTGGCCACATAAAAAGGTAGTTGGTAGAGCCAATTAAATTCATTAAAAATTCTATATATCTGCCCTTGCGGATTATCAAATGCAGCTAAGATTTTTTGATTTTTATTTACAGGCTGTAAAAACTTTTCCATTCCATTTAAAAATGGTTTGATGGGAAAAGGGCTGCATTTAGGAACAATATCCAAAGCTCTCAAATGATGAAACCCCGCGAAGTACGGAAGGGGTGAGGCCAACAGCCAAAATGAGGGAAGAAGCCATTCTTCTTCACTTTGAATAAGGGTTATAGTTGCCAAAGTCAACATTGTCATAACTATGCTTTGGAAATCTGCAAAACGAAAATAAGTCGAATTTAAATAATAAACTCCTAAACCAACCCACAATAAACTTGTATCCGCTCCTAACATGAGTCCGGAAATACAGAATTGAGTATAAATTAAACCGTAGTATAAATTTCTTGGGCTAGGAATTAAGCTGCGAGGATACTTATATTTAGCATCTTTGCCTCGAATTCCAATTGCCTTGAAGAGCGTCTGGAAAGATTTATAAAATTGATTGCTTTCCTGGAAAATCCAAAAATGGCTTAGCATTTTTATTCCAGCTGGCAAAAAAGTAATGACCGGAAAAATTTCCCAATCCATCAGAGCCTTATATAGACATAAAATACCCCCAATAATAATTGTGCTGGGGCCTGTCAATGAAATGAATAGCCAGCTTAATGAAGTAAGGCCCCATTGATGAGTCAATAAGCCAAAAATTGCTAAAGGAAAAAAAAGCCACCCCAAGGCTTGGTAAGCCTGAAGGGAAAATGTGTTAGCATAAAACGAAGTGCTGAATAATACGAGTATCATTACGCCACAAACCCAATAAGGGTCTATGGAATTCAACCAAATTAAATGGGAAAACCACCAGCCAAACATTCCTATTAGGATGGTTAAATTACTTAAACTCCAGTAAGCATATAATGATGGAAGGCAATATCCGAACATTCTTGAAAGCGGATAATCTCCCAAGCCAACGTATGGACTTCTTCCCACTCGACCATACCGTGAGAAATTCAGGGCCAATGTCCAGTAAGTAAGGCTATTCAATCCGCCTGTAGGTTCAAACCGGTTATACTCTCCTAACTTTCCGTGAGCGAGTTTCCGGCAACTCCAAAGAGTTTGAGTCAAGCGGAAGGGAGTCGTAAAAAAAACAGTTGCCGGGTAACAGAGGACCCGAAAGATACTCATCCAACCATATTCCTCAAAAACTTTAAAGAACTTTTCCATTATCTAAAACTGGATTTTTTGAAAATGACTAAATTTGGCAGCACTTATAATTAAAAGAAAGATAGAGATGCCAGTAAAAATGGAAATCTTAAAAATTCCTGCGTCATTTTGAAAAAAGAAGAGCAATACACCTGTCGCAATGAAACCTCCAAATATCTGAAAGCCCATCGTCGACCAAGAAAAATCTATATGCAAATATTTTTGGTTGACTATGAGTGTGAGAATAATCCAAATTAGGAAGGATGCACTGGTTCCTAGAGCTGCACCCATTCCAGCATATTTAGGAATTAATAAGAAGTTTAAAATTACATTGGAGACTGCCGCCGCAATATGTAACAAAGGGATGAGGTCTGTCTTTTTTTCCTTCCAAATACCTAATGAACAAATCATGAAATACCCAAAAAATAAAGTTTTCCAGGCAAGAATCCCAATAATGAGGTAAGCCTCAAAATATTGTGGTGCTAAAAACCATTTTGCCAAAATGGGAGAAAAAGCCGTCAGCGACACAACCAATGCGGCACCCACAGCAAGATATGCTCTTGAAATAAAAGCAATGAGGGTAGGGCCTTCTGTTTTATGCAAAGCATCCATCGCAATGGGCCACCAAGCTTTTCTAAAGGGCTCGACAAATAAAAGGAGGCCCAAGGCAAGCTTATTGCCCACAGCATAAAACCCCAACTCTTCTTTGCCGTGAAAATGTGCAATAAATAATCTGTCCGATGAATTCAAGACATACATAGCTATAGCACCGGGTATGAGAGGAACTCCAAAACGAAGAAAATGAGGCCACCATTCGAAATGTAGTTTGGACCAATCAATATAATTTCGCGCCGCCGACCAACTTATTAATGCAACGGTTAAAGCACTTATAGATAGGCCTATAAAATATCCCAATACTCCCATTTGCGCCCAAACGACTAAGCCAATGATAATTAGCGCTGAACCGATTGAATGCGAAATGGTTATGGCTAAATAAGGCCAAGGTTTGTAAAGAAGCCGAAATATTTCGGCACATTGGCTCACTAGTTGAGAAAGCCAAACTCCGGAAAATGCTATAAAAAAAAGAGGCCAATTTGACGTTGAACCAAGGAACCATAGAGGAAGAATAGGAGCTATAAATGTGGCTGCAATAACGGCAGTAAAACCAAAGGTAAGGCGCCATTGAAAGATGGAAGTTATTACCTTTTTCTGTTGTTCTAGTCCAGATTTTTTCTGCTCAAAAAAATAATAGGACTGAACCATATCCATTCCTATATTTACAAATATAGCAAAAAAAGCATTAATTATTAACATCGCCTCAATGATTCCATATTCGGCGGGACTTAAAAAACGCGTGTATATAGGGAGCACAAGCAAATGGAATACGGCAGTTATTACTCCACCAATGCCGTAGATAAAAGTATCTTTTCTGATTTGTTTCAGCAGGGTTATCATTTGCAAGACAAGTGGGTTATCATTTGTGGAGGGGGGGAGTTGATTCTATTTACCTTGGGAGGTTAGGACGTATAAAAACTGGGAAAAGAGTTCACGTTAGAATTATAATATATCGGTTTGAAAATGTACATATCAAGAATCACCCTTCACTTCAAAGCCTCTTCAAGTAAAAAATATTTTTTGTCTTCGTGAAATAAATTTTCAAAAACTCATACTTCAAAATAAATACTCCTTAGTTAATCTGCCTAAAAATGTAATAAGTATTGCTCTAAAAATATGAAAATCGTTGAATTTAATCCAAGGCATCATATACCTCTATGGGATACTTTTTTGAAAGGAAACCCTTCCGCATCCCCTTACCATTCACGGGAATGGGCTAAAGTTTTAGAAATGTCATTTTCTTTTAAAGAAAGATCTTTAATTTGCCTAAATCAAAGGGATGAAATCCAGGGATTATTGCCTCTGTGGGAGGTGAATAAAAAACTTGCTATAAATGCACCCTGGAGAGACCGGGCAGAGCTAATTACTCAAGATCCTATTGTTAGAGATCTAATCATCGAAGAGCTTAGAATCCACCCCTTAGAAATTGTTTTTAAAGATTGGAACTACGCCCAAGCCCCTCCCCATTTTAGCTTGATTGATTATATGATCCGCTCTCATTTAGATTTAAGCCTGGGAGAATCTTACCTTTGGAAATCTATCAACTCTGGTTTTGGGAGGAACATTAGAAAGGCTATAAATAGCGGGGTAGAAGTGGTTCAGGAAAATTCTTTGAAATCGATGTCCAACTTCTATGATCTTTTTAAAATCACTAGAAAAAAACTTGGCGTGCCTATTTTCTCGTGGACATTTTTCGAAAACATATTGAATCTTATGAACCCTAAACACATTAGGATTTATATAGGATACTACCAATCGCATGCTATTGCGGGTGCCATTTTATTAGATTCACCTTATACAGCTATTTATGCTTATGGTGCTTCAGATTTCAAATTCCAACACTTAAGGGCCAATGACCTCTTATTTTGGATCATGATAAAAGAAAGCATAAATAATGGAAAGAATTGCTTCGACTTTGGCTCAGACTCTCCGCATCAAACCAGTCTTTTGCAGTTTAAAAAGAAATGGGGGGCGATACAATCTCCATCAAAGACCCTTTGCTCTTCAACAATCAAAGAAGATTTGATTAAGAGAGATATCAATTCTAAGCGCCACAATCTGACTCGGGCCGTATTGAAGAAAATGCCTATCTGGACTCTACAGGCTTTGGGTAAATACCTTTCAACTAAAAATGGTTGATCCCATAATTTTGAGCTATGCAATAATTTGACAACCTAAACCCAAAACGTTTGTTAAGGTTCCGCAAATTTTTATGATACAATTTTTATTGCATGCTGATTGTCGATATTTTGCCTGAGTTAGTTGGCTAAAAGCCAGAGTTGTTTCATGCCCGTCACCTAATTGGCAAGGTTCATAATCGAAATATATAGAAATCCATAAATTTATATTTTCACCTATTTAGCTAGACCAATTAAGCTATATTTTTATTTCTTAAGTTTTCGCAGAAAAAGTCATCGGGAATCAGCCACACGGTAATTGTTGTGATTGAGAAGATTAGCAATCTATTTCCGTAAAGCTAAAAATTAAAAAACAGCCGATAGAAATAAAATTTTCTCACCCCATTTACCCGTTCTGCCGCTAAGAATTAATCGATCCCCCGAATTCAACCGGAATATTATATGCTTCAACAAGCCAAAACAGCTCTAAAAAGAATCAAAGTTTCCAGGCATCATTCTGGGTCAAGTGGAGTCACCCCTATCTCAAAGTTGCTCTGGCAGGGCCTACCCTATTATTTAAACCGGCGAGGTTTTGCTCGTAACCCCCTTACCGTTTTCATTTCAGTTAATGGCAGATGCAACCTTAGATGCAGATTGTGCGATATAGGTAATAAAACAGATGTTTCCCAATTCCATAAGAATTTGGCAGGCGAAACAGGGCAAGATTTTCCCATTGAAAGACTCAAAACATTATTGGACGAAATCTCAACCTTTAAGCCCTATATTGGTGTCACGACTACAGAACCTTTGCTATATAAACCCATGTGGGATGCTGTGAGACATGCCAAGTCAAGGGGAATGGAGATGAACATCACCACCGGCGGCCTTACGATTGATACACATGTGGACGAGATTCTTGATTCAGGGCTTCATAAAATTTCTGTGTCAATAGATGGACCCCCGGCCATCCATAATGAAATGAGAGCAGTCCCCGGTGCCTATGAACGAATCATGAAAGGCTTGAATCAACTTATAGAAAAAAAGAAGAGTAAAGGTCTGAAATACCCCTATATCTACATCACCACTTTTGTAGCAGATACCAATTATCAGCATCTGATCGAATTAATGAGTGGTTTACCTTTGGATGGCATAGAACATATAAATATTAAAATGATGCTTTTCTTAACTAAAGAGGTTATGAATAACCATAATTCACAGTTTGGAGAAAAGTACCCTGCTACAGTTTCTTGCATGCCAGATGATTTTTTCGCAGATAAAATTGATTTAGATATTCTGATTGATCAAGTGCGCGAAATTGAAAAACGCTATAAAGATAAATTAACGCTACATTTTGAAGCCGATAAAAGCCAAATAGACAGGTATTTAAATAGCCCTACTGAATTTATGGATTCTACCAAGTGTGTTTTTCCTTGGTATCTTTCCCAAATAACCAACGAGGGGGACCTAATAACTGTAACTCGTTGCTTCAATGTTAAATTTGGAAATATTATGGAAAAACCTTTTTCACAAGTATGGAATGGCCAAAAATTTCGAGAATTCAGAATGGACTTACAGAAACATGGCAGATTCCCCGGTTGTTCTCGTTGCGATGGATTGGTTTATAGATGAATAATTTTCAAGGAAGCTTATGGCTCTGAATTTGCTGAATCAAATAAAGAGAAGCATAAATCTTAAAAAAATTTCAACCGCAGGAAAAAATGCAAATTTTTTTAGACTTGCTTATCAAGCGATTCCTTATTTTTTACTAAAGAACGGATATAGTTTTCCGCCTCTTTCTGTATTCATTCATGTGAACAATTGGTGCAACTTAAGATGCACATTTTGCGATATATGGATGGAAGACAAGGGTAGCTTTTTAGCTAAAAACCTTGGCGGTGCTGAAACCCGAAACATGGAAATTGAAAATTTTAAGAAGATCATTGATAAAGTAAAAAGTTTTCGACCACTGATTGGGATCCCTGCAGCGGAACCTCTCCTTTACAAAGATCTGCATGAAGCAATCAGTTATATAAAGTTCAATGGATTGGATTGCAGTGTAACTACCAATGCTACAACTTTGGAAAGTCGAGCTGAGGAGTTGGTCGATTCGGGCCTGGACAAACTTGGAATATCTATCGACGGTCCAGCAAGAATACACGATGTGATAAGAGATAGTTCTGGAGCATACTATAAGGCCATATCCGGGCTTAAGAAACTAGATGAAATAAAAAAGTCTAGAAATAGTCGCTACCCTGAAGTATCCATCGTTTATACAATTTCTGAAGCAAACCATAACGTCTTGCCCGAATTCCTAGATTCGTTTCCCCTTGAGCTGGTCGAAACCATTATGTTTAGAACTATGCTGTTCCTAACTGAAGAAGCGGCAAAAAAACATAATAAGAGTTTTGGTGAAAAATATGATGCAATGAATGGAAGTTGCCTTAATGGGGGTGTTAATTTGTTAAATATTGACACTGATTTATTATTCGAACAAATGAATTATATAACAGAGCGTTATAAAGAAAAAATATCCTTTCGTTTTCGTTGGCCAACAAAACAAGGGCTCCGCACCTATTTTCACGACCATGACACCTTTATGGATAATACCCCATGTGTATACCCCTGGTACACAATGCAGATAAATACGGATGGAAGCGCACAAGCAAATCAACGTTGTTTCCACCAAATTTTTGGGAACCTTTTAGAACAAGATTTTCAAGAAGTATGGAACGGTGAGAAGCTAAAAACTTTCAGGAAAGATCTGCTGGTCCAAAAAAACGGAAGATTTGAAGCTTGTTCACGTTGTGACGGCGTTCTTTCATAAAGACACTTTATTCAATTTGCCTCACACCTATAAAATTAAAATTCTCTCCCATAAATTTCTCTTTCCAATAGTTTATTATTAAGGCTTATTTTAATATCCAAGGATACCTGAAACACTATTTTAATTGTTTTATTTGACCTGAAAACTTTGCAATTCCTTTCCTATGAGATTTCTCTTACTCACCAGCCCTACAAACCCATTCTGCACAAACATTGCCTTGATGTTGATTAAAGAGAAAAAAATTAAGGTGCGTTTTATTTTCCTTGATCATTTAGGGAAAGAATATTTCAGTTTCAGAAATTTACGAAAACAAATAATCCGAAGCGGCGTGGGTTTTTTAAGTATGAAGTTAATTGATGTTTTGTTATCGGCATTCAGGAAATGGATGGGCGTCCTTGGGGTTCAACTGCATCCTATCTACCCTGCTGAAGTTGCAATTCAAAATAATATTCATATCGATTCAGTTTTAGATATAAATGCTAATAAATCCTTGACCAAAATAAAAGAATTTGACCCGGACTACCTAATTACCGTCGGATTTGGCCAAATATTGGGCGAAGAAGCTCTGAACCTAGCTAATTTAGCGTCAATTAATATCCACCCTTCCCTTCTTCCCAGGCATAAAGGCTCTAACCCATTCAGGGAAATTTTAATGGCAGGTGATTCTACTACCGGGGTAACAATCCATCGGCTAACAAAAGTTGTAGATAGTGGGGAAATATTAGAGCAGGTCTCCTATAAAGTTCCCCCGCATCCAAATCAATGGAATTTAAGGGCTCTCGCCTCTAAAAAAGGTGCGGATGCCTTGCAAAAATTACTAGTTAAACTATCCGGAAAATAATTGGCTTTATATCCGCCTGGAATTATTATTTTGCTCAAAAAAAATAATAATATTGTTGTTTATAAGAACATAAAAAACTTGGGGGAGGTTTATTTAAATACCCGCATCAATTCTTTCTGGCTACGCAGGAAACTCCAACGGCAATAAACCATGGCCAACGAGTACGCATAAAATTAAAAATCATTTCTCCAAAAGAATTTAATTTATAGCCCCGATCCCCATCCCGATTTAATTCAATATTTTCCTTCTTATTTTCCCTCAGGAAAGAAAAGAACTTCCAAAAAATAATCTTACTATGAGCAGGTTCTAATCGGATTACCTTAAACCCTTCATTCTCCAGGTAAGTCTTTAATTCATGAGGCTTGAAAGCCCGGGAAAAAAAATTGCGCTGGCAATTTTTCCCAAATGATTTCAATAAAAGGTAATGACAGAAACCTAAAAAGTTTTGAAACCGTCGAAGAATATTGTCACAAGCAGCACCCACGACAATCAATCCTTCATCTTTAAGCACTCTTCTCATTTCTACTAAAGCTTCATTATGCCGATGTTCCAGACAAGAAATAGACCCAAAGCACAAAACAACATCCATGGTTTCGTTTTGCAAAGGCAGGTCTCTTATATCACCATGAATCAAAGGAAAAGAGGGTTGCTCCTTAATCAAAAATTTCAAGCAATCAAAAAAATTTTCCAATCCAACTATGAAATAGTTTTGATAGTAATAATGCTTCAAAACTCGCCCCATTCCACAACCAGCCTCAAGTATCTTCATTCCAGGAATAATATATTCATCTATTGGGAAAAGAGGGTATATGGACTTATCAGAAATATTATCAGGATCTCTAGATACATTGCTCCAATATGAGGACCAAAATTCGTCAGATGTTTGATTATTTTGATAAATTATTTTCATTATTGAATAAATTTTCGAGTGATAAGCCGGACTGGGTGACTAAAATCAAGGTATTTGCTATGCCACAAATTCAATAGATAATTAGAATTTTACTGCAAGGTGGGAAGTGGAAAACGAGTGATGGCTTGAAAGTTGAGCTTTTCAGTTTGCCCATAATGTATAAGCAGTTTTCGCAGTTTTCTTAAACTGATTCCAGTTTTTTAGCCTCTTTAACTGATGAAACAGAAAATCTTTTCGGAAGTAAAATTTGTGCAGGATTTTTTTATGCAGGCTTAACAATTGTTTTCTACTCATCTTCTCTGTATAAACGGGAAGCTGCCAATTTGCAGTTGGATTTTCAACGAAATTTTTCCAAATATCTTCAGTAATAATTCCTGAATTCAATGCGGTATCATACATTGCAGTTCCTGGATAAGGAATAGTCACTGAAAAATTGGCGTAGCTTGGTTTTAATTCTATCGCCAACTCCAGAGTCCTCTCTGCATCTTCCATATTTTCACCTGGCAAACCAATCATGAAATAAGTTAGTAGTTCTATTTCATGTTTTTTTATCAAATTGACTGCCTTTCGTCCCATTTCTACTGTCATACCCTTTTTAATCGTTTTAAGAGTAATATCGGAAGCTGTCTCAATCCCCAAATATATTCGTTGCAGACCTACCTCTTTCATTTTTCCTAAAACTTCATCATCAATGTGAGCTACACGATCACGAATTGTAAACTTCAGGTCAACTTTGCTCTCTTTTAATAAACGACAAATATCCAGAACCCTTTGTCTATCCGTTCCAAATGTATCATCATAGATTTCGACTTCTTTAATCCCAAGGTCCGCAATAATTTTCATTTCTTTAACCACATTCTCGGCTGAACGAAAACCTGTCTTTTGACTTAAGACCTTACAAAAAGTACAAGCAAAAGGGCAGCCTCTGCTAGTCACCATTGTCGTAACGGACCCATTAGCCAGCACAGAGTCATATTCTTGGTAGGGCAACATAGTGCGATCTGGGATATCTATGTCATTCAATTCTTCATCTACAAAAGGTTGGAATTCTTGACCGGGATCTCCAACCTGACTTTTTAGGTATAATCCTGAAAAACCGCCTTCAGTATCGCCCATTAGGGTTTTGATTAAATGTGCAAAGGGTCTTTCTCCATCACCATTGATAATCGAATCAACCCCATCCTTCTGAAGGGATTCACGTGGGTAAATGCTTACATGAGGGCCCCCTAAACAAATATGAATATCAGGCAAAGCTTTCTTAATGCCATCAATCAATTGACAAATATCGAACCAGAAGTCTGTCCACGCGGTGATACCCACTGCAATCGGGTTTAACTCTTGCACACGGTCTATCACCTGTTGAATAGAAAGGTTTTTTAGTTGGGCATCCAGCAGATGGACATCTGCTGAAGTCTGGCTCCGCAAGAATGTACCTACGTACATGATCCCCATAGGTGGTTTATGACCATGGTTTTGAACCTTTTTGGAGTCCATTGGCAAAAGAAGCTCATTTGGACTAGGGGGATAAATTAATAGAACTCTTTCCTTCAAAACTTGTTCTCCCGGGGGCAATCCACAGAACCAATGTCCTTTGGGTTTAAAAACGGCTCCAAATCAAGACTTTGAGGTAAAAACCCAAATTAGATGAAAATGGGTGGACAATTCTTCCATATCTAGAGTTATCGGATTAAATTAATAAATAGATAACCATTTTCTCATTCATTTCCAGCTAATATAAAAATAACATAAGATTTCTCAGTTATTGAGAAGTTATTTCAGCAAAAACAACATGATGATCAGACAGATTAGTAGGCATACTTCTATAACTTTGACTAATTATATCAGGGCTATAGAAAATATAGTCCAACCGAACGGGTAGCCCCCCGTGTTTATAGGTGCCAAAAAAAGTTTTTAGGAGGGGACAACTATCTTTCAATTTTAATGAAATTAAATTATATGCCCTGCTATACGGAAATGTATTCAGGTCTCCTATAAGAAGACTGGAGCCCGGGTTTTCGTCTATTTTATTCAATATTTCATTGACTTGAAGTTCCCTCGGATTCCCCCTTTTAAATTCCTTCAAAACAATATCAAAAATAGACTTCTCGCATTGATCCCCCGTCCAAAAATGGGCCCCATAAATATTCAGTGGTAATCCTCCATTTAAATTATCAAGAACAACACGAAAGCCGTTCGTCCACCCTTTTTGCGCTTGAAAAATTGGGATCTTTTCAAATATAGAAGGCTCATATTGACTCAAAAACCCCAGTGCTAATTTAGGGCTGTTGTGGGGGTAAGAAGGTATTTCACCCCAATAGGGAAAACTGGAAATTTTAGCCAAACGTTCCACCTGCCCCACCTCACCCAAGAGTTCACAAAGAAAAATAAAATCAACATTATGGCGAAGAATCAATTCTCCTAAATATTGTTCATACTTTTTAGTTTCTTTGATTTGCCCAAATGGAATGTTAAGGCTCATGACGTTCAATTGCAATTTGGCTTCCTTTATAGGTTCAGAATTTTATGCGAGACTGTGTTTTTGAATATATGATAATAAATATTGATATCCTGACCCCCATCCATAATCTGGACTCATTACCCGCTGATGCCAAATAATAGTTGCTGTTCCGCAAGCCAGAATAACCTCATCCAGCCAATGCTTTATAATTTTATTATGGTCCTCATCATTTATATATTTGTGGTCGAACAATTGCGAATCCATCAAAACCATAGGAATAGCTGAAAAATCCATTGGCTTTCTTTGTTGAGAATCCCAGGGGTTAAATTTCAGAGCCATCCCATTTCTAAAACCTGGGCGGTCATTGAACCCCAATGTAGTGTCTAATTTGAAGCCAGCCGAAGCTTGTGCTTGCCATGTATCTTCCCAACCGAACCGCAACCAATGTTGACGGCAAATTTCGACCTCGCAGCCTAAAGAATCTTCTAATTGTTCTTTTTCTAATCGAAGTTTTTTAGGTTCCTTCCAGGAGTCAAAGGCAGGATGCAGCCCAATTTTCCAACCACCACCATTCAGTTCTCTAAGCATGTTTTTTATTCTAGGATTCAGGACATTATATGCAGGATCGAATACTTGCTCTTTGAAGCTCCGGGCCGCTCCTCCAGGCCCGCCATAAAAATTAAAATGGCTTCGCATTCCATATTGCTTTTCCATTTCCATAATTTTATCAAAACACCAATAATCCCCCTGGGAAAATAAAAACCTTTTTGCTTTCGAGATATTCTGTTTTGATTTTCGCCCCTGCCCCTCTGACAAATTATGCGCTGAGTGCAGGAGATGAACCGCGGTTTGTTTGAGGCGGATCGCTAAAGTTTTGCGCACTGCATCTACATCATGCGTCAAGATTATTTGCGGAATAGGTAAGGGTCCAAATAACTTCTCCTCATCTATCTCTTTAATTTTGGAAACCCAGCGCCTCAAGAAAAGGGCAATTCGATTGACCCATGCCCTGTCCCATATCCTTGGGTCCCAGCTTTTCAATCGGAAACAATTAGAGTGAATCGGACCATGAGTTTTTTCATACGCCCTTTCCGCAGACCCATTGAGATACCAAAAAATGGCAGAAAACCAATCAACCTGATTCCACGAAGTTTCATTCACTGACTTTAAAGATTCTCGGGGTACCAACAATTTACCATCTACTCCTACATCCTTTGCCCAATCAGGAATTTCAATATATTGCATTCTAGGTGGTAAATTGGGAAGAGTCTGGGGAACCACTTCAAAGATGGGCAGTTGATAAACCCATTCAACATTTTTCAGCCAATATTGCGATAAGGTATCAACAGCATACTTTCGCTCAGGAGCAAGTATTTTTTTTCCCATTATTTATTTGGGGTCATCACTGGCGATGTAAATAATAAGGGCTCATTAAGGGAACAATACAAATATGACATCATTTGCATTAACTATTTTGCCATAAATATTTAATGCGGCTCATAAATTTTGGAAGAAAAACATTTAAGCTAACTATTGCAAAGACAAGCCAGGGTCTCTTGATAAAAAATATTTAATATCATAAGATAGCTATGCTTATTTTAAAGCTTTCCCTCTTTTAAGATATTCTTTTTATTAGCCTGATTTCTCTAGTGCCAATATACCACGGTAAATTTTAATGGATGTTCCCACCAAAATCATCTTTTGTTCCATTGAAGAGCTGAAACAAAAACGGATGATAACTCAATGGATAGATGAATGGAGAGATGAGGTTTCTGCTGTTCATCTTGATGACAATCTGATTGTCCTGTCCACCGTTTGCCCTCATTTTGGAGGGAGTTTGAGTTTTGTTTCCGGTGCCAGAAAATTACGATGTAAATGGCATGGATGGGATTTTGATTTAGACACGGGGCAATGCCAAACATTTAAAATCCCTGGATGCCTGAAACATTATCCATTCAAGGAAATAAATGGTGAGTTAGAGGTATCTCTGCCTTGAAAATTATTGAAATTAATTGCCAACAAGAAACCGATTGCTCACTAGCGGTAGGAATGTGGAATTATTTGGACCACGAACATGTGACAGAGGTCCATGAGGGCTTTGTGGAGTCACAGGTCATATACGAATCGGGGGACATTGTTATGGCTGTTAACAAGATGAAGGCTCCAATTCTTAGTTTCTTCAAGGTGAATAATGTTGGAATGACGGTAAAAAAAGACGAAAACACTCTTTTATGTTTTTCTACGATGCCAGGGATGACCGTGAAAACTACCATCAACATTACAGAAACCCAAAAGGACCATACCGTCTACAAAATGAAATATGAGTTTATGCTGATTGGTTGGAAGGAATTTTTTGCTCCATTGATAAAAATTTACTTGAACAAAAAAGTGCCAATATGGAATGAACGTCAATGGCAAGAAGATTTACCCTTAAAATCTCGTCGACAAAAAGTTTTAAAAATGGGATTCAAAGATTTTCATGGGTTGCCTGCAAAAATTTCAGATCGCTACTATGATGGTCCCTTTGAATGCAAAATCCCAGTCCCAAGACTTCCAGGTTCCCCCGTTGATCGCTTAGTCGCTAGCCTCAAAAAATGAGAAATATTTGCAGGAAAAGTTTTTCTGGATCTTCTTTTATAGAATAAATTTTGTTCCGGGAGAACGGGTCGACTTACGCTTTCAAAAGCTGCAAAACAGGTGTTTAAGCTGAATCAATAAATTCTTTATGCCACAACTCCAGGCAAAGAATTCCCCAAAGTTGTCGCCCGAAGGTGCCTTCTTTGTGGATAAATTTTTCAAGGGCCTCTTGCCTGAAAAAACCACGTTCGCGGCACGATTTGCTTAGCAAAACGTCACATACAAAATCTTTCAGAATTCCCTCCTTCATCCATTCCTTTAAAGGAACCGGGAACCCCATTTTATCTTTTCGATCAACAATAGATTTTGGGAGCTTATCTCGCATAACTTCTTTAAAAATATATTTGCTCCTCCCACCTTTAAATTTAATTCTTGGTGGCATGGAAGTTATCAGATCGGCTATTCTTGTGTCTAACAAGGGAACACGTGACTCAATTGAAACAGCCATGCTGACCCTGTCTTCGACTTGTAAAAGAGCAGGAAGCAGGGTTTTTTGGTCAAAGTGGGTCATTTTATTAATATAAGAACCAGTGTCAGGATGATTGAAGATGGACTGAAATTCTGCAAAAATTTCCTCTCTACCAAAGGATTGCCGGGCATCATCAGTGAGCAATTCTGTAATATCAGGGCTTCTGTCAATGAGCCTAAAATAACGACGGTCCATATCCTCAAATAAACCATCTCGCCAGAAATGTTGCATCAGCCCATGGTATTCCTTGAGTACCGAGAGGTTCGAAATGATAGAAGCTAAAGTTACAACATGCTTGCCTTCTTCCTGAGTTTCAAAAATAGCCCCCTTGATAGCCTGCTCCAGATATCCGACCAGATAACGAGCGTATCCTCCAAAAATTTCATCGCCACCCTGCCCACCTAGAACAACTTTTACATGTTCAGATGCCAGTTGACTTACCAGGAACTGAGGAAATATACCGGGGCCTGCAATAGGTTGATCGAGGAAATAAATCAGCTTTGGAAGCAAATCAACAAACTGGTTAGAGGTGGGAATGACTTCATAATAGTGGGCATTAATTTTTTCAGCCACCAATTTGGCGTAACCCGATTCATCATATTCATGCCCTTCATTGAATTTTCCGGTGAAAGCCGAAAGCTCGTTTCCAAATGTAGCTGACGCTAAACTTGCAACCGCACTCGAATCGATGCCACCGGAAAGATGACTTCCCAGTGGAACATCACTGCGCATTTGCAAACGCACACTGTCCTTAAGAAGAAAAATTAACTCTTCTTTGAAAGACCCTTCCGATTTCTCAAAATTCACATGATAATTGACATCCCAGTATTTAACAGTCTGATTGATTTTGCCTGCTTGTCCCTTAAGGTAAAATCCAGGCTCTATTTCATGGATTCCTTTAAACAGGGTTTCCCCATTTAAATAAAACTGGAAGGTCAAATAATGTTGTATCGCCTTCCAGTTTTGTTCTGCCTTAATTTCAGGGTGTTCTAATAGGGCCTTAATTTCTGAAGCAAAAACGATTTCATCATCGACAACAGAATAATAAAGCGGCTTTATTCCAAACGGGTCGCGGGCGAGAATCCACTGCCCCGTCTGATTATCATGAAACGCGAAGGCAAACATTCCATTTAATTCGTTGAATGCTTTTTCACCTTGCTGAATAAGAATTTGAAGGAGAACTTCGGTGTCTGACTGGGTGCGGAATCGAACCCCTTTCAACTCAAGGGATTTTCTCAATTCCAAATAGTTATATATCTCACCGTTGAATATGAGGGTATAACGACCATCTTCTGAAACCATTGGTTGACGACCCTGCTCTAGATCGATAACCGCTAGTCTTACATGGCCTAAAATCGAATTTTGAGGAGTGTGTATTCCTTCGGCATCCGGGCCGCGGTGAGAGAGCCGGGCCATCATCTTCCGCACTAACTGCTTTTTCTCTTCTTGGGGTTGGGGAGAATAACCGAAAACCCCACAAATTCCACACATATAAAACCCAGGTAATTTAAATTTGCTCCAGTATGAAACAACCTATTTAAGCTTTTTTATAGTTCTCCAACCCCCGAATGGCCAGTAATACAGTATTATCATAACGACATACCCGAGGGTGGTAACGCTGCCGACCATTTTACTTTCGCTCAATTTCTGATTGTAATGCAGGTTAAAAGGAATTTCCGTAAATCGCGCTCCGAGCAGATTAAGCTTTAAAATTTTTTCCAATGTGCAGGTAAACCCCAATCCTCTAAGTTGAATGAAATCACCCTTGAAAAACAATATTGCTTCTTGAACCTTTCCTGCCCTGTATGCTCGAAAACCACATGAATATTCTCGAATCCCTTTAATAGGAAAAAAAAGTTTCATAAATAAATTCGCGCAATAACTGATGAAGGCTCGATAAGAACTAACACCTAGTTGCCCACCTCCTGGTTGAAAGCGGGAGGCAATCACCACATCAAAACCTTCATCCAATTTTTTTATCATTTCTGGAATATACTTAGGCTCATGTGTATCATCACAATCCATCCTAATAATGACATCATCGGGGTGGCAGGATTCCGCAGCATATTCGAAAAGATCTCGACTGGTTTCGCCAAGCCCTCTATTAAGCTTGTGGTTAATCACCTCGAGGGGAAGTTCCTTAGAAAAATTCCCAAGTAATTCTTCGGTTCGATCTGAACTTCCATCATTACAAACTATGATGCGAAAGGGGGTATTTAATGTTTTTAGAGCTCCTTGAAACTTAGGCAAAAATGTAGCAAAGGACTCTTCTTCGTTATAGGCTGGGAGCAAAATTGTAACCACTTTATATGTCCCCTAAATAAATTTGCTGCAAAATAGAATTGGTTTAAGTTTTTCTGAAATTTCTAAACCCGCCCTTTTGCCCCCTCTAATGAGCTGCACTTCATATATGAAGAATTCCTTGATTAAAAGGGGGGCTTTGCAAAATAGATTTATTGTTTCAGGGCATGCCACTAATTAGGAGAGAAAATTTTGGATTAAAAACAGATTTCCTTATTTTTATTATACCATTTGATTTTCACTGTAGTGGGTTTCTTTTTTGGTACATCCGGTTTGGCTATATAACTTCCCACTTAACTAATGAGTTTGCATACTTGTCACGTAAAAACTTGAAAAAAGGTTTAAAGATAGGAACCCCAAGCAGTTTATTGTAAATAAATTTAATAGGGGAATTACCATAAACCAAGCCCGAATTACCCTGTTCTTCCACACTGTCAGATGAGTTTTGCTCCATATTATAAATTCCCTGCTGAGGCACCCTGTCACCGGAAGAGTCATGAAGTTTTGTAGCAATAAAATGTGTTAAGTAACTTGCTCCATCTAACAACCCTGGGTTTATAGACCGAATAAACTGCGAATTTTTATCACCCGAAATGTAATAATGATTACCATTCCAACTAACATTCGGTACTTTAATTACTCCACATTCATTAATGGAAAATCCGTTCGCACTATAAAAATCCTCATAGAAACAAGTAGAAAAATTATAGAGTCCATGGTTAAGAAGATTAATAGGATTTACGTGGATTATTCGTCCATCGACTGAAAGTAAGTCAAAGATGTTTTTAAGGATATTAGGAATATGAAAAATATGCTCCATGGTACCCCCATCATAGATAAGGTCGTATGTGGCCCTATTCTTTAATTCCTTTGTTAGCAATTTATTAAGATCGTGAATAACATTTGCTCCTTCAAAGGTGCTTACGTCAAGAGAATCTACAATTTCAAATCCCAAGCTCTGGAAAAAATACTTGTCATTCACTGTGACCGCATCTGAAAATTTAGATTTTCCTTGTCCAATATCTTCACTTGGTTCAGACAGATTGAAATTTTCCTCTTCAGAGATCTTCTTTATAGATTGCTCTGTAGCCAGCACCTCCTGTCTTCCTAATTGAAGAACTCTGCCAGAAAATTTTTTCCGGTTTCCTTCACGCATTAATAGACGTATATTCCCCGAATTTATGCCCATATCAACACCTATTAAAAAGCCTGGCTGTCATCCTTCTAATCCGTATTATATAAATAAAATTTATATTGAAAGTTTGCGCAAGGTTGTCACAATTTAAACAATATCAGGATTAACTAATTGCCTAAAACATCGACTCTCTTTACCCCATCAACACTTATTATATAGCGGCTTTAATTTGACTTTCCATTAGTTGCGTATGCTTGGGGGTCATAGCATAAAAATACAAGCTGGAGGTCGGTAACGATCAAACATCCCTTACTTTTGAAATACTGGATCCGATTTATTTACTTTAGATTTATACAAAGGTTTAAAATTAAAGAAAGAGAAAATAGGACAATTCGGTAGTTTTGAAAGTCTGCAATCTAATTATTCTTTTATCAAAACATTCAATCTTAAAAACATAGATTAAGGAGAAACCTTATCTACATTTTCCACTGGATTTTATAAGGAAATTGTATTATCTTTCAAGATAATAGTTAGATACTTTATCGAACTAGTGAGGGCGTGAAAACCATTCTACAACTTCAGAAACGCACCTCCCCATTCAAACCGCACACCCCAGATTATCACAACTTAAATTTTTCAATGCGCCAACGAAAGTCAAATGACTGAGAACGCTCAAATATCAAACAACCCTCCAGAAGATGAAATAAGGTTGATTGATATATTGGATTTTCTTGTCCTCAACAAAAACCTTATTCTTTCAATAATTTCTTTTTTAACGTTATCTTCTGTAATTTACTGTTATTCGATTACCCCTATTTACAAAGCTACAATTAGTTTCATGCCTTCTCAAGAGCTTCATATTTCGGAACCGATATTAAAAAACAAATTGTCTCAAATCCAGCAACCCATTTTTAAACAATTCATAGATCAGATGAAATCCCCTGACCTGCAGCAAAAGATCGCCACTGAAAGGGGTTTTCTCGAAAAATTTAAAGATGGGTCCAACGACACCAGCGACACAGCAGAGCTGATTTCCAGAATAAATAGCTCCATTACCACTTCGCCTGTTTATTGGAAAAAAGACCTCAACTATATGACCCTCACCACAGTAGAGATGACAGGAAAAGACCCAAAGGTTATCTCAGAATTTTTGAACGCCCTATCTGAAGCTGGAATAAAAACAGCTCAAAATAAAACTTTCAAACTTATCCAAGAAGCAGGTTTTAAAGCCATCCAAGAACAAGAAAAAGAGAAACCCATTCCAGACTATCAGTTCAATATAAACGTTATTGAACAAGAAATTAAAATTCACAGAAAACTGGCAAAAGCAATTCGATTAAGAAAAATTAAAATACTGGAAGACCATCTAAAAGTTGCAGGAAACTTTACGGCAGCGGAAGAAAATGTTAATCCCTTGGGCCCATTTGATGATTTTGCGTTTTTGAATGGAGAAAAAAAAATACAGGCTTTAATTAATACCCTAAAAAAAAGAACAAATGATGATCTATTTTCTCCCAACATTATTAGACTTCAAGCATTGCTTGAAGCTTATAAAAACAATCAAATTAAAAACCGGCCTTCATCAAAAACTAGTTATTGGTTACCACTAAGAGATTTAAAAAGAGAGAAATCAAAAATTAAACATGATCCGAAAACCAAACTAATAGAAGCTATAAAAAGAAACTTAAATAAAAGGCCTGAAGTCGTTATTGTCAGCAGAAAAAACTTTTTTCCTCAGGAGCCCATCACACCTGAGAAAACAAAAATAATCACCTACGCAATTATAAGCGGCGTATTTTTGGGTATATTCATAGCTATTCTGAGAAGTGGCCTAAGAATCCTAAAAAAAACAAAAGATATGGGCTCGCCTTAAACACTATTTAATTAAACTATGAAGCCAGTTAAATTTTTCAAGCCAGAGAATCCCATAGCTTTAAGAATGGCCATCCCACGCCTGTCAATTCAATCACCCGTTACTTAAGTAATTTTCTGGCATCGAGACTGAGCGTGATCCGATCCCCGAAATCTATGCCAAGTGTTAAACCGAATAACAGTGAATAGTCAAACCGCACCAACAAAAGCTCATTGGCAAAACCTGTCATTTGGAGCCTATTGCATTTCCACTCTATTCATTGTTATCTTTTCCATAGAAGCCATTCATGATTGGCCCCCGGCAACGAAAAAATTCTCCATCTTATTTGCTTGCATATTGCCGTCAGGAATGGTTATTCTCCCCCACCTCCCAAACTGGCTCAAATCAAAATTATTACCTATAGAAATCAAATGGGTTCTTCTAATTCTTCTGTTTGGGCTTTTCAGCTCAATATTCAGCCAAAACCAATGGGCTACCACAAAATCGACAATACTTTTTATTTTTTCAGGACCAATGATTTTTATTTCCACGAAACTGTTACTAAGACAGAAAAAAAACCGAGAAAAGTTTCTTCTGATAGCCAGTTTTATTTTGCTTTCAATTGGTTTCTTTGGCGTTTACGAGTATGTTTTCTCAGGAAATATCTTCTTGTTCTCAAATAATCCTCTTCCCGCTAGTGCTCTCTTGCTTCTTCTTTCTGCACCTCCAATAATTTTATTAAGTCGAAAAAACCGTTCCCCCTTAAAATATTTTCATGTTTTATCCTTGGTTTTTTCCGTAGGATTAATGATTTTACTAGCAAAAAAAAGTCTGGTTCTAGGCATTTTATTTATAATCTCCTATCTCATTTTCTCCAAGGTCTCGAACAAATCGAGGCTCTTATTTTTATTTCTAATAGTGGCAGGAATTGCCTTTGCATTTATCTCAAAAAACATTCCAAACCTCAACCTAGATAGTTCTTATTCACTAAGAGCGGAATCTTATTTTTTCGGGCTCCAGGTTTTCAAAGAAAATCCATTACTGGGTGTGGGGTTTAAAGCAAATCTCATTCCCTACCTTGATGGATATGACCCTGTAATTAGAAATAACTTGCCGGAAGGTCTTTTTTATCACTTTTTCAGAATCAATCAGACATTTGAAAACATAGTATTAGGGTTTTTAATTGAGTTCGGCGGGTTATTCACTATCCTATATTTTGGCGGATTGCTATATTTTATTTTTGAAAAATTCAGCAAAAATAAACCTCTTAGCTCCCAAAAAGAATTTTCAATAATCATTGCAGTTTTTATTGGGTTTGCAGCAATGTCATTTACCTTTGAAACGCTTCGGTTTCCAAATTTAAACTGGGTCTTCCATTCTTTACTAGGGCTATTAGCCAACATTCCTACCCATCAGGATATCGATTCCTAAATTTGAATTTTCAAACCCAATTACCCACACCGCAAGTAATATAAAATTTATTTCCGCACAATTATAAAACTCTTTCCCTTTGCTGAAGACAGGGAGATATTATTTTTATGGACTAACCGAGCATTTATATTCTGATTCAGAAGAACCCGTCAGAGAAATGTAGTCAGGCAATCGGGTTTTTTCATCGATCA
>CAZECX010000033.1:0-28696 GCA_964510965.1 uncultured Nitrospina sp. | reverse complement strand
TATTTCTGCAGCTGTTACTGATACCGGAGAAGTGGAGGGGGATCAATTTGTGCTGGCGTCTGGCAGTTGGTCTGCAGAATTGGCAAAGGTACTGGATGTGGAACTTCCCTTAAAACCTGTTAAGGGGCAAATGTGTCGTTTGAAACTGGATGATCACTTTCTTGATTACACGATACACGGTATGATGACATATATTGCACCTTGGAAAGAAGGAAACGGTTTTGTAGTGGGTTCAACTATGGAGGATAAAGGGTTTGATCCTTCCATTGAAAATAAGGTGATTGATGGCCTTATTGAGCGAGCTGCTGAAATTCTCCCTTGTCTTAAAGATGCATCGTTGATTGAAACGTGGACGGGCTTGCGTCCTGCTGCAAATGATTTGATGCCTATTATGGGTAGGAGTGGGAGGTATAAAAATCTTTTTTATTCTTCTGGGCATTTCCGAAATGGAATCTTGCAGACACCCAATCAGGCGGACTATATGGTTTCTATTATTAAGGATGTCCGTGAAAAGGAAATCCTCGAATTTTCTCCCTCTCGATACAACCTCTAAGGCAGAATGAGCAATGCATGATAGGGAAACAGAATCTGACTTGGCTCGGGACTTTCAAAATATCTGGCACCCGTGCACCCAGCACAAAGATTTCGAAACCATAAAACCTCTAATAGTGGAGAGGGCTGAGGGTGTTTACCTGTTTGATCGTCAGGGTAAACGATATATGGATGCGATCTCTTCCTGGTGGGTGAATTTATTGGGCCACAACCATCCCCGACTAAATACGGCATTGAAAAACCAGTTGGAGAAAATGGCGCATGTGATGTTTGCGGGTATAACGCATCAGCCGGCGATTGATCTTGCTTCTTCTCTGGTAAAACTTTCTCCTGAAAATTTAAGCAAGGTATTCTTTTCTGATAATGGCTCGACCTCAGTTGAAGTTGCCTTAAAAATGAGTTTGCAATATTGGCAGCAAACTGGAAAAGAAAACAAAACGCGCTTTATTTATTTGAAGGGAGGGTACCACGGCGAAACGCTTGGCGCATTGTCGGTATGTGGAATGGATATTTTCAGGAATAAGTTTGAGAAGGTTTTGTCAGACAATCTGGAAGTCGAAGGGCCCGATTGCTTTCGCTGTCCTTTTGGTTTGAATAGAGACAGCTGTAACGCGGAATGCTTTGAACCAATGGAAAAGGCTTTTGACGAAAAAGATATTGCCGGTGTCATTATCGAGCCTTTGGTGCAAGGGGCTGCGGGTATGAAAATCTATCCTCCGGTTTATTTGAAAAAACTACAGTCTGCCTGCGATTCGCATTCGGTGCATCTCATTTTTGATGAGGTTGCTGTGGCATTTGGTCGCACCGGTTCTCTATTTGTGAGCGGCGAGCATGATATACGTCCAACTTTTTTGTGTCTTTCCAAGGGAATTACATCCGGGTACCTTCCTTTAGCCGCTACATTGACTACAGACGAGATTTATTCTGCTTTTTATGATGATTTTCCCAGTTGGAAAATGTTCATACATAGTCACAGTTACTCGGCGAATCCTTTAGCTTGTTCGGTAGCTAACGAAACACTGGCAGTACTGAGCGAAAATGACTTTATGGAATCGCTAGTACCTAAAATAAAGTTAATGGAGCAATTGGGTCAGCAGATAGCTGAAAATTCCAAGTGGTGTGGGGAATTTCGTCAAAAAGGTATGATCGCGGCGTTGGAACTGGTGAAAAACAACAATGACAAGCAGCCCTTTCCAATTGAAAATCGCATGGGATATAAAATTTATTTGGAAGCTTTAAAGCGTGGTGTTTTTTTAAGGCCGCTGGGAGATGTGATTTATTTCATTCCGCCATTAGTAATTAGTGAAGATGAGATAACTACTATGATGAACACAGCTCAGGAATGTATGGCAGTTGTTCTTGATTAACTTTTTTGAATATTGAGGTCGCTATGTACGATGTAACTGTTAAAACCGGATTTGCCGCTGCCCATCAGCTACGGTTGTATGATGGTAAATATGAAAACTTGCACGGACATAATTGGACCGCGCAGGTGACTGTTGAAGCAGACGCACTTGATCCGATTGGTGTTGGTATAGATTTTGTGAAGCTAAAAGAAATGGTTGAGAAAATTTTGAGTCGATTGGATTACCATAATATTAATGAAGTCCCTCCCTTTGATGAAGAAAACCCTTCAGCTGAAAATATTGCTCGCTGGTTATTTCTGGAGTTGAAGATCCAGGTGAATACAGATTCCACCCGAATGAAACGGGTCGAGATTTGTGAAATGGAAGGCTGCGGCGCCAGCTATTTTGAATGATCCATTTTTTTTCCGCAATTTAATATGCCTGATCACTCCCTCTCCCGACCGAAACGAAATGCCATTGGTCAAAATTGGCTATAAATCTATAAATTAAATTTTATGATTGTTAATCCATTGAAAAACAAGGTTTAATTTTAAAGCTCCTTCTCTCAAAAAGTAATTTTTTTTAAAATCAATAACTCATTTAAACATAAAAGGTTATACGTTTCTCCTCTGTGTTTTGGATGCTGTTTTTATAATAACTATTGACAGAAGTATTTGATTTTTATATAGTTATATCATTCATAACACCAAATTGAGTTATTGGCCCTGTCACCAGGGTCTCGAGCCGTGGTTTTTCCTATTTATTTAGGGAAAATCCGGGGATTTTAACGGCCCTTCTGGGGGAGCCACAATCTGCAGAGGCAAAATGGCTTTTGCGATGAGGAGAAATGGGATGACGAAAGATCCGGTAGCTGATTTCTGGGGAAATATCGAGTGTGCATTGGATGAAAACTCCTTCAAGTACATTATTGAAGAACTTATTGATAAGGTCAGAGAGCAATTGGATGACTCTTCGATGACGGCACAGGCCATTGACAAGCGAGAAAGCTGTAACGAGATTGCAGCAGTGGCACAAAAAGATGGTTTGGAGGATTTTGCCTTAGCCCTGCGTTTTGCCACTGATTAAACTGAATTTTTTGCGTGAAACTGGTCATTTCACGTTTGTTTGACCTACTGCTTCACGGGAAGGCCCATATCGTTTTGGTATGGGCCTTCTCCATATCTTTGTTTTCCTTTCAGATTCCATCGGTATAATACTCCTCAGTAGAATTGGTTAATCCTAGAGTCCCTCTTTTCGGTCCATTTATGGTTCATTTGATTGAAGACCTTGCTGTTTTACTCCTCGTATCCCTTCCTATAAACCTGTTATTCCATAAGATCAAACTACCGTCTGTGATGGGTTATCTGATTGCAGGTGTCTTGATAGGGCCTTATGGCTGGCAATTGATTGGAGATGTTGAGTCCGTTAAACACCTGGCTGAAATTGGAGTGATTCTGCTTTTATTTGTCATCGGCTTGGAGTTTTCCCTCACTCGGCTAATAAAAGATTTGGTTTCTATTTTAGGGGTAGGAGGCCTTCAATTAGCTTTGACGGCAGGTTCTGTTGGATGGATTTTTCATTTATATGGATTTGCTCAAAACCAGAGCATCGCTTTTGGTCTGCTCGTTGCATTAAGCAGCACGGCCATTGTCCTGAAAATGATTACCGACCGCGCCGAAATCGATTCTCTCCACGGCAGGCTTTGCATCGGTACTCTTTTGTTTCAGGATCTATGTGTGGTTCCTATTATGCTTCTCATGCCTTTGCTGGCTCAGGCGGGAGCTATTTCCCCCATAGATTTTGCTTTCGCGATGTTCAAATCGCTCGCCGCAGTGGTTGTAATATTTTTTATGTCAAAGTTACTGGTTCCGCGGATGTTGGCGTGGATTGCGCATATAGGTAATAAAGAACATCTGACCCTTTCAGTGGTTTTTATTATTCTTATTACAGGGTGGGTTTCCCACAAAATGGGATTGACTTTGGCGATGGGTGCCTTGATTGCCGGAATGATTATTTCGGATTCTGAATACAACCACCAGATCATTATTGACATTCTTCCCCTTCGTGATTATTTCAGCAGTATATTTTTTATCTCAGTAGGAATGCTTTTGCAGGTCGAGATTTTTTTTGACTCTGTTTGGTTTTGCGTAGGGCTTGCGGCTGGCGTGGTTTTGTTGAAAATGTTTTTGGCATTCCTTTCCTGCCTTCTTTTAAAAACTCCCATTAGAATTTCTTTTATTGTTGGTATGCGATTGGCGCAGATAGGCGAGTTTTCTCTTATCCTTGCTGTCATCGGTCTCGAAAAGGGACTATTTAATAGCGACCAGTACCAACTGGTATTGATTGTCTCTATTCTATCCATGCTGGTTGCTCCTTTAATGATCCAGATTTCTTCTAAATTATCCATTTGGATTTTTTCCGGCATGAAAACAGAAGAAAACGCAGAGAATAAAGATGAAGCCCTGTCTGGTCATGTAGTTATTGCGGGCTATGGCCTTGGCGGCAGGACTTTGGCCAAGGTTCTTAAAGAGGCGCAAATCCCGTTTATAGTTTTGGAATTAAGTGGCGAAAAGGTAAAACGGGCTTTGACAGAAGGCCTGATCACACATTATGGGGACTGCACTCAAGAAGAAACGCTTTTAAGGGCGAGGGTGAAACAAGCGCGGATGATTGTGTATGCCATTAGCGATCAGGTAAGTACTGAAAGGGCTGTTCGGTTGACGCGCAAGCTGAGCCCGAATGTTAAAATCATGGTCCGAACCCGGTTGACATCGCAGGTGGAAGAATTGAAATCCGCCGGAGCGGATGAAGTGATTCCGGAGGAATTTGAAACCTCCATTGAAATTTTTTGCAGGGTTTTAAGGGATTTTCGAATTCCGAACAATATTATTGAACAACAGGTAGAATTAATTCGCATGGAAGGTTACAGTATGTTCCGTGGATTATCTCTGAACACGGAGAGTTTAAAAAAGTTTTCAACCTATCTTACTGCAACATTGACAGAGTCCTACCTTATCCTTGAAGACTCATGGGTTTGTGGAAAAACTTTGGGAGAAATTGAAATTAGTTCCGGTTCCATCGTTATTGCTGTGGTTAGAAAGAATCAGCCGCACCCAAACCCAGGACCGGATTTTTTAATTTTGTCTGGTGATATGCTCATTTTATTCGGCAGCCATATGCAATTGGATAAAGCGATCCAATACCTTCAAGAAGGACCTCAAGCAGATTTATAAATATTCCTCCTATGAAAAATAATATTACACAGGCCGTAATTCTCGCAGCCGGGATGGGTGTGCGCCTGAAAGAATTGAACCAGGGAATTCCCAAAGGATTTATCTCTCTGGCGGAAGAGACACCTATCATAGAACACTCTATTGAATCTCTTTTGGCCTGCGGTATCACCGATATTATTATTGTTACGGGATTCATGGATGAATATTATGAGAACCTTCGTTCCCGATATCCTCAAATTAGAACAGTCCGAAACGAAAAGTATTCGGAAACAGGTACCATGTATTCTTTATGGTGCGCTCGAAACCTTCTCACCACAGATTTCATTTTACTGGAATCCGATCTGATTTATGAAGTCAGAGCGATCAGAGAATTATTAGATTCTTCAATTAAAGATTCAATTTTAATATCGGGTAAAACGGAAGCCGGGGATGAAGTTTATGTAGAGGCAGACGGCGATAGGGTCAAACAGATTTCCAAAAACAAGAAGGTATTGGATTCAATTGTCGGTGAATTTATTGGGGTATCCCGATTAAGTTATGATTTTTACTTGAAGTTGATTCAAATGGCTGAAGAGGGCTTCGATTCGGATTTAAAAATCAGTTACGATATGGATTGCTTTGTGAGCGTTGCAGAGAAAATCCCTTTAGGGTTTTTAAAGATAGAAAATCTCTTGTGGGCCGAAATCGATGACGGATCGCAATTAAAAAGGGCACAAAAGATATGGAAGGAAATTACAAGTCAAAGTGCCTGACTCTTTGAAAGTAGTTGGAGGGGTTATTCAAATTCGTATTCGGTTTTTGAAATCCAGAGAATTGGAATTGAATCAGGGAGCAGGGTTTCCTTATTTATAAATGCCGTTTCGACCTGATCGCGAGTCAAGTTTAGTGCGGACTTGAGGTTTGCTCCGCAAAGGTCGGCATGATTGAAGTAGGTGCTATCCAGGTTTGCACCCGAAAAGTCGCATCCTACCAGGTCGGCGGCAATGAGCTCAGAATTAGTAAAATCAGCTCCAGACAAGTTTGCGTTTGCCAGAAATACCCCGGTTAAATTTACTTCGCTTAGATTGGCATTTGTAAAGCAGGCATCGGTTAAGTTCGCTCCTTCAATATTGGATTCCTTAAGATTCGCATTGTTAAAGTTGGCCGAGCTTAAATTTGCCTCGACTAGGTTTGCCTGGGTTAAGACAGTATTGGAAAAGTTGGCTTCTTTAGCTCTGCAGCGATATAAAACAGTGCGGTGAAGCCGGGCATTCAAAAGGTTTGCTCTACTTAAATCTGCTCCACAAAGGTCTGCTTCAGATAAATCAGAACTCTCAAGACATGCCTCAATCAAAATCCCATCACTGAGATCCGCCTCTTGAAGCTCAGCGTTTTTGAGATCAGCGTTTTGTAGGCTTTTCTTTGAATCTTCAGCTTTTTGTTTGTCAAAACTCATAAAATTAGGGGCACCTGACTTATAGGGAATAACAGGCTAAATCCAGTTTGAGGTTTCGTCAAGAGACAGTTTCAATATTATTAGGTGTACCCCTGCCTGTGACCATGTTAGGCTTTGGTTTAAAAATTTTTGAGGGATCGATGAGGTTATTTTACTGGAAGAAAAATTCACTTTGGCTGGCTTTAATGCTCGTTTTGCTGGGGGCAATTGCAAACCCCGCTTTTTCTGAAACGGAAAAAGAAAAAGATATTAAAAAATTGCTGGAAGTTTCTGGGATTTTGAGACAGTTGAGTTATATGGAGGATACATTGATGAATTCTGTCTCGATGATGATTTCAAGTTCATTTCCAATAGTTCCTGATGAGTTTTGGACGGAGTTCAATCAATTGGTTGGTGAAAAAGAGATGAATGAACTGATCACTCGTGTCATTCCGGTTTATGACAAGCATATGTCTCATGAAACGGTGAAAAAACTTATTGAAATGTTTGAGACGCCCTTTTGGGAAGAGTGGAAAAAAAAGATGCCTCTAATCAGTCGCGAAGCCGGAGTGGTGGGCAGCCAATGGGGTAAGGAAATTACTCAATCACCTGCTTTTAATAAAAAACTGGAAGAGCTTGTGAAAAAACATGAGTTGGAAAAATTAAACAAGAAAAAAGCGGGGACAGATTAATTCCATCCCCGCATTAATAAATAGGTGATTATTGCCCTTTGCCTCCCACGCCTAGTGGTGGACCCAGCTTTCGCGGATGTATTTAACCACATCCCAAATTTCCTTGTCTTTTAAGGTTTTTCCATGGGCCACCATTCCTGTTCCGGGGGATCCGTTTTTTATAATCCAAAACATTTGGCCCGCAGAAACATCTTTCATGGTGTCTGAGCAAGTAAAATTGCGCGGATGGGGTTTCAGGGCTTTACCCAGTTTTCCCATGCCATCCCCTTTATCACCATGACACATTTTGCAAGCCAAAGGCTTTGCAGCCTTGCTATAAATCTTTTTACCATTTTTAGCGTTAGCCTTGGCAGTCATATCCTTGGATGCGATATTGGATGGGGCCGACTTGGTCTTCCGGGGCTGTGGGCAAGCTGCCCAGGAAGAGGCTGTGAAAGTAAGCGTGACGATTGCTGCTGTCAGTATGATTCGTTTCATTGTATTTCTCCTCTTTAAAAGTTCAGTTATCTATTTAAGAGCCAGTTCAAAATTGGAATTTTCTTTTCCACCATCGGCAACAGTGATTTCCTGTGTTACCTGTCCGACATACGGATGCCATGCTGTAACTTTATATTTTCCTGCAGGAATATCCTGAATGCTGAAAGTTCCATCTTCTTTGCTGATGCTGTAATAAGGATTCCAGACGATTCTCGCATCCGCTTCCATGAAATTATGCTGGTCGCATTGCAGGAAAAAATGTGAATCCTTTTTGGCTTTGAACCGCTTGAGAGATTTTGTTACATCAGCCACAGAACCTTTAGAAGGTAAGGGTTTGTTGAACAATGTTTTCCTGTTAGCTCCTTTTATGGAATAACCATGAGGATTGTGCAGGATATTGTCATCCTGATTGGTTACTTTAACCAGATCCTTTTTCATTCCTTTAGGAGTTTTACGAACGATGGTGACTTTTGGAAAAATGTCGCACTGAGAAAAATCAAAGTTTATTGTTTCGTTTGACCAGGCTTTTCCCTTACTGATATTTTCGATCAGGATCACTGCATTTTGTAATTTTCCATCTTTGACCTGAACTTTTTGTCTGGGTCGAATTCCACCCTCTTTGGTGTCAGGGTGAGTTGCGCAAAATTCTGCGTTTTTCCCCTTATTCAAATCTTCCATGATAGGAGGTGGAACATCTCCTTTGAATAAAATGCTACCTGCAATACTGCCTCCATTTGCTACTTCCATTTCTTCATACTTTGCTTTTTTTGCAAAAGCATGGGTAGTGAGTGCCAAAGTTATTACACTGGTTAGAACTGCTAATTTTAGATTTTTCATGATCTTCCCCTTTTGTTTAAGGTTTGAACGAGACCGGGAAAGGAGGCCCATCCCGGTCCCGAATGCGGCCTACGGGGAAGGCGATTCGTTTGGCCGCTGCTTTCGTTGTCTTGAGGTTAAACAGACGTGCCTTCCTTCCGTATCCTTAACCTTGTAAATAGCAAGGGCTGTGCCAATGAAGAACAACAGTTCTAGAAAGCCAATAAAGCTTTTATTATTAAGCTCTAATAATTTTGCGATTCAAAATGGGTTGAGACTGGAAGGGGAGTCCGTCCCATATCGGGACTGTAAAATCCCAGTTTGGGATCGAAGGGAGTGTCAAAATGGGATCAGGTGAGGTTGTATTTTTTTAGCATACGATAGAAAGTGCTGCGGCTGATACTCAGTGCCTTAGCAGCTTTTGGGATATGCCCCTCTGTTTTTTTCAGGGCCTGTTGCAGAGTTTGTTTAACAACATCGTGAAACGGGGTAACGGAATCGATAGGGCTATCGGAGGGTTCTTCTGATTTGGGCACTGGTTTTTCATCTACATTTGTATCTTCCAATATATCCTCTGACAAACAATCGATATCAATGGAATCGTAAGAGGTGGTGATCATTGCCCGGTAAATAGTGTTTTCCAGTTGTCGAATGTTTCCAGGCCACGAGTAATCCTGTAAACATTGCAAAGCCTCATCGCTAATGGATGTGACCTGCTTTTTCAATTCGCTTTCATATTTACTGAGAAAATGATTGCAAAGAAGAGGAATGTCTTCTTTCCGTTCCCGTAAAGGCGGCATCTCAATGGGGAAAACAGCCAGTCTATAATAAAGGTCTTCCCGGAATTTATTATTTTTTAATAAAGCTTTTATATCCTGATTGGTTGCGGCGATGACACGTGTATGAACCTCGATTTTTCGAGTGTCACCAACTCGTTCAAAACTTCTTTCTTGTAAAAAACGCAACAGCTTGGCTTGAGTGGCGAGACTCATTTCGGCTACTTCATCAAGAAAGAGGGTGCCTCCCTCTGCGAGCTCCAACTTTCCCGGTCGGGACTCGGTAGCTCCGGTGAAGGCTCCTTTTTTATATCCGAACAATTCACTTTCCTGCAGAGTCTCGGGAATGGCACCGCAGTTGATGTCGACAAAGGGTCCTGTGGAAAAATGGCTGGCACGATGAATAGCACGCGCGATTCCTTCTTTCCCGGTTCCTGTTTCGCCAAGAATCAATACTCCGGCATTGCTAGAGGCCACTTTGTGGACGTCATTCATAATTTCAGCAAGGGCTTTACTTTTTCCAATGATCCCATCTTTGCCCTCCAGGCGCTCCACCTCATTTTGCAGACGACGGACTTTTTGGGTTAAGTTTTTTTGGTCTAAAGCATTATCGATGCAGGTGAACAGGCGCGGTTCGTCAATGGGTTTTAAAAGATAGTCATAGGCCCCCAGTTTAATCACTTCCACTGCTGTTTCTACTTTGTCAACACTGGTGAGCATGACCACAGGGATTTCCGGATGCAGGGTTTTGACCTGCTTTAAAGTTTCTATTCCGTTCAAGCCAGGCATCATCACATCGAGTAAAACCAGGGAGGGTTTTTCATCGAGGTTTTCAAGGAAAGATTGCCCGTCATCGAAATCACGAATGGAGTAGCCACGATCTTCAAGAAGAGTTTTGACTAGTAGTCGTAGGGGAGCATCGTCATCGACTAGAAATATTAATTCGCTTGCCATTACATCACTGAAAATAGGGGTTTAAGTGAATAATGATTGTAGCTCAAACAATTAAAAAAAACAGGAGTTAATATCAGGAATTACTTTTATAATAAAAAACCATTTTAATTATATAACGATAAATAATTTGAAGACTCTAGCTAAGCAAACGAGGGTGATATTTTTTTCAGGGCTGATTCTTTCTGTGGTCGGATTTGGCATGCTTTGGGACCGCCAGCACCGAGTCTGGTTCAGTGAATTGGAGCAGGAAGTACTTGAAGACACTCTTATCTTGACGGGTGAGTTGGAGGTCGTCAAAAGAGAATTGCTTGGCATTATATCTCTTTACAACTCTTCAGAATATGTGACTCGTGAAGAGTTTGGAGTTTATGTGGGGCCTCTTTTAGAAAACCATCCTTTCATACAGGCTTTTGAATGGATTCCTGTGGTAACTCATGCAGAGAAAGAGGGGTTTCAGTCCATCACTCAGTCGATGGGGTATCCCGATTTCAAAATATTTGGTTCAACACTGCCAAAGCAGGAATATCTTCCTGTGCACTATGCCGAGCCGCTTTCCGAAAATGAACAGGCCCTGGGCTTCGACCTGCAAGGGGATAAGAAACTTTTCGAAATTACCAATAAGGCCCGCGACACAGGCAAACCCATTGCGGTTTCGAATTATGGAAGGGTGCCCAATGCGCGATCGAAATCCGATCTTTTGATGTTTGCACCTTTTTATAATGGCGGTAAGAAATATTCGCGTCCCGAGGAAAGAAGGGAACACTTAAAAGGGTTTGTCCTAGGCATTTATCGTATCGGTGACATGGTGGATCAAATGGTCAAACCCTATATTCCGGAAGGGATGAGTCTGTCAATTTATGAAGATGTGGAATTGAAAAAGGAAAACCTTTTGTATGGCAACCCTCTTCAAAATTCAGATATGGAAATTACCAACGTCGTCAATGTTTCCAATAAGCGCTGGTTTCTGGTTTGGCAGGTGACCGATGAGTTTCGTGGCGGTCCCAATACCAACAATGCCTTATTTGCTGGATCGGGAATTCTTGCTATAGCCTTGTTTTTTTCCATCATTGTGGAAATGATGGCATCACGAACCCGCGTGGTGGAAAAAGAAGTTCAAGTACGTACAGAAGAGGTGACCCGCGCCAATCAAAAGTTGGTGGAGTTAAATGACCTGAAAAACAAATTCCTGGGCATGGCCTCTCACGATCTGAGAAATCCATTAGCCTCCATCCGAGGATTTTCAGTGTACCTCCTGGAAAAAGGCAAGCAGGTGAAAGAAGAAACACGCGACGAATTTTTAACAACCATAAAAACGGTCAGTGGAAATATGTTGGAGTTGATAAGCAATCTTCTGGATATTTCTGTAATAGAAAGCGGCCAGTTGAAATTAAAACCTGAAATGGCTTCGATGCAAAACCTCATAGAGGAAAAAATTCATTTGCAGCAAATTCTCGCGGACAAAAAAAATATCTCCCTGCATGCAGAACTTGAGGAGGTTGCTCAGTTTAAATTCGATGTCAATCGAATGGGGCAGGTGGTGGACAATCTGCTCAGCAATGCGGTGAAATATTCGCCTCCGGACAAAAATATCCATGTGAGGCTAAGTCGACAGGAAGATAGAATCAGGTTTGATGTCCGTGATCAGGGTCCGGGCATTTCGCACGAAGAAAGAGATAAACTTTTCCAGCATTTTCAAAAGTTGAGCGCAAAACCCACTGGGGGAGAAAGCAGCTCGGGCCTGGGGCTTGCTATCGCCCAGCGTATTGTCGAAGAACATGATGGAAAGATAGGCGTGGAAAGCGAGCCGGGAAAGGGAGCTACTTTTTATTTTGAACTGCCTGATGTTCGTAATTCTGGCTAAAGTACCCAGCGCTACATTATTTGATAGACTGTGTCCTATTTCAAACGACCGGTTGAACTCGCAACCCATTGCGGACATTCGCGAAGAGGGTTCCAAATAGCTAGAAATGGCCGAATGCAGACTATTTTTGAGCGTCCTATTTTTAATTTGTAATTTAGTAAAATTTAGGGAATCATTTATTAGGAGGATTCAATTTTAAAGTGCGTTCATGAGACTATAATAATGCATTAAATCTGACTATTTAAAGGACTCAATAAACATAGTGGTATTTTTTTGAAGGATTTATAGCGCCTTATTAATCCTCTGGTATTCTTAACTATCCTATTACCACTAAATTAAGCCATTTGGAGTTTAAAATTATGATTAGTCAAACAAAATCAGGTTTTTTTGGTTTTTTTAGTAATGGAAAGAAAATTTCAAGTGAACTGCAAGCAATAGTTGATGCGATAGGAAAATCTCAGGGAATTATTGAGTTCAATTTAGATGGCACTGTTATAACTGCCAATGAAAATTTTCTCAATGTTATGGGCTTTTCTTTAGAAGAGGCGGTTGGAGTGCACCATAGGAACTTTGTTGAGCCTTCTTACGCCAATAGTCCTGAATACAGAGAATTTTGGGCGAAACTAAACCGTGGCGAATTTGACTCTGGCGAATACAAGCGGCTTGGGAAGGGTGGAAAAGAAGTTTATATTCAGGCCTCCTACAACCCTATGTTCGACTCAAATGGCAAACCATACAAGGTAGTCAAGTTTGCAACGGAGATAACTGAACAAAAATTAAGAAATGCTGACTTTCAAGGTAAAGTCGATGCTATTAGCAAATCTCAGGGTGTGATCGAGTTTAATTTAGATGGTACTGTCATCGCTGCCAATGATAATTTTCTCAAAGTAATGGGCTACACTCTGAAAGAGGCTGTCGGTGTGCATCACAGAAACTTCGTTGAAGAATCTTATGCCAACAGCAACGAGTACAGGCAATTTTGGGAGAAACTCGGTCGTGGTGAGTTTGATTCGGGTCAATACAAACGCATTGCCAAAGGAGGCAAAGAAGTTTACATTCAAGCTTCCTACAATCCCATCTTAGATCCCGAAGGAAAACCATACAAGGTAGTCAAGTTTGCAACGGAGATAACTGAACAAAAATTAAGAAATGCTGACTTTCAAGGTAAAGTCGATGCTATTAGCAAATCTCAGGGTGTGATCGAGTTTAATTTAGATGGTACTGTCATCGCTGCCAATGATAATTTTCTCAAAGTAATGGGCTACACTCTGAAAGAGGCTGTCGGTGTGCATCACAGAAACTTCGTTGAAGAATCTTATGCCAACAGCAACGAGTACAGGCAATTTTGGGAGAAACTTGGTCGCGGTGAGTTTGATGCAGGTGAATACAAACGCATTGGTAAAGGGGGAAAAGAAATTTATATACAAGCTTCCTATAACCCCATCTTAGATCCCGAAGGAAAACCCTATAAAGTCGTTAAATTTGCCACTGACATAACTGAAAAAAATCGCAAGTTGAATCAAATTCTTGATGGAGTAAATGATGCCAGTGAAGGGAACCTGGCAACTGAAATAGATGTTACCGGTTTGGACGACCTTGGTCAAATTGGAGATGGGTTGAAAAAGTTCTTCTTGGGGTTGTGTAGTGATATCGAAAAAATCGGCAGAAACGCAGAATCAGTAAGTGCCGCTGCCGAAGAACTCACTGCAACCAGCACAACCATGTCTGCAAACGCTGAAGAGACATCGGCGCAAGCCGGAGTAGTTGCTACCGCCAGTGAAGAGGTAGGCAACAATGTGCAGACTGTTGCCACTGGAGCTGAAGAGATGAGCGCGAGCATAGGAGAAATTTCAAACAATTCTAGTCAGGCTGCTAAGATATCAACAGATGCAGTTGAAGTGGCCGAAAGGACCAATGAAACAATTACCGCCCTCGGAGCAAGCTCGAAACAAATCGGTGAGGTTGTAAAAGTGATCACATCGATCGCAGAACAAACCAATCTATTAGCTTTAAACGCCACGATCGAAGCTGCACGGGCTGGAGAAGCAGGAAAAGGCTTTGCGGTGGTGGCCAATGAGGTTAAGGAACTAGCCAACCAGACTGCGAAAGCTACTGAGGAGATCAGCGACAAAGTTCAGACCATTCAATCTAATACCGGCAATGCGGTTGAAGCTATTGGTGAAATCAGTGAAATTATTAATAATATAAATGATATTTCAAGCACAATAGCTAGTGCTGTAGAAGAGCAAAGTGCGACTACGAATGAAATGTCGCGCAATGTTGGGGAGGCGGCCAAAGGTGTGGCTGAAATCTCTCAGAACATCTCGGGTGTTTCCGCAGCAGCAGAAGAGACGACCCAGGGTTCTAGTCAGACCAAAGATGCTGCAAACGAACTTTCAAAACTTGCAGTCGATCTGACAGATATGGTGGCTAAATTTAAAATCTAGATTTATAGAAACAATTATTGCAAATAATAGTTTGAACGAAAAGAATTGAGCCGGGAACTTTTCTTGATAAACGGGTTCCCGGTTTTTGCTTGGTTATAGTTTGTCTACACTTTGTCTACAATTTTCCCTAATAAAAAAGCGATTGCCCATTAAGGCTGACCGCCTAAAACTTTATAAACAAGTTGGTTGTGAAAACCTTAGTACAGCAGGTTTAATTGGTACTCCGGCCTCTCACGCCGGAAACAGGGGTTCGATTCCCCTTGGGGCTACCAACCTTTTCAATACCTTACAAGATTTTGATAACAAGCTTTTTCTCAAACTGCGGGACTTTTTCGGGACTTTTTAAGCACACCTCACCCTATTCTCAATTAGTTATTGTTCTCGTAAAGCTTTTAAGTTTGGTTGGTTATCAGATAAGCCGCCCAATCTTGAACGGTTAAAGGCGTGAGGTTCGCCGGCCTCGTTTTATTTTTCCCTAGCTCTCGTGCCCTGAAGGGGTACTCACGCCGGTGTAATACTTAACCTTATGGCTTCATGCCCCGAAGGGGTAAAACAGGGGTTCGATTCCCCTTGGGGCTACTCCACTAACTTGGAATGGCAATGTTTTTTTCTCAAAGTTTTTTTTGCCCCCACGATTGAAACTAATTCGAGCATATTTTTCTAATTGGAAATTTACCATGCTTTTCTTATATTCTTTCGCCTGGAAATCTATTTCGATACCACTCTAAAGTCATCGGATAGACGCTATCGTCGTCTGCTATATCGTGGTCTAATTCATCCCCTAAGAGAGCCTGTGCCATGAGCGCCCTTTCTCTAAGAGGAATGGCACTTATTGCCAGTTTTGTATTTATTCTTTCCATTATTTCATCAAATTTCTTCGGGTCAGTGAGCTTTTCCGGTCTACTCATCAAACAAATCTCCTTCTTAACTTGGGGAAAACAATCGCAAGGGGTGTTTTCTAATGGGCCTGAAGTTCTGATCTAACTGTCATTTTCCATCAGGTGAATTGGGTTTTCTATGAAAATTGCAGCAATACCCCTCAAGCTTGCAGTTTAACCTGATATAAATCAATTGGTGGATCATCCTGCCATAGCCTTTACCATTAAACAATAATTTCATTAATGAAAATAAAAACCGGCCTCTCACCCCGATGTCATACCCCCATCATTTAGTTTCTAGCCCGCTTGCAAGTATGTGATATTCCACCTTTATCTAATGACTGCTCGCGAGTAAAACATGACTGTTTGTTTTATAGTTGCCTAAAGTTGCTTTAATTTTTCCAGTTAAAGCTTTCCATAATATTTCTGGCAATAGGATTTTGAAATTTTCGAGGGCTCGAGACAAGCCAAAAATCTTCAGTAACTTTTTGAAGTGTCCCGAGCTTAAAAAGCTTTTTTTCCTTTATAAGTTCTGCCCCAGCAAACTCAGGCAAAGGAACCAAACCCATTCCCTGGATTCCGAGCAATTTTTGAATGCTGGTATCCTGGGTTTCAATAATGGTATCTACGTTTATATTATTGGTTTTAAAAAAATGGTTCAGGTCATGGCGAAATTTACTATGCAGAGATGGCATAATGAATGGCTGGCCTTGAAGTGAAAATGGGAATTTACGCTTCAACGATTGAAATTTTTTAGCCCCATAAATAGCGACAGAATGTTTTGCTAAAAACCTGGAGAAAAATTGTTTTTTGTCTCCTATAGAAGGAGGGAAATTTGAAACCACCAAATCTACCCGGTGAGCCTGGAGCTCTCGAAATAGATATTCTTCTTCACCTTCCAAAATAGATATTATACAGGGGCCTGTTTTTTGAGCAGAAAGAATCAATGACTGCACCAGGTGCTTTGGAACGCTGTCGAGGACTCCGAATTGAACATGAACTCTTTGCGAAAACGTTCCGTCTTTTACCACCTCCAGAAGTTCGTTTCCCAAGGCGAATATTTGGCTTGAATAATCAAAAACAACTTTCCCTACCTCTGTAAGAACCAAAGATCGATTTTTTCGATCAAACAGACTTTGCTCCAAGGATTCTTCCAGGGTTTTTATTAAAGTACTGATGGTGGGTTGTCCAATCCCAAGTTTCTTTGAAGCTTTATTGATGCTTCCTTCTTTTGCCGTAACCCAAAAATAAAACAAATGATGATAGTTTAACCAGTCCATTGCCATGCCGCCTTTTAGTTTGATTAAATCAAATTAACTTGCTTTTATTAACGGATTTTAACAATTCTATTTTTAGAATACTATTTAATTATGAATTTGATAATATAAAATTAAAATGTAACGGTAAAAGTCTATCGGCCAGGACCTTGGGTGACCTTGGGGTAGAAATTAGTGCAGCGATTTTTGGTAGCACCCACACTCAAATCATCGACCCAACAGGGCCGATTACGGTAGTATCCAGCCTGGGGGGTTTTCTATTTTAAAATGTATTCTTTTCAATAGAAAAAATAAAAAATGTTTCTTAACTTTTCACCATTTTTAGTCCACAATTACCCCAGTGAGAGCATTACCTGAGAAGTTTTTTTTAAAGCATACAATAGAGGAATAAATATCCATGAGTATGTCATCCAACCCTACCGAAATTCCTAAGGGGAATCTTAATGGGTTTAAAACCCATGCTAAAAACGACATCCTCTCTGGATTTTTAGTTTTCCTTATTGCTTTGCCTTTGTGCCTGGGAATTTCCCTAGCTTCAGGCTACCCCGCAGTCGCGGGCATCTTTACTGCCATTGTAGGCGGTCTGGTTGCAACCTTCATCAGCAATTCGGAACTTACAATCAAGGGGCCTGCTGCTGGTTTGATTGTTATCGCATTAGGTTGCGTTCAGGAATTTGGTTTTACAGGAGGGGTGGACCCAGCGAAGGACTTTCAAGCCTATCGTTTGGCCTTAGGTGTTGGGGTTGTGGCAGGTGTATACCAAATTATACTCGGACTTTTTCGTGTTGGAATCCTAATGAAGCTTTTTCCTTCAGCAGCGATTCACGGTTTACTGGCCTCGATTGGAATCATCATCATTTCAAAACAATTTCCTGTTTTGATGGGATTGAACCCCCAAGGGGCCCCTCTAGAATTACTCGCCAGTATCCCTTCTTTTATAATAAACATGAACCCTAAAGTAGGAATGATAGGAGTATTGGGCATTTCCATTGTTTTGGGTTATGGCTATCTAAAAAATCCCAAATTAAAAATTATTCCTGCCCCTATGCTAATGTTATTGATAATTGTTCCATTGAGTGCATTTTTGGGAATTGGAGTGGAGGGAACCTATACATTCAATAGCCAAGTTTTCGAATTAGGCCAAAATTTCCTGGTTAATGTTCCTAGTAGTTTGTTGAATGCCATAACGCTTCCAGATTTTTCAGGAGTAACTACGGAGACTGGAATCAAATATACGGTCCTTTTTGCGATCATTGGAACTTTGGAGAGCATGTTAAGTGCAAAGGCTATTGACCAGATTGATCCGTGGAATCGAAAAACCAATCTGGACATAGACTTGTTAGCCACCGGATTAGCCAACACCCTTTCGGCATTCATTGGTGGCTTGCCCATGATTTCTGAAATTGTTCGAAGTAAGGCCAATATCGATAATGGTGCCCGGACCCGGTTTGCTAATTTTTATCATGGGATGTTTTTGCTTTTATGCGTTGCCTTGATCCCAGGACTCATTAATCAAATCCCTTTGGCGGCTCTGGCAGCATTATTAGTTATCACAGGATATCGCCTGGCCTCTCCTCACGAGTTTGTCACAATATATCGTGAAGGAAAAGATCAGTTTATAGTTTTTGTGTCTACCATTTTCGGTGTACTCGCGACGGATCTTTTGAAAGGATTGGCTATTGGGATTGCAGTCAAGATTGTCATCCATTTTATTCGTGGAGGCTCTATCTTTAGATTGAATGCCAAGATCATTCCTGAAAGAGATCAGTCAATCACAATTTTTTTACGAGGCTCCATCATTTTTAGCTCGTGGATTCCTCTACGAAAGCAACTTCAACGTTTCTTTGAAGATGGAAAGCGGGTCACCCTGGATATTTCTGAAACAAAACTTGTGGACCGCCGGGTTATGTCAAAAATTGATGAATGGAAAAAGAAATTCAGGGAAAACGGGCTTGAATTGTCAGTACGAGCCAGAATGACATCCATCGATGAGTGATCTAATATCTCGACACTGTTATTCAATGTTGGGGGATGAACTCCCTCTTAGGCCTATTCGAGAGAGAATTATTGTGGAGCTACAACCGATAAAATGATGGCTTGATCCTCATAGGTTCACTTTTTTATATATCAGGTTTATCTTCAGACTCTTCTTTCTGCAACCGATCCAAAATTTGGTTAAAACTTTGGCTCAGGGTACCCACTTCATTTCGAGAAGTAACTGGCAAGCGTTTTTCCTTAAAATTTCCATGTGCCAGCTCATCTGCCAACTTACAAATATCCAGAATGGGTTCGCTGATCGAACGAGAGATGTTTGCGGCTAACAGGCCGCTTACCAGAGCCGCAGAAAAAAACAATGCCACCACAAGAACTATCAAAAAATGAGTTTTGGTGGAAAGTTTTTCAACATCATTTTCCAAAAACAGTTCTTGAACTGTAGTCATTTCGTTCAAGAGTTGCTTAATTCGAAAGGCTACAGGAGCGGCATCCGTTTTCAGCCAATAAATAGCCTGGTTCCACTCCTCTCCAGAGCGGATACGAATAATCTCTTCTAAAAAGGGACCAAATTTATCAAGTTTAACCTGTAGAAATTCAATATTTTTCAACTGCTCTTTATTAAAGCTTTTTGCGTTCTTCTTTAATTCTTCCATGTACTCAGCATTTTTTCTCCAGTTTTCCAGGGATTCCTTTTTGAATTCCTGTTGCCCAGACAACAAAAACTCATCCGCTCTTTCCAAGGCCAGGCTGATTGTGGTTTCAATATTCGCGAGAATTTCTACCAACCGTTTATTTTGAGGAGTTTTATTGTCTTTCATACCCAGCTCGATCATATTAGAGAGGGTATCCACAATAAATTTTTCTAATGGTTCTGCCTGGTTGAATAGAATCTTCTGCGCAGGAGAGTTTTCTGGAGTTCGAGCTATATCTTCAATCTTCTGCTGAGCCCTTTTAAAGTTATTTATTTCTTCCTCAACCGATTTTAACCGGTTTTTATTTTCCGGGTCGGTCCACCTCGGAGCAAGCCCATGCATCAGCTTCAGAGAAGGATTGATTTGCTCCTCCCAAGCTATGGATCGTTCTGTCTTGAATTTTTGATCGCCAAGAAGGATCCATCCACGTAGAGAAGCCAACGAATGATTGATACCGTTTAACATCATAAGACTGGCATGAGCCGTGGGAGTTCTAATTTCGACTACCCTCTTGGTGATTACCTCCATGGATTTCACTTGCTGAATGGTGATCAATACCACTCCCATTAAAATCAGTACGATGACCCCAAAACCCAGCCCCACTTTTTTCCCTATTGTCATATCTCTAAAATTAAACATCTAAATCTCCAAAAAATAACCGCCCTGAAAACCACCGACGCGTATCTCCCTATATCTCGTCACTTCAGCGAAAAGAAGGAAGAGGGATTTTTTAAATTGTTTTATAATAATATAGCAAAACTTAAAGTCTGTAATGAAGGGATAGTTTTAGTTTTTCTCACTCTTTTTGCAATACATTGAATAAATGGTATATATCTTCTTTTTCTCTAACCAATAGTTCACCTTTTAACCATCATGAACATTGTCTAGGATATTTAAAAATGCACTATTCAGGAATTAATTTGGGGACATGGCTTGATCCACCGAAATATTATCCTTAGAAATTAACTATAAATAAAGTGGCGAATCGGGAACATATTACGCTTCTCAGGAGTTCTGTAGCGAGGTGGAACCTCTGGAGAGAAAACAATCCAAAAATCGAGCCCGATCTGGACCGCGTCGATTTTAATGGTGTTAACCTGAAAAATGCCAATCTTAGAAGAGCTAATTTTCATATGGCTTTACTCAACGGCTCCAATTTGCAGGGAGCAGATCTCACTAAAACCTTCTTCGCCGGTTCGGATTTACGGGGTGCCAACCTTAGCGAAACTGATTGCTCAGGAGTGAAATTTAATGGCGCGGATTTAGACGGATGTTCATTTAAGAAAGCAACACTAAGAAAAATCGATTTCAGCGACCGTGATCTTCGCGACATTGATTTTAGTGAAGCGGATTTAAGGAGAGCCGACCTGCGAAAATCTAATCTGGAAAAAGTAAACTTCTTCAAAGCCGATCTTCGCAAAACCTTATTTACCGAAGCCAATCTAACAGAGGCATACCTTTCTTCAACGTGGTTGCATGAGACCGACTTTCAATGGGCTAATCTCAGTAAAGCAGTAATGCGTTATTCCCTAAATCTTACCCCCGCACAAATCCAGTCAGCAAAGATCGACCGCGAAACCAAAGTACCTCTTTACCTGAAGATTCATTGGATTTCTGAAACCGATTTCCGTTGTGAAAATAATCCCAGGTAAAGCTATTCTCCCCTTAAAATGCGAACAAATTGGTTTGGAATTTAATCGGCAAGCAATCAAATTTCACAATTTTTCTTAATGAAATCTAATTGGGTTTACTTCGTCCTACGCATAAAGTCCCCAGAAATTTTTTAGCAACATCGTCTTTAAATACTATTTCATCTGGGACATCCCACATACCCGAGGCATCGACCAGAACCGTCATTACCGGAACCTCTTCGGAAAGGCTGGATTCTGGATTGGTTTTAAAGCGGACTTCCAGGTTGGTGGTGGCCTGAGGCCCCACATCGCGAGTAGCAATTTTGGACACAATAGATTCGACATCATCTGAATCGATAAATCTTCTAATAGGCTTTCCAATCAACTCTGCCCCATCGTATCCCAGCATTTCAAAAGCGGTGTTGGCAAAAATAATATTTTGATGAGGATCTAACTGAAAAACCAGATCAGATATTTTTTCTACAATGGTTCGATATTTCTCTTCGCTGGAAGAAAGTTTTTTTTCAGCGTTTTTCGCTCGAACTTCCAATTGGTGAATTCGAATTACATTGTCAATACTTCGGTTTAACCTGCTTGCCGATAAAATATCTTTAGGGATGTAGTCTGCCGCCCCGCTTTTTAAAGCCTCGACCGCCAACATTTCATCCCCTTTACCTGTCAAAAACAAAATGGGTGAGCTGGTATAGTTGCCTAACATCAGCTTTTGCAATAACTGAATGCCATCGCCATCTGGCAGCTGATAATCTAAAAGAACACAGTCGAAATTCTTCTTTTCAATTTGAGAATATCCTTCTGCACAATCAACAGCTTCTACAATTTCAGCGTCTGGTCTTTCGCTTTTTAAAAAACGTGACCAATCTTCTCTGTCTATCTCATTGTCATCGATTATTAAAATAGATTTGTTTTTTGACATTTCAACTTTTCCTATTTGCATATTCACACCGAACCCGATAGGGATCTATAGCGGTATTACAAATTTTATTAGCAACTAATTATATAATTCTTGAGTATTTTTGTTATTGCAAATAAAAATTCAGGAAAACCCATAAAAAAGCAATACAGCAAATTAATTCAGTTGTTTATATCGTTGGAGAGGTCGCTGAAAATGGAATTGAATGCTCAGAGAAATAAAGAAAAGCTTAGTTTAATTTTATGCGTATTAACCTTAAAAACCCTTTCCTTTCCAGCGCTTCACATCTCGCATAAATTTTCGCAAATCCATGTCTTTATCCCAGGGGAATATATCCATCAAAGGTTCCAGGGCATAGTTTGATTTATCTTCGGGGGGGAGTTCGAACCCACCTTCGGTTAATCGATAGATATTATTAAAGGTCCTATAGTTGCCGCATAAGGTCACATAATCCCATGAAGTGTTTCCTTCTATCAAAGCGCATAGTTCTGACGATGAAATTCCCTCGTAGAGATTAATTTTTCCAATGTCGCCTTTTTGAAGTTTTGGGCTACCCGCTTCTGAAAAATCAATCGCCCATATTTGCGAGCCTTCTTGACCGAACACTTCAAGCTGATAAACGATCTGCCAATGCTTCCAGCCGCCCAGCAATTCACTTTTCAGGATCCGCTCGAGAAAACAGTTTTCAAGAAAGTCGTTTACCACATTCATTTCTTTTTCATACTGGGTGGAATCGGTAGTTTGCGTCTTTATTGAAGGCACTGGCGCACCTGGTTTAAATAGAATTTTATTACTGTCTTCCTCCAGTACTCGAACAAAATTAGAAGCCTGCTTCTTAATGTGAATTCCATCCTTCGATATATGCGCAACATCTCCTGGGTTATAAGGGGAGCTGGGTACTTCTGGACAAAACGCAGCCAGGTCTCGAAGAAATTGTTCCTGGGTGGTTGGGAAAGAATATTGATTTAAAAAAGTCAGCTCATCTCTATAGCGAAATGCCGCTGAACCGGGGACGACCATTCTTGGTGAAAGCGCCCTCACTACATTTAAATAGGTACAATATTCATCAAAAGGTAAAGCAAGCGGCTTGTTATAAGAAAAGTTTCCTTCTAAAAGAGGAACAAAACGGGAATGAAAGAAATCAATATGCCCGTACAATTCGATAATCCTCTGGATAATATCGGGATTGACCTGGGAATCGACTTGGTTCCAAAGCGTAACTTCTCCATCATTCACCAGTAGTCCGTGCTCAGGAAACTCATCTTCAGCAGTGCTGATTTGGTTGCGTGAAGGAGTAGGAGTCAATGTCACATCCTTGACCTGAATAGGTTCAAAATCTGAAACCACTTTAATATTTTTAAATTCGAGTTCATTTAGAATGCCGAGTAGAAGATCATCTTTAGGCGCAAGGACGATTGTATCTGGAGTAATTATTCTCTCGTTCTGGACGAGATAGGCCAAGGTACGAACATCAAAATGGTCTTGGTGCCTATGTGAAATATTGAGAACATCCAGAGGTGGAACTTTATCCTTTTCCAAAACAATGCTGGGGCAGAGCACATTGATCTCTTCCCAAAGATAATCGAACCAAACGGGATCGGTGAGAATATTGGTCTTCTCCGATTGTATGTACAGGCAGGCATGCCCGATCAAAGTGGTTTGGATCATTAAATCAAGTCCTGATATTATTGGAAATATGGAGATTAACCGAAGGAGGCGAGTAATTCAAGCGCCAGTTTTAATGAGCCATTCCTATTTCCCAAATGTACTGACATGGATACGGCAAAATGAGTAATTATATATAATGGTATCTACCCATTTTTTTCATTGAGGAAGAGCCATGCTTCCAGATACCCAAAACAACTATCTTGCAATGGATCCTTTCATACTGGAAATAATTGAAGTCCGCCTAAGCAATACAAGGACAAAAATTCATAATCCTCATCTTGGACTAGAAAATTGAATATTATTTCTCATAATTTATCTATCGCACCTAACCGGATTTTCTGCATCGGCAAGAACTATGACGAACACATTAAAGAGTTAGGCGGCAAACAGATCCCAGACGAACCTGTTGTGTTTATGAAACCCATTTGCAACATTGTAGCTCCAGGTACGACACTATCCTATCCCCCTTTCGGAAATGAATTGCACCACGAGGTGGAAGTAGTTTTGTTGATTGGCAAGGAGGGAAAGAATATTCCTGAGTCCCAGGCATTATCATATATTTCTGACATTACACTAGGCTTGGACCTGACACTTCGGGATGTTCAAAAAAAATTAAAGGAGGCGGGATTGCCATGGGAACGCTCCAAATCCTTTGATCAAAGCGCCCCATTAGGTATCTTTAAAAAACACCAGGACATCGACCTGATGAAACTCCCCTTCTCTTGTTCCGTCAACGGTAGCCTGCGGCAACAAGGAAATACGGAAAAAATGTTATTCCCAATCCCAAACCTGATTAAAATTCTAAGCGATTGGTGGACGTTGAAATCTGGAGATATAATTTTCACAGGTACCCCCGCAGGAGTTGGCCCCCTTCATCCCGGGGACAGGATTGAAGTGGAAAGCCCTTTGATCGGTTCGTTTTCCTGGAACCTAAAGTCTAAATAAACCTTCCAAAGTCAGAAAAGAATATTGATTGGGATTTAAAATTACCCTGGTAAATTTTTAAACCAATTTTAGCGCCAGCTCTAATGCACGCTTTTTAATTTTCGCATTGGGTCCAAACCAGGATTGTCTTAAACGGGAATCTGGAGTTTTTCCTAAACGATCTGCCGTATATGTAACCGCTGTCAGGAGCCCCCATGCTGTCATTTGTGTGGACTCTAAATTCTGTCCGGGCGCAGTTCCGACAGCATCGATTGCAGCTTGTGCGTTTTTCTTAGCCTGCGCTTCAGCTTCTTTGCCTTCACTTTTTAAAGGATCGGGTTTAAAAACTTCTGCCATATAGTTTTCGGCAACCTTTTCGTCAATTTTTTTGCCCACAAGGTTTTGCGCTGTTTCGGCAAAGTTTGAAATCGCCGTCCGACCCATTTCAATTGTGGCGTTCGCCTTTTGCGTCATTTCTTCATCGAACCTTTGCGCCGACTCGGACAAAAAAGGAAGGGTAGATTTAAAAACCCTACGGAAAGAGTTTTTTACTGTAGGACGTGCCTTGGAAGATATCTTCAACATACTGTTGCAGGCAGACCGTAGGGTCAAAAATTGTATTTCGATTTTTTCTCTATCTTCATGGCGAGAAGCCAGGAGAATGTAGCCTTTAAGTTCATCATCTCCAGGCAGAATGAAGTTTTCGTTTAATCTGGCGAGGGCCCAAATGATTCGGGCACCATCAAGGCTGCCAACAGTATCAATCTCTGCATTTCCAGATTCGAAATAGGCTTTGTAAAAACGAAAGGTTTCCTGATTAGAATGGGATTTTGGTCTTTGCGAAGGAATTTTAGAAACTTCCCAATCGAGCTTGGCTTTATAAAGCATTTCACGGCTTGATAAACTGCTGTTAACATCAACACCGATTCCCGCCCAGGGTTTTTCGTTTAATATGGTCATTGCATTTATCCAAACTTTTCAAAAGGCCTATAAGATCTGTATGCTGCCAAAGATTATTCACATTGTAAATAATCGATTTTTTTTAAATTTATCCTATTTACTTGGAGTTAAAAAAATACACCCAGGTTTCTTTAGAAAACAGCCCATTTTACCGTAAATAATAATATAAATCGGTTCAATATATGAAGCCACTTGCACCGCCTATTAATTTTTAGTAGTTTAACTCCAATGAATCGAGTCATTCAAACTAAATTCATTAACACTCTTACCCAGAAAATGGATTCCAACTTCAAAGTAGAACGGCCCCTGGTCATTTTACCTACCTACAATGAAGCGGATAATATTAGCCAAATTTTAGATGCTATTGAAGCATTAGCCATCCCCATTTCTGTACTGGTTGTCGATGACTCATCGCCGGATGGAACGGCTAACATAGTGGTCAAGCATCCTTTATTTGAAAAAAACATTTTTCTACTAAAACGACCTAAAAAAAGTGGTCTGGGAACTGCTTATAAGGAGGGTTTTCAGTGGGGGTTGAAAAAGGGTCATGATGTCTGCATTGAAATGGATAGTGACTTTTCCCATGACCCCAAAGACATTCCACGGCTTATAAATGTAATTGAGAATGGAGCAGACGTAGCTATTGGATCAAGGTATATTGATGGAATTAGCGTTATCAATTGGCCATTACATCGACTAATACTGAGTCTTTGGGCAGGGATGTATACTCGTTTTTTTACGGGTTTGCCCTTGACAGATCCCACCACTGGTTTTAAAGCTTTTCGGAAGAGCGTACTGGAACAGGTGCCAAATTGGGAAATAAATTCAGATGGGTATGGAATTCAAATCGAAACCAACTATTTTGCTTGGAAAAATGGGTTTACTTTAAAGGAAATACCTATCATTTTTACTGAAAGGAGGGACGGGCAATCAAAATTAACCCTCTCTGTTAAAATTGAGTCGGCCATCCGAGTTTTGCAATTAGGAATTGCCAGGCTATGGGAAAATTAAATTCCAGAATATTTCCAGTTAAATACCTTTACACCATGAATTATAGAATTACCATTAAAAAGGCGTCCCTGCATACAAAACATCGCATTATTTCCACCTCCCATATTTTGCAAAGAAACATCTATTAAATCTATATTCTCACCATGAATATCTAAATCCTTAATATTATTGACGAGTAAATTCACCATATTAATATCAGGAAAAGGATTGAATGGTTGTTTTCCCATCGGATCAATGGATTTAAAGGATGCAAATGAAATGGTTTTGGTACCTTTATCATTTTTATGCCGGAACATAACCAACTGAAAGTCATCTTTTTTTATTTTAGGGGAATCCAGTGCTTGTCTAGCACAAGTAAAAGACGACGATTCACAACTAATCCTAATCCCATTTCCATCTTTTTGTAAATTGCAAGCCTTTTGATTATTACCAAAGTATGCTGTACTAGGTAGATTATTTTTGTTTAAATCCAAAATTGGCTGAATTTCAATTTTCTTTTTAAAAATATGTACGGCAGAAGGTCTCACGCCATTATTTTCATAAGAAACCACGTTTTCAAATTTATCTAAAAAAAGAGTATTAACTTTTTTCACGGTTGGAATAACTGAATCCATTTTAATATTTTTTTCATTCATTTTAGGTGTTAAATAATAGATGTTTTCAATTTTTCCGTTTTCGTAAATATTAAAATTTTTTCCCCTAATCAAATCCCCAAAATAAAATCCGGCCTGCGTATCGTATAAGGATGAGACGATCAGGTCATTGGGACCGGTATTCTCTTTGAGAAAAGTAAGAGCCAACTCAAAAGGGTTTCCAGATTCTGGTTCAAAGTTTCGGTATTTCCCTATATTTAACAAGGCAAAATAGCATATCAAAACCACCGCCAATACACGGTAAACGACTCCACCCTCCAATTGCGGGTTCAGTTTATTCACTCCTTTTTCAATAATTGCTTTGAGCCCACAAGCTTGGAAAAGCAAAATAAAGGGGAGCAGGTAAATGGACGATCTGACAGGAATCCAAGTCTGTAATGCAATATAAAAAATAGAATTCAAAACAAACATCAATAGAAAAAGGGATGCAAGCCAATGCTTTTCCTTCATGAATCTCCACCACCCATAAATAAAACTGGACAGTGATAAAAGCCATATCAAAGTAGGATAGGAATAGAGAATGGATGTAGCATCATCCAAATACTTGTATCCCAGAAAAACAGAAAATATATCAGGGATTGCCAGGTAGTTTGATACTGGGTTTTGAACTTTAAAAAGATTGGGCATGACTGCCCGATCCAAATAAAACATTACAAATGCAAAAAAAGATGCCGCAATGGCCGAGAAGAAGAAAAACGACCTGATATTAATTTTCTCAAATTCTGAAATTCGGTTCCCCAAAGAAGTAAATTTGTTTAGAACAACAAAAATCCATATAGATGCTAAAAAGATAGTGAAAAATATAGGAGCTGCTAAATTAGCAACGTAGCAGACCACAAAAAATAAAAAAAGAAGTGCCCAGATTGAAAACTTATTTCCTTTTTTCAAAAGATGGATCAGACATAGATAACTCGCTACCAGGAAAACGAAATATGCAGGGTAACCTCTTAATTCATGCGAATAATGCAGAAAAAATGGGTTTAATAAAAGTAATGCTGACGCGAGCGCACCTGTTGTTTTCGAACCTGTTACCTTATTAACAAACAAATAAAGGATACCGGCACTTAAAATTCCAAATACCACTACTGGAAAACGCAAACCAATACCTGTATTTCCAAATATCCCTAATGATATTTTTGCTAAATATATAGTTAAGGTGTGATTGGGGTTGAGGGGATTAAAAATAAACCGGTGCTGAAAAGACCTATTGGTATAGTGGAACCAAAAACCCGATTCATCAACATGTAGCGGCATCAAAAATGAATAATAGAATAAGGAAGCTATACCTCCGGCTACCACAAGCAAAATAGAGAAATAATATAAACTTTTAGTTTTCTCCAACTCTGTTTTCATTTTTTCCGGATAAATTTCTGCGGAATATGTTTGCACACCCATTATATTAAATTATTTTCCCGGCAATTATCTTATTTTGAAAGTTCGCAGAACGCTCAAAATCCAAAGAAAAAAATATACTTCTGACGTTTTCAAAACACAAAGTATATTTAATT
>CAZECX010000032.1:0-28713 GCA_964510965.1 uncultured Nitrospina sp. | reverse complement strand
TATAACATTGCTTAGTAATATTGACGACTCTGCGTTTTCACACAGTCTGGGCCGAAAGCGGTCAATAATCCCGCATGTGAAAACCGATTTTTGGGGTCGGTTATCCAGCGAAAAAATTTCTACCCAGAAGTTTGAAAATGTTGTACGGCAAAAAGGATGTTGACCTATCCCCTCCCACGTGTTAATTCGCCTCCTCAACATTCATGCCCCGAAGGGGTAGGAGTGGGGGAAAAAATATTGCGCTACTGGAGTCGATTAGATATGATCCACAGATCAATAAATTAAAGAAGAGTCTAATCATGCGGAAAATTCGTTTTGAAAAAGAAAATCGGACCATTGAGGTGGAAGAAGGAGAAAATCTCCGCGAAGCCGCAATTCGAAATAAGTTCAGTATCTATCCACACGTCACAAAAATACTCAACTGTCGGGGTCGTGGTTTATGCACGGCCTGCACCGTACAGGTTTTATCCGGCAAGCTGGAACCCAGGAATGAGACCGAAACCGATAAACTGGGCAAGAAACCCGATGATTTTCGCATGGCTTGTCAGGTTTCCGTCACGGATGATCTCGTGGTTCGCACCAACCCCTGATTCCTGCCATAAAATCCGTCAAAACCATTTGACAACGAATCCCGAACCCCCCAAAATACTCCATGTCTCCACTTGAAAAAGAACAATTGGATGAAATCCATAAGCACGCGGAGGAAGAATATCCTGACGAGTGTTGTGGAATTGTGGTCGGTAATCCAGACCATAATAATGATAATATTGTCTATCGGTGTGAAAACATCCAAAACAAGCTGCACGAAAAAGATCCCGAAAACTTTACCCGGGACGCCCGTACAGCGTATAATATAAGTGCATTAGAGCTACAGAAGCTTTTAAGCGAGGCAAGTTCGAAGGGCCGGGTTTTTAAGGTGTTATATCATTCCCACCCCGAACACGATGCCTATTTTTCGGAAGAAGATACCAGAATGGCCCTGTTCGATGGAGAGTCTCCCATTTATCCAGGCACCCAGTATCTGGTCGTTTCCGTTTATAGTGAAAAAGTCCGGGATCAGGCATTATTTGGCTGGGACCCGGAAACAAAAACTTTTGAACGAAATCCTATATAATTCGGGAATTCGTTAAGTCTGGAGATATTTTTATGGCGCTGTTAATCAATGAAGATTGTGTTAACTGTGGCGTTTGTGAACCCGAATGCCCCAATGAAGCAATTTCAGAAGGCGATGACATTTTCGTTATCGAATGGGAAAGCTGTACGGAATGTGTGGGTTGGTACGAAGAAGCACAATGTGTGGAAGTGTGCCCTGTGGACTGTATTCCAAAAGACCCCGAACATGTAGAATCTAAAGAGGAACTTTTGGAAAAAAAAGAACGGCTCGTCAACGGCGGCTAAAGAGCAACATGCCGAATCACGGTATTGAATGGAATCTATGAAAGAAGAAGTCGAAGAAGTGCTCGAAACCCTGCGGCCCATGCTAATGCAGGACGGAGGCAATGTGGAATTGGTAGACATAGACGATGGCGTGGTCAAATTGCGTCTGGTAGGCTCTTGTAGTTCCTGCTCCAGTTCCACCATGACTCTAAAAATGGGGATCGAAAAAGCACTTAAAAAAGCCATTCCCATGGTACGCTGTATAGAGCAAGTCGAATAGCTTCGCTTAAAAATTGAACACCGTTTTATTACCCCGCTTTGTTTTCACCATACAGACCATTTGTGAATATCCCGATCTATAAAAAATTTTCATTAGCCTTAGCCAGCCTGGCTTTGTTTTTGGTTGTTAACAGCGTTGCTTCTGCACAAATTGAAGAAGGCGTTGACGCTCCCAACTTCACCTTAAAAAACCTGGAAGGAAAGGAAGTCAGCCTCAGCGAATTTCGTGGCAAATATGTTCTGGTAAATTTCTGGGCTACCTGGTGTGGTCCCTGCAAAATAGAAATGCCTTCTTTGGAAGCTTTGTATCAAAGATTCAAAAATAAAAACTTTGCAATGCTGGCCATCTCAAACGATATGTTTGGTGCAACTGTTGTAAAACCTTTTGTGAAAGCCAATAAATTCACCTTCCCCGTCCTTCTCGACCAACGTCTAAAAGCCAGCAACGGATTTGGCGTGGTCAGCCTTCCCTCTACATTTATGATCGACCCAAAGGGAAAAATTATCGGAGCCCTTTTTGGCGCAGAAGACTGGGCCACACCCAGCAATATTCTTTATTTTGAAAACCTACTCAAGTAAAGGATAAGCCATTGCTTCATCGCCTGAAATTTTTTCTATGTACGCTCGTAGTTTTCTTCCTACCCTTATCAGGTTGGGCTCAGTCCCCGGCCGATTATTCGCTGGAAGGCGAGATGATTCATATTCCTTCCGGACATTTTATTTTTGGCACTAACAAAAAAGACGAAGCTGCCGAAGCACTATCATTGGGAATTCCTAAACCGTGGTATGCAGATGAAACTCCCCGACAAAAAATTTTCCTAAAAGGATTTTATATCGATTCATTTGAAGTTACGAACGAACGTTATAAAAAATATATTGAAAATTTAGGAGCCGTCCCTCCAGGAAACTGGAAAAATAATACTTTCCCGGAAGGAAAAGACAAAGAGCCCGTGACATGGGTGACCTGGTTTGATGCCGCTAACTTTTGCCAATGGGCAGAAAAAATGTTGCCCACCGAAAAACAATGGGAACGAGCTGCAAAAGGTACCGAAGGCAATGAATACCCCTGGGGAAACGAGTACCAATCCGATATCGCGAATCTTTCCAACCGTGCAGGCAGCAAGAATAAACCTGTGGTGGTAGGAAGCTTCCCAAAATCCACAACCAAAGAAGGAATACACGACCTGGTTGGGAACGTTTGGGAGTGGGTGAATGATGACTATAAACCTTATAAAGGCAGCACCTATAAAAATGACTATTACGATTCCGGATATAAAATCTTACGCGGCCACTCCGCAAGTGATATAGGTCATTTTCCAGGTGCCATGTATGCCAATGCCATAAAAATGTTTGCACGCAGTGGCTACAGGCAATTCGCAAATCCAGATGAACCTGGACCCGATGTTGGGTTTCGCTGCGTAAGTGAAAACAAACCTGCGAAAACAGGTTTGTCTTTTTCAAGCCCACCCGCTACAACAGGCTCTACTATTTCAACCAGCGCCAATGAAAAACCTTCGCCCTTGGATTCAACATCTGAAAATAAGGCTTCGTTCAATCCGTTTGCTCCAAAGTCCAATCTTCCTGAGTCAGGAATTCTCGTCCTAACGCTTCTTGCATTTATTGCGGGTGTCTTCAGTTTTTTATCACCCTGCACCTTACCCATCCTTCCCGCTTATTTTGCCGTGACAGCACAAACCGACCGGGCGCGCATGGGCATGATGTCTCTCGCTTTCTTTTTCGGACTCGCCAGTCTGTTCGTTGCCATGGGGGCATCTGCCAGCGCATTGGGTCAATTGTTGCGCGACTATATGTTTCAGATTTCGCAGATCGGCGGGGGAATTGTGGTCGTATTTGGAATCATGACTTTATTTGGAAAAGGGTTTTCCGGAGCCAGTTTTCAGGGAAAACCAGCATCCACGTTTATTGGATTCTTCCTTTTCGGTGCCACCTTCGCCCTGGGTTGGACGCCATGCGTTGGCCCCATCCTTTCGAGTATCCTCATGCTGGCGGCTTCTGAAAAAACCGTATTGCAGGGAATGAACCTTTTATTCTTTTATGCGGTGGGGCTCGGGCTGCCTCTGATTCTGGTTGCCACCTTATGCGGCAACCTGCCTAAAGACGGAATGTTCTGGACCCTGCTACGAGGAAAAGGCTGGGATATTCCCATCGGCGGGAAAACTATCTTCCTCCACACTACCAACCTGTTCAGTGGAATTTTGTTGATTGTACTAGGAATCGTTCTTGCCACCGGCTACATGACCTATGTCAACAGCCTCATCCCCATCGAAATTCAACTCTGGTTTAGTGAGTTCGAAGAAGGCGTCCTCCACTGGTTCACCCACTAGCACCCCTGCGGGGCAACACAAAAACCTAAAAGCCCGCAGACATAGCTTTTTTCCGTTTTCTTCCAGGTAAAAGACAAGATAACCCATTGTAAAATTGAACTAAATTTTGTTAGAATATAAGAAACCTTAAATTTAAAATGAGCTATGAAATTTATCACTAAAATTTTAATACTCTCGATACTACTCCTTCCTGCTTGCTCGGGAGTAGGTTCGGTCACCAAAAAGCGATACGCGAATTCTGAAAATACGATTGTCCTTGTAGATATGACAAGGCGAAATTTTGATTTGCAGGATGCCGGTTCGCAATTGCAGGGTGCAATTGAAGAAGCAATGGTAGACACCAGTTATGCCCTGGCAGGAGAAAGTGCCCGCTACCGTCTGAAGTTTAAAGTTCTCAAATTCGATGGGGGCAACCGTGCAATACGCATTGCAAGCATGGGATTTGCTGACTCGGCTAAATCCGAACTAAGGGTCAAGGTCGCACTTTTTGATGGTCGCCAAATGGTTGGGGCCTGGGAAATTCAATCCTGGGTAAAAGGCGGCCCCACCGGCGGCACCGAAGAAAAATTGTTTGAGCGCGCAGCCAAAGAAATCACCAGTCACCTTCGAGGCGACTTCTAAGTTTTACTCCCCCTTCTTTCTTTTCTTCAATTCACATCTTTCGCGCAACGAAATCCAATAAAATTTAATTTAGACTCCGGTTTCATCCAGTTTCTATAATAGGTAGGTGAAAATTTTATGGTGATATGAGTCTGTAGCAATCCACCGCGTATAATTTTAAATTGATCGCGTTCGCTTTCATGCTGCCCCGCATAAGTATAATCTTCACCAATCCATTCCCAAACGTTATGCCCCATCCCATAAACACCGTAGGGGCTAATCCATTCCTTTCTTTTGTTTACCGGCTCCGACATGAAACCTGAGAACCCATTATTAGGGTGATCGACAAAAATTCTCCACGGCCATTTTCTTCCATCGGTTCCTCTCGCAGCTTTTTCCCATTCGATTTCGGTTGGCAACCTCTTGCCGTTTGCCTTGCAATAATCCAAAGACTCGGAATAGGAAACATGCGTAATTGGGTAAAGCGCTGACTTAGGAGAAAATTTATGCTGTGGTTGAAACGTTTTGTATTTTTCGTGACTGACCTCGTAGCGATCAATGAGATAGGCACTGGAAGATACGCTTTTCCCCAATCGTGTTCTCGGTTCTTCTTCATGTCCCATAATAAAATCCCCCGCTGGAATATAAATCATCTCTTCAGGAACCTGAACCCCAGAAGGAACCTTTACCTCTATTTGTACCACTTCATAAGAATCGCAAGCGAAAAGGAATAAGGAAAGTAGGATTAAAGTAAAAAGCTTCACCATGTTGATTGGATTCAGGACATTGACCTATTTGGTCCCGCGCCTAGCGGTCGAAGAAATGGAAGACCTCACCTCCGTTTATTGGCAGAGGTTTTTTATTAAAGTCGAGAGGATGATCAATACCCGGTTGAATGGTTCCATCTACAGAGTAGGGACCGCTGTTAGACCAATAGTTCCTTTTACGGGTATCCAGGAATTTGATGCTGGTGATGTATTTGATATTTTTATAACCATATTTAAATGGCGCGATCAATCGCAACGGGTAACCATGATCTTTACTCAAAGACTTTCCGTTCATACGTAGAACAAACAACACTCGCGGACGCAGCAACTCTTCCACAGAAAAACTTTCATAATAGGAATCGGCCGACTGGAGATATACAAATTTTGCGGCAGGGTCAGGTTGAACTTTTTTTACTAATTCCGAAAATTTGAAACCCTCCCATACAGCTTTCGCTGACCAGCATTCGACGCACTTGAGACGGGAAACCTGAGAGACCATTTTGAAACCAAACAAATCTTCATAGCCAAGCCCGATGGGATTCTTCACCATGCCGCCGACGGCAAGCCCCCAATTGTTCATATCTACCCCTAAAAAAGGGTTTGCACTGCGAATATGAAAACCGGGAACATCACGATTTTGTATGTACTGTTTAGGAACGTTTTTATCGTTACGAAAGTCATCTTTGGCAGAAACACGACCGGGGAGCAAGGTGGAAAGACCGGCAAAAGAGATGAGCCTTAAAAAATCACGTCGCAAAAACCCTTTTTTACTTTCAACCGCATTTGGATTTTTGTTGTCATTTTTCATGGTTTTATTTCATTCTATCTCAATCCCAGAACATCCTGCATGTCGTAAACACCTTTGGGCTGGTCAAGAATCCATTGCGCCGCGCGGATAGAACCACGAGCGAAGGTTTGCCTGCTCTGAGCACGGTGGAAAATTTCAAAATTTTCACCCATGCCGCCAAACAAAACACGATGCTCTCCAATTATATCCCCTGCGCGTACCGTATGAATACCAATTTCCTTGGCGGTACGTTCAGTGATGCCCTGCCTTCCATAAACCCCCACCTCATTGAGATCGCGATTTAGAGAATCGGCAACGATTTCAGAGATGCGAACAGCAGTGCCGCTGGGAGCATCTTTCTTAAACTTATGGTGAGCTTCAACAATTTCCACATCATAATCATCACCTAAAACACGCGCCGCATCAGCGACCAGTTTGAATAAAACGTTAACGCCAATACTCATATTGGGCGCGACGACCAATGATATTTTTTTGGAGATTTCTGCAATTTCATTTTTTTGTTCTGGAGAAAACCCCGTCGTGCCGACCACCACTGACTTTCCACTTTCCGCAGCAGCGTTGAGGGTGAACATGCTCGAAGCCGGAGTAGTGAAGTCAATGGCCACATCACAGGATGCGAGAGCCATTGCAGGGTCATCCACAATGGAAATCCCTTTATTGCCAATGCCTGCCACTTCGCCAGCGTCCTGGCCTATTAAATCACTGCCCGCGCGTTCGGTTCCGCCACCCAGTTCAACACCATCAGTGTCTTCAATACACTCGGCAATGGTCTTGCCCATTCGCCCTGCAATTCCAATAACTAAAATTTTTGTCAACTTAATTGCTCCCGTTACATATAAAAATACATATTACACCAGCTCCTCTTTTAGAAAGGAGGGGGATTTTTTTAACTCCAGTCTGCCAAAATTGCGATTCAAGCCAGCGAGTATTCTGCAAGAACAGATTTCAATGCTGACAGATTGTCGTCAGACGGAGGACAAAGCGGCGCACGAAACTCGTTGTCGATGCGACCCATAATTGCAAGTGCCGCTTTGACAGGGATCGGGTTCGTCTCGACAAACATGATATCGTTGAGCTTCATCAATTCATAATGCACAGCTCGAGCAGTTTCCATATCCCCTCCCAGTGCCGCCTTGCACAGACTGGCGAACTTATCGGGAACCAGATTGGCAGTAACCGATATCACCCCCTTGCCACCCAAAGCCAGTATCGGCCAGGTGAGCGCATCTTCTCCCGAAATAACTTCAAAATCTGGACCGCAAGATTGAATGATTTCACTAACCTGAACCAGATTGCCGGAAGCTTCTTTAATGCCCACAATATTTTCAATTTTAGAAAGCCGCACCACCGTCGCCGGTAACATATTGATCGATGTTCGACTCGGAACATTATAAAGAATGATCGGCAGCTTGGTTTCTTTAGCAACTGCGGAGAAATGCTGATACAAACCTTCCTGGGTCGGTTTATTGTAGTAGGGCGTTATCAACAAGGCACCATCTGCTCCCAGCTGTTGCGCTCTCAATGTCAACTCGATGGCTTCGTGCGTGGCATTCGAACCAGTACCCGCAAGCACAGGCACCCTGCCTTCACAAGTATTAACCGCTATACGAATGACCTCCTCGTGTTCCCCATGGTCCAGTGTGGCAGACTCCCCTGTGGTACCACAGGGAACAATACCATTGGTGCCATTTTCAATGTGAAACTCGATCAACGCTTTAAGAGCCTTCGCATCCACCTTGCCGTTTTTAAACGGGGTTACTATTGCAACATAAGATCCTTCAAACATAATTTTTTTTAAACCGGAAGGGTTATTAATATTCGCCAAGCGTTCCTTCAAAAGCTATGCGGGTGAGTCCTTCAAGATAAACATCCGATCCATTAGCGGGATCAAAGTCCACTTTCAAAATCTCGCCACCCCGCGTTTCAACTTTAACAGGAGGAGTCACTAAATTTTTGTAAGATGAAAGTAAAGCCGAAGCTACCGTGCCGGTGCCACAAGCTAACGTCTCATCTTCGACCCCGCGCTCGTAAGTGCGGATCTTCAAATCATGGTCGCCAATCTTCTCGACAAAATTCACATTAGTGCCTGAGGGAGCAAACACATCATGGAAGCGGATTCCATTGCCCACTTCTTTCACATTTACATTTTCAACATTATCAGAATAAATGATTGCATGCGGCACACCGGTGTTGAGGCTGTCGATCTGATAACTCGAGCCATTGAGCTCCGCAACAATATCTTGCTTTAAGTTTTCAGGTGCAGTTAGCTTGACCCGCACATTGGCCCCATCGACTTTTGCCGCAATGATTCCCGCGACGGTTTCAAGTGTCAACTCATCAGAGGCAATTGCGTTTTCCACCGCATAACGCGCAACACAACGTCCGCCATTTCCACACATCTCAGCAGAGGAGCCATCGTCGTTATAGAAATCCCATTTGATATCGGCCTTGTCGGAATTTTCGACAAAAATCACACCATCGGCACCGATAGACATTTTGCGATCGCAGACCCGTTTAACGAAATCAACCTTTTTCGAGTCGTCCATCACCGGCACACGGTTGTCAATAATGATAAAATCGTTACCGCTACCACTCATTTTTGTGAATTGAATTGCCATACGCTGCTTTGCAGCCTTTCGTAAAAAATTGCTAAATATCTGTGTTAGTTATAATTTAGATGCAAAATCCCCTGAGGAGATTCCCCAATTTGAATTTCAATCAGGCAGGCCCATCAATTCTATCACCCGCTACTTCTTGAGGCAATACCGCCTCTTTTTCGCATATTTTCCATTTACATTTTTGCCAATAAGGATTCGTACAATTCGAGCATATTGTCTGCGGCTTTTTCCCATGAAAATTTCTCCCGAACCGCAGATTTTGCTGATTTTGCCATGTTTTCCGCACTTGGTGGATCTTCCAGAGCAGCAAGAATAGCCTCAGTCAAGGACGAAGAATCGTTAACCGGCACCAGTCGTCCAGTCACACCCTCTTCAATATTTTCTGGGACGGCGCCCGCGCGCGCAGCAATGACCGGAAGCCCCGCCGCCATGGCTTCGACCACCGACAACCCAAAACTTTCGATCCGCGACGGAAAAACGCCAATACTGCTTTGGGCCACCCGTTTTTGAATTTCTCGATCACTCAACCAACCTGTAAATTCCACATTGCTTGAGAGACCTAGATCAGCCGCCAGAGTTTTATATTCCTGCAATCGATTGCCTTCGCCAACCAAAGTGAGTTTGATGTCGGGTTTTTTCGAAACCATCTTTGTTAAGGAATCAAAAAGTTCCGGTAGACCTTTTTCCTCTTCCACCCGACCCCAGAATAAAATTCGGTTCGGATCAACGTGATTCCTTTCCACTTCAAACCACGAACTTTCAATACCGGGTGGAATCACTTTCACCCGATCAGCACTGACAGAGCCCAATCCTTTCACAATAAGATCGTTGGAAAATTTGCTGAACGCCACGATATGGTTGGCTTCCATCATCGCTTGTCGCAATAAATAAGTGTTGATACTTTTTAAAAACCGAATCGGATTGAGCATACCCCCCACCATACCTATGGTCGGGATATTCGGAGCGTGCGATGTGAACACATAGGCCGCCTTTATTCTCGCCGCAATATTTCCCACAGCATAAGATTCCTCTGCATTGCCGTGGATAACATCAAATTTTTCTTTTCTTGCTAATGGGGCCAGCACCTTCGGGTAGGAAAAAATATTTAAATTGACTGTCGCCAAATCGTGATGCTGGGCCCAATGGACTTTATAAGGAACTTCATCATCAAAATTTTCATGAGGATATTTCGAATACAAAGCGTGCACCTCGTGACCCTTGTCAGATAGCGCACAGGCAAGGTGATGCACTGCAAGCTGACCACCGCCTTTAAACGCCGACCATGGCGAAGAATTAATTGTCAGACAAATTTTCAATGGAGAATCTCTCAGCGATACGCTGGATTGAAAAGAAATACACAAACGGATTATATCATCAAAATATTTTATATTTTACTAGACAGACTCGTGGCTTCGCCACATAGTAACTTGTCGTTGTTATTTTTTTCCTGATTTCTATGGAAGCTTCGTGGTCCGTTTAAAAAAACGGCCATCAATGATGGTCAAACCCAGCCAGATAACGGCCATTCCCAGAAAATGCCGGTCCTCAAGGGCCTCGTTTAAAAACAGGGAACCCAGAATAATCGCACTAATCGGGATTAAAAAAGTAACCAGGCTAATGTTCACAGCCCCGGCGGTTGCTAAAATTCGATAGTATAGAATAAAAGCAATCGCTGTAGATAAAACCCCCAAACCCAAAATAGCTGCCCATGTTGTGGAGTTTGGAAAAGGCAATGTCCAGGGTGAATCAATCAACAAAACTATTGGGAAAAGTACAACCGTTGATGCTGTCAGTTGGCCTGTAGCTGCAATAATGGGATCAATGCCCAACGAGTTAAACCTTCTTCCATAAACTATTGCGAAGCCATACAAAAACGCTGCACCTAAAACTGCAAGTTGGGCCAATGTATTTACACTGGCCCCTTCCACAATATCGAGACCTACAATCAGGGTTACCCCAAAAAATCCTATAACAAGACCGATGAGCCGGTTTTTGCTAATGCGTTCTTCCCTGGTAAATAAGTGGGCCAGGACGATGGTGAAAAATGGAGTGGTCGCATTCAGAATCGATGCAAGGCCACTGGCAATATGATGTTGTCCCCAGGCAATAAGTGAAAAAGGTATGACATTGTTGATCAGGCCAATGGTGAAAAACATTTTCCAAATTTCTTTGTCCCCTGGCATTTTTTTTCCAACCAACATCAAAGCCAGCCAAAGTATTATCGAAGCCAATCCGACTCTAAGGAATACGATGGTGAACGAGGGAAGCTCTTTAGCACTTAATCCAATAAAGAAGAAAGACCCTCCCCAAATTATGGAAAGCACAATCAACATCGTCCATTCAAACAATGTCATTGAATGATGCTTATTCAATAGAACCTTTTTTTTGACGGATTAAGAGTTTGTAAATTTTTTTATTCTATTTCAGCCACTATTCTAAGAGGAGCACCGCTTCCACCACCAATATTCATTGGCAAAGCAATGACGCGGAAACCTTTGGGAGGAAGATTAATTAAACGATGCAGGTTCTCAAATCCGGATATATTTGCTTCACCAAAAACCTGATGCGACTCAAAAGTTTTAGATTGTCCATAGTCCAGACTGGCCGTATCTAAACCAACAGCAGCCACCTTTCGTTGCTGACTTAAGAATCGTGCGGCATCGGCTCCAAAACCAGGAAAGTGCAGATGAGCGGTGTCGCCCGGCTTGTCTGACCCCAGGTATTTCTTTTTATTTGGCCAGAAGTTTTCCCAACCCGTCCGAACCAGAACAATAACCCCTTCAGGAATGGTTCCATTCGTTTTTTCCCATTCCAGAAAATCTTTTTCAGAGATCAGGTAATCAGGGTTTCCCTTTGCTTTGCTGCTCACATCAAGCATTATTCCGGTAGCAATGAGGCGATGCAGGGGAATCTCATCTACCCGCCATTTTCCCTTTGCGAAATGCGAAGGTGCATCGATATGGGTGCCACCGTGTTCGGCGCCGCTGAAATTATTCGCTTCATACCAATATCCCTTTTTGGTTTCTCCTTTATGCAACTCTTCCAATTGGAACGGACGGCTGGTCGGCCAGTAAATTGTGGACTGATCAAAAGGGTGAGTAAGGTCAATGAATCGCTTTTCCGCCCAGGCCGGTTTAAGTAAGATGAAACTTAGGGTTAATATAAAACTAAAATATATGTGGCGAAATTTTAGAAGATCCATCTTTTCCTCACAGAAAATTTATATAAAGAATCGCTCTTTATTCTACCTTAAATATAGGAACATGATATCTTCTTCAATATTTACTTAATATGAGAAAAAAATGATCAAGGCAATAGGTGGGTTCTTTCTTCTGGGAATTTTGTTGGTGGTTTTAGTTTTCAACACGCATGTGACCCTTCTCGGCACCGGATTCCTCGTTGGAGATGGAACTCTTGTTCTCACCTATCACAATCTAGTAAAAGAAGCGGCAACTCTTAAAGTAAAATTCCCCAACGAAGATGACATTGAAGCGGAAGTGGTGTTTCAAGACACCGCCAGCAATCTGGCAATCTTAAAATTGAAGGACACGCCAAAAGTAAAACGCCAACCTCTCGTAATGAGCCGGAAGGGATTGAGTCCGAAAAGCGAATCCGTATTCATATTGGGTTACCCGTGGACCAATACGCTACAAGACCAGTATGTTTTGCTCGAAGGATCTGCCAGCTACAATTCGATGTTGATCGAATTGAATATTGCTCTCGATCCTGTGCACAGTGGCAGTCCGTTATTCAACGCCCGGCAGGAAGTGGTGGGAATGGTACTGTTGGAAGACCATGCCAAAGCCGCATTTCCGGTGAAGGGATCACAACATTTCGCTATCCCCGCATTGTTATTGGAAAAATCTTTGCAGGCAGCCAAAATTAATGCAACCTCTCACGCAAATAAGAATCTAACAAGGGAAGCGTTTATTTCAAAATCGAAAAATAATATTGTTTTGATTGAGGCAGGTTAAATGCAACCCGCAGACGAAACCTACATCTTATATGGAATATTATTCGTTTTTGTGTTGCTGGGGCTGTTGTTCAATATTGCCAAACGCCTCGGTTCCTCTAAAAATTTTCCCCGGCCTAGAGATAAGAATAACGAGTGAATTCCCGACCACATTTCAACTTCGATAACAGTTTCGCCCGTAGCCTTGAAGGCTATTTCTCGCATTGTGATGCAGAACCTGCGGTCGCCCCGAAACTGTTACAGTTCAACCATGCACTGGCTGAAGAACTCGGACTCGACCCGGTCGCGCTCGATTCAGACGAAGGTTTGGCAATTTTCTCAGGCAATATAACAGCTGAGGGTTCACAACCTCTTGCTCAGGCTTATGCGGGACACCAGTTTGGAGGATTCTCACCGCAGTTGGGGGATGGGCGCGCGCTTCTACTTGGTGAAGTGATCGACACGCAACAACGCCGCCGCGATATTCAGCTGAAAGGATCGGGCCGCACCCCGTTTTCGCGTGGAGGAGATGGTAAGGCGGCGGTCGGCCCAGTGTTGCGCGAATATCTAATAGGCGAAGCCATGCATGCGCTCGGCATCCCGACGACACGTGCCCTGGCAGCGGTTGCCACCGGAACAGAAGTTTATCGGGAAACCATTCTTCCAGGAGCTATTCTAACCCGCGTCGCGGCAAGCCACATCCGCGTCGGAACTTTTCAGTACGGCGCCGCGCGCCGTGACGAAGAAAAAGTTCGCGCACTCGCTGATTATGCGATTGCGCGACACTATCCCGAAGTAGCCGATGCGGAAAATCCCTATCTGGCATTCTTCGCTGCTGTCGCTGATGCTCAAGCCGCCCTGGTCGCACGCTGGATGTGTATCGGTTTTATCCATGGAGTGATGAACACCGACAACATGACAATCTCCGGCGAAACCATCGATTATGGACCTTGCGCTTTTATGGACAGCTATTCGCCGGGAACGGTGTTCAGCTCCATCGACCACGGAGGACGCTATGCCTATGCGAACCAGCCACAGATCCTGATTTGGAACCTGGCCCGATTGGCGGAACCGCTGATCCCCCTGGTAGACCCCAAACAGGAACGCGCCGTCGAAATGCTCACCGAGACCATCGAATGTATTCAACCTCTCTATGAATCTTATTGGCTGGCAGGGATGCGATCCAAAATCGGTTTATCGGCGGAAGATCCTGCTGACTCGCAACTGATCAACGACCTGTTGAAGGTTATGGATGATGGTCATGCAGATTTCACCCTTGTCTTTCGCCGTCTCTCTCAAGCTTTGCGTGGGGATAGAGATGAAGTAAGAAACCTGTTCAAAGAAACAACTGGTTTTGATGAATGGGAAAAGCGTTGGCGAAAGCGATTGGAACAGGAGGAAGTTGAAACAGAAATGACCGCGCAGGCGATGGACCGGGTCAATCCCATCTATATCCCACGGAACCATAAAGTCGAAGAAGCCCTTGCCGCCGCAAGTGATGATAGAGACATGGCGCCCTTTTCCAAGCTTCTGACTATTTGCAGCCATCCCTTTGATGAAGTCGCGGGAAACGAAGCTTATGCCGAACCAGCCCCGGCTACCAACATTCCTTACCAAACCTTCTGCGGAACCTGACGAGTGTTTACTATCCCTTACCAGGCCTTGGAAATTTTTGATACCGACACGTGTAATTCATAGGGTACGTTTTCAAATTAGGTTTCTAAATCCATATATTTATCCATGATCACTTGACGAGACATTTCTACCAAGGCATCAATTTCTCTATTTCTCATCAGCTTTTGATTTCTTTTAACAAAATCTTTCTCTTTATTTCTTTCCGACCTTTTCAGTAATAACGCCATTTTCCCCCGGGATGTTTTCATATTCTCACCTATGAGTTTTTTTATCTAAGTTCATAATTATTAGCTCATAAATTTTTTAAGAACATATCAACCTAATATTAAATTAGGTCGTGAAGGAATGATTTGCCAGTTATTTGTTTAAATACCAATTAATAGATTTTGGAAATCTAGATCCCCCTGGAAATCGGGCTCATTATTTTCTACCCGCGATTAATATACCTAACCGCAGGAAACTTTCCTTTAAGTCCACTATTTCATGATAAATTGCAAACGGGGATATGCCCTTCGATTCCATTTCATCCGAGCGGGAAAATACTGACGGGTTTAATTTTATGTGGCAATGGTTTAGTGATAATCGCCGAAAAAAAATTCTAGCCGCCCCTTTCCCAATGGAGTGGGAGGGGCATATTCAAAATAACATTCCCTATTATCAACACCTCAGCCAAAAAGAAAAAAAGCGTTTACAAGATCTCATCCAAATTTTTATTGCCGAAAAGTCATGGTTGGGGTGCAAGGGCCTGGAATTGACGGATGAAATTCGCGTCATGATCGCCGCTCATGCCTGCTTAATGATTCTCGCATTGCCCAACGATTATTACCGCAATGTAGAATCCATTTATGTTTATCCCTCAACGATCTTTCCTCCTGAGAGTTCCACAGGATTTTTTGAAGTTCGCACTACACCCGTGCATGGCGCTATGCCAATTCTAGGCGAAGCTCATCATCGCGGCCCGGTGATACTCGTCTGGGATGTGGTGAAAAAAGAAACTCGGCATCCGGAGCACGGCCATAATTTGGTCTATCATGAATTCGCTCATAAATTGGACATGCTCGACGGCAGTGCAGATGGCACTCCATTATTAGCAACTTCTGAGGAATATCAGCGGTGGAGTGAAGTATGTTCCAAAGAGTATCTAGACCTATGCGATAGGGTGGAACATGGCAAGCCTACTTTTTTTGATAGTTACGCAGCAACCAATGAAGCGGAATTTTTCGCGGTGGTGACAGAACATTTTTTTTGCAAACCCGAAAATATGAAACAACATCATCCACAAATTTATCAGGTTCTACAGGATTTTTATCGGCAAGATCCTGCACTGAAAGTACTAGCTAAAAAGCATTCCTAACTCCGCCAGCTTTAAAACAGTTGTCATCGAAAATTTCCCCATACCCCCCCCACCATAGCTCGCGTGACCTGAAAGTGTAATCCTGTAACGAGAGTATTGTTGTTTTATTTGAATTTATACTATCCTCCATTGTTCTCAAAAAACCCCATTGTTTGACAATATCGGTAATCTGAACTAGCATTTAACATTCTGCATTCAAAGAAGTTGCTCGTGAAGAAACTTTCTTTTTTTAGGATGCTCCATGAAATCAAATAACTTTGCACTGCGAATTCTAATCGTTGTTACCGTTGGCCTTCTCCTCCCTATTTTAGGAAGTTTTCTTTCTGTTTCATTTTTGCCTGATTGGCGCCTGGATCATAAACAGCTTCATTCAGTTATAGAATGTTTGGGTGGGTTTATTGCCCTTGCTTTGTCAGGGATCCTTCTTACCGTAAAACAACGCCAGCTGGATAAAGAACACCATGTCTGGATAGCCTGCGCCTTAATTAGCATGGGAACTCTGGATATTTTTCATGCCACCGTTCCGCTCGGAAACCTTTTTGTGTGGCTTCATAGCGTTGCGCAATTTTTAGGAGGAGTTTTTTTCCTATTGATCTGGTTGCCAAGACAAATCAGCGATTCTACATTCGCAAAACTTCTTCCCAGGTTTTTGTGTTTTGGAACCATCGCATTTGGATTTTTTTCAATATTTTTTATCGAAATAATTCCTCAAATGCTGGAACAGGGAAAGTTTACACCTTTGGCTAGAGGATTGAATATTTTTGGAGGGATCGGTTTTCTAATTGCGTCCTGTTATTTTATGGTACGCAACCATGCCACTAACCAATGGGATGATTTTCTTTTCTCAATCCACTGCGCCTTGTTTGGAGCCGCCGGGGTATTATTTGAGCTTTCACAATTATGGGACGCAGCATGGTGGTGGTGGCATTTCCTTCGTCTAATGGCTTATAGCGCAGGATTGGTCCTGGCAGCGAAGTCTTACATAGCTGATGAACATTTGCTTAAAACCAAGCTGGAGGAATTAAAACAAAGCAATCTGGATCTTGAGAACTTTGCCCTGGTGGCTTCTCATGACTTAAAAGAACCCGTACGAAAGATTATAAATTTCAGTGAACTATTGAAAAATACAAATTCTGCTTTTGATGAAAAAGGACATTTCTATCTTGAAAAAATCATTAAATCTGGCGGAAGAATGGTAACTTTGGTTGACGAAATTCTTACCTATTCCAGGATCACGGGTCGTGCCGTTAAGTTTGAATCCATAAACCTGATGAATGTTAGTAATGAAGCGCTCAATAATTTGAAGACCCAAATTAATGAATCGGGGGGACAGGTAAGCGTATCTCAATTACCCGTCATTGAAGGAAATTACTTTCAGATGATTCAATTATTTCAGAATCTCATTTCCAATTCCTTGAAATATAGAAAAAATGAAAGCCCTCTTGAAATTAAGATTGACGGCAACTTTATTGAGGATGGATTGGTTAAGATTGTTTTTCAGGACAATGGGATAGGTTTTGAAGAGAAGTATCTGGAGAAAATTTTCCAGCCCTTTGAACGCATTGACGATAGTGGGAATATTGTAGGTACAGGTATGGGGCTTGCCATCTGCCAGAAAACGGTAATCTCTCATGGGGGGACCATCACTGCCAGGAGCGAGCTTGGTAAGGGGGCTACTTTTATTGTCATCCTTCCAGAAAAACATTAAACTATTATCTTTTTGTACTTATTTTAGGTATAGCAAAAATGGTCAATATTAGTTCTCAAAATTCTGGGAAGCCACTTACCATATTAGTCGTTGAAGATGATGAAGATGACTATTTATTGATTGAGAATACGTTGAATAAATGTGGGGGCAAACCGGTCGTCAACTGGGTAAAAAATGGGGAGGAGGCCATAAACTATATTTTTAGAAAAGGGGAATATGAAAAACTACAGGCCTCCACCAGGCCAAGTTTAATATTTCTTGATATTAAAATGCCCAAGATGAATGGATTGGAAGCCACAAAAATTATTAAAGGGAATTCCGACACAAAAATGATCCCCGTTATAATAGTAAGTACGTCTAGCCACGAGAAAGACGTGACTAATGCGTATAAAAACGGGGCAAATTCATTTATCAACAAACCGATTGGAAGGAAAGAACAGGACTCTTTCAAATCCCTATTATGTTCTTATTGGTCTTCAATGGTTTTATTCCCCTGATTCCCAGAGATATACCTTAGGGTATGGCCTCCCGAGCCTTAAAACTGGGATATTTTCTTGGCCCCGCATGAATCGGCAATGAAAGCTATTTTCAATTTTTTGTTTGCCGCTTTTTTCCGGAGAGCGTTAAGAATTTTATAAATTTAGATCCAACAAATGACTTCTTGCAATTAACAACGATCCCATAAAATTTTTCTCGGAAGTCTTTTCTAATACTTTTTCATTAGGGATATCCCATAACCCACAAGCACTGATAAGGTAAGTTACGCTTGAAGCAAAATCGTGCATAGAGCAACTGGGATCAACCTTGAGAGAAAATTCCTTTTCGACCAGGGAGCGTGCCCCTACTCTCTTGGCCAAAATATGAAATTTTTGCTGCTCATCCAGCTTCCCCTCACAAATTTCTTCAAAAGGTTTACCAATTAACTCATCCACCTCATAACCCAAAGTTTTAATGGGTTTATTTACGAAAATTATTATCCCATTTGGATCGATTTGAAAAACAAGGTCGGAAACTAAGTCCAAGATCCGGTGAAGCTTTTCTTCATTTTTTCTTAATCGAAGATTGGTGCGTTCAAGCGCCTCATTATCTTGCCGGATTCTTTGTGATAGGGTTTTTGCAATATCCCAAATAATTTTAGGATTTGAACCAAGAAATTCTGAAAAAATATCTTTATTAACTTCCAGTAATATTGCCTCGGAAACCGCACGGACATTTGCCGACCGGGGTTCGGATTCTAAGAGGGCCATTTCGCCAAAAAACTCACCCACCCCTCTGAAAGCTATGTGATTATTTTGTTTGTGCACTTCTAGTTTTCCTTCAAGGATAACGTACATGGTTTCCTGAAATGATTTTTCAGAAAAAACAATGTCACCCGCTTTTAGTGAAAGAATTTCGCATGAATTAAGGATATGCGACAGATCTTTCTCTGGAAGGAATTTGGAAAAGGAAACCTTACTTAAAGAAGTTAAATATCTTTGGTTGCTAATGGCCAAAATGCATTATCCCATTTTAAATGATTACTATCTTATATATTAACTTCAAAGAAAAATTTTGCAACGTATTGGGAATGATAAAAAAATGGAAATAACTACCTTAATGAAAGAAACATAAAACTATAAGAATCAATCCATTCCCCCCCGTTTGGGGGATTTCACAACAAAAAAATTTTGATACCATAAGAGTATCAAATCGTATTCATCATTAGCAGGCTAATTAATAATATTACAAAGTTTATAGAAGATTTCCTGAAGGAGGTGTAGGACGTGTTTAGAATAATAATATTATCTTTTGTGGTTAGCTTAATTTCGCCTCAATTTGTATTTTCACAAACAGATAATTCATTTTCAGATCGTTCGACTCTACTCAACACAACAATTTCTGATGAGGAACAAGCAGCCTTTGATGAAGCACAAACTGGTTTCGACGGTGCAAGTGCTGACTTTGAACAAGCAACCAATGAATTAAGTGGTTCACAGGGAACTTTTGATACAGCTACCAATGATCTTGATCAAGCAACTAATGACTTAAGTAATGTACAAGGAACTTTCGATACTGCTACCACTGAACTTGAACAAGCAACAAATGACTTTAATAATGCACAAGGGGATTTGGAAGCTGCACAACAGAACCTTGAAATAGCAACCACAGAAGAAGAAATCACTGTTGCGCAACAAGAAGTTAACACCGCACAATCTTCTGTAGAAAACGCACAAGGAACTCTCGATACTGCAAACACCGATCTTGAACAAGCGACCACTGATCTAAATGGAGCGCAAAATATTTTAGATGGTGCAAGTGCTGAATTGGAACAAGCGACCACCGATCTAAATGCAGCACAAAATTCTTTAGATGGTGCAAATGCAGAATTGGAACAAGCAACTACTGATCTAAATACTGCAAGTGTTGAAATAGAATCTGCCGGGACCTTTGTAGAACAATTGTCGGATGAACAAGTAGTTGCTCTAAACCGTTCCTTGAACAATGCCATAAATAGTGACCTGAGCATTGACCTTGATGCTGAAGATCTTGAGAGAGTTGTAGAAGGAGATTTTAATGCGCAACAGATTAACTCTCTCACCAAGTCAATTGAGGAGGAAGCAAAATCTGAAAATAAAATTTCAAAATTCGAGCAAAAATTAATAGAGACTGGTGATGAAAAATTTCAAGAAAATATTGATCGAGAGGAAGAGAAGCTTGAAGAAAAATCAGATCGGCTGGAAAACAAAATTGCCCGTTTCGATGTAAATGCCAGTGCCTTGGAAGCAGCTAAATCTGCTGCCAAGAGTGCTGCAAAACGCGCTGCCAAGAGTGCCGCAAAACGTGCTGCCAAGAGTGCTGCAAAACATGCTGCAAAACGTGCTGCCAAAAGTTTTGCAAAGAATGCAGCAAAGAGTGCTGCTAAATCAGCGGCCACACAAGTTACAAGAGTGAATAAAGGGAAAGCGAAAGGAAAGAAAAAATAATTCTCAACTTTTTATAACCTCAAAAGCCTCTCTGTTTAAGGGGGGCTTTTTTTCTATCCCTAAAGGGTGATTAAATTAAGTGATAACTCAAGCTCCTAGAAAAATCCAAATGAAGGCAAACTTTCCTATCTAGATTTTTTTAATTACTTTGATCCTCTCTTTCCCAGCGATATGTGTTGCACTAAAAATGACAATTTTTAGGATTTAACATGATGTGGCATTGTAATAGTTAGCTCCAATCCTTGTACATTTTCATCAGCTGGGATCATTTGTGATATCCTCAACCTTTAAATTCTTGCCCCGAAGGGGTAGCAGGTGTACAGCGGGCCAATTATTGAATTTTGAGGTGTTAATTTTATTTGCAAACCTGCAACCATTGAGGGTGAAATCCAGTTGTTTTAATTTTGAAGTGAAAAAGGAAATTTAATTTTACGGCCGAAGGTCATACCCCGCCCGAATTTATCCTGCCCGGCAACGATAGTTCTTTCCCGGTATTGATGAATTAAGTGGTAATACTTCCAAAATAACTGGACTTCTGATTACTTATTGTGGCCTTTTTTCTTCCCTTTTCCCTTTCCTTTACTTTTACCTCTCTTTTTACTCTTTTTACTCTTTTCACTTTTCTCGCTTTTCTTACTTTTTTCACTCTTTAAACTCTTCTCGCTTTTCTTGCTCTTTTTACTCTTTTCACTTTTCTCGCTTTTCTTGCTCTTTTTGCTCTTTTTACTTTTGTCGTTCCGAGCAAGAATTACGCTTTCGAAATTAGAGTCGCTACCATCATTGTCATTGATAGCCACAGAATACATGGATTCCTTTTCATAAAATTTTGAAGAGTTGACGAGATGAGCGCCAGCCACATTGACGACAGAAAATGAAATTAAAACGGAAAACAAAACAATTTGATACAAAAGCTTTTTCAGCACGATTATTTCTCCTTGTAGAATTATAAAATTTACACTCAAGCAATAATTCAGATCAAAACAATTTTAATTCTGATAATATTTTATGGTAACTGGACAATACGTTATTTCAAGCATAAAAATGAAAAGGGCAGGTAAATATATTAAACATGGAAACCTCCGACGAAATCGTCATAAATCAGGGAAAATTCATACGTATTCTTTGGTGGATAATTGCAGTCCTTGTATTAATCCATATAGTGCTGCAGGCGATTCATTACTATGTTCATGAACTCCCATGGTTATTGAGGGAAATTTTCGATATGGATGAAGAGGAGAGCTTTTCAACCTGGTTTTCTGCCGTTTACTTGCTTATCTCCTCGGCTCTTTTGTTTTTGATTGCCTGTTCGAAAGAGAAAATAATCTATAGCAATCATTGGCATGGTCTTGCCTTGGGTTTTTGTTTGTTATCTGTGGATGAAGTCGTGGGCATTCACGAAACTTTTAACACCATTACTGAAATTGCGTGGACGGTTCCTGCAACCTGGGCCGCTCTTTTAATTCTTATTATCTATTCAAAGTTCCTGCTTCACCTTATCCCATCCGCCAGAAAACAATTTTTAATTGCTGCGGCAGTTTTTTTGAGCGGAGGATTATTGGTGGAGCATCTTGCGGATTATTATGTTGAAGCCTTTGATATGGATAATTTTGGATATCACCTGTTGACTGCCCTTGAAGAATTTCTTGAGATGGCAGGAGTGGTCCTTTTCATCCAAGCCCTATTAAATTTTCTTCCAACAGACAATTCCGGCGCGGTCATTTTTAAAATAAAAATAAAATAAGCTTGAAGCCGAGCTTTTTCGTTATTTTGTTCCCAGGTCGGCGAAATAAGTGGACCGCAACCTTTGCACCATTTTAATTTCGTCTGAGATCAAAGGATCCTCTTCTATTTAACGCCATTTGTAAATCCCCTATTCATGGGGCATGAAATTAATAGTCGGATTTTCAATACATTTGGTTAAAAAAATTTTGAAGGGGGAAAAATATTTTCCAAGTCCACTTGATCTTATTAAAAACTGAGATTGAGAGATCAACCAACTCTTTCACCCTTTATAGTTTTTTCTTTTCTTGTTCTTTAAACCCCCTCATTCGGGGGGATATTCAACATTAACTTTCCCGGTTAAACTGGCAAGCTTAAACTGAAATAAGATCGGAATTGTTTTTTTATGAAATATCCCTCAAAAATACTACAAAAGCTAAAAGAATTTCCTTTAGTAAAGCTATTGCCTGAAAGTAAATCCGATCTTTTAATAAAAGGTGGGAAATTAATTCAGTTAGGACCTGGTCGGTTGCTGTTTCAGGAGGGATTCAAACAAAACTCAATGTATTTGATTCTTGAAGGAGAACTGAAAATCTTTATTGAAGAAACAAAAATTGCGGTTAGGGGACCTGGTGAATACATTGGTGAAATGTCTATGATTGACTCTAAGGTTCGGTCAGCCAGTGCAAAAAGTACTTGCGGAACAGAATTATTTGAAATAGATAAAAACTTATTTGAATCCCTATTAGCTACAGAACCTGCAATTCTTATTGAAATACTAAAAACAGTAACAAATCGCACACGTGAAGATTTGTCAGCATTGAAATTTAAAAATATAGAACTTCAGGAATTTGCACAAATTGCATCGCACGATTTGCAGGAACCTCTTAGAAAGGTAATCAATTTCGGAAATCTTCTAAAAGAAAATGCTAGAAATTTAGATGAAAAAAGTCGGGATTATATACAGCGAATGCAAAATTCAACTGTAAGAATGCAACAATTTATAGATGACCTTTTTAATTACTCAAGGTTGGGAATTAGCCATATCGACGCTGAAAAGGTTCAATTAGGAAGTTTGATTCATACAGTGAGTGACGATTTGAATCATCTGATTTACTCGAATAAAGGAGTTGTGAATATTTCAGAGCTTCCTGAGGTTATGGGTGTAAAAAGTCGACTTTATCAATTATTTTTAAATTTGATAACAAATTCAATAAAGTTCAAAAAAGAAGATCAACCTCCAATCATAAATATCTCTTCAAGAAAGAATGGCAACAATGATTGGGAAATTTATGTAGAAGATAACGGAATTGGGTTTGATGAACAATTCGTTGACAGGATTTTCAGTCCGTTTCAACAATTGCACGGCAAAAGTGAATATGAAGGTTCGGGTCTGGGTCTGTCTATTTGTAAAAAGATTGCCCAGCAACATAATGGAACCTTATCTGCCAAAAGTCAGCCCGGCAAAGGTTCAATGTTTATAATTACCCTTCCAGATTATTCATAAGAAAAAACTCAACCTTTAGCTTGAGTCGAGATCAGGTAACAGGCTAATATTTGAGTTATAAAGATCCATTGGTCCTTCGCCTGAATCTTATAAATCTACTTTAAGGGTATAAAATTAACAACAATTTGAGTCCAATTGTTTTGGCGGGCAGGGAATAGTTCCAAACGAGCAAAAAACACAACAATCTCCTTGGGTTGGTTTAAAGGTCTCCTCACAATTTTTGCAATCATAGAAAAACTGGCATGAATCCAAAGGCATTTTTTCTTTTTCCTCAAATCCGCACTTTGGACATTTTAAAGTAGAAAATATTTCTATTTTATTTTTTTCCATAGATAATTTTATCATTTTAATTTGTTGGCGAGATCCAGTGGTTTTAAGGTTTTTGAATTATAAAAGAGGCCGATTATTAAATTAAAAGAAAAATCTTTATATGAATAAGCATACATATAAAAAGGTATTATTAAAAATAATTAATGGCGATTCTATGTTAGGAGGTCTAAAATATTAATAAATTAATAATGCCACAAAAAATGACTCCTCTAAAAAATAGAAAACTATTTCTAGTTATTTTGATCCTCTTTGTAAGTATGTTGTCTGCAAATATATCGGCAGCATCCATGAAACATATGGGTGACTCCAAATGCATGATGCAGACCACTTGCAATAACTGCTTTATACCCGCAGTTACAAACTCTTCAGATTTAAAATTCTTCTATTCGAATATTTCTCCAATATGCAGCAACTTCACTTCTTTTGAATCTTGCCTGTTAGCTCCCCCTTTTCCTCCTCCAAAAATCTAATCTCCCGTAAATCTGTAAAAAATTTAAATTCAACGTATGAGTTGCGCCTGCTCTGATTAGCTTTAAGCATATGAGTTTTATTTTTGCTCGGATAGGAAGAAGTGCGACTTCATTGCAATTCTATAGAATTCAAATTAAGGGCCTAGTGCCATGAGAGTGTTTCTTCCATTCCTTTTCTTTTTTCTATTCTCGATACCCATGTCTTCAGTTTTTGCCGGTATTGTCGAATATGATCTCGATATAAATTTTAAAACCATTGATATCGATGGCAAGAATTCAAAAGCCATGGCTATTAATAATTCGATACCTGGCCCCACTCTACGCTTTCGGGAAGGAGATACCGCTCGAATCCGCATTAAGAACAGTATGGATGTGGAAACATCCGTTCATTGGCATGGGCTACTTTTGCCTTATCGTCAAGATGGCGTCCCTTATGTGACCAATCCGCCCATTGAACCGGGACAAACAGATGTATTTGAATTCCCAATTAAGCAATCGGGTACCTACTGGTTTCATTCTCATACAGGTCTGCAAGAACAACGTGGAGTTTATGGATCAATTGTTATAACCCCAAAGGAAGGGGAACGTGTTTTTTCCAATCAGGATAAAGTAATCGTTTTATCTGATTGGACGAATGAGAATCCGGATGAGGTTTTACGTACTTTAAAAAGTGGTAACGATTTTTACAGTATAAAGAAAGGAACAATGCAAAACTTTTTAGGAGCAGTAAAGCGAAATGCAATTTCGGATATGGCCAAACGAAGTTCAATGAGTATGCCACCTATGGATATTTCGGATGTTGCTTACGACGCTTTCTTAGCGAATGGAAAGAGGGAAATTGAAATTCCTGCCAAGCCAGGGGAAAAAGTGCGGTTGAGATTTATTAACTCGGCTACGGCTTCCTATTTTTATCTTCAATTTGCAGGAGGTCCGGTCGAAATTGTCTCAACGGATGGGAAAGACGTTAAACCTGTGAAGGTTGATCGTTTTCTCATGGCCATTGCTGAAACTTATGACCTGATAGTTTCAGTTCCGGAAAAGGGTTCCTATGAATTCCGAGCAACAGCCCAGGATGGGTCGGGGCATACATCCATATTTATAGGTAGTGGAAAACGCATATTGGCTCCAAATATTCCCAAACCCAATCTCTATAAGATGAAAATGTCTATGAGAAAAGGTATGGATAAAAAAATGGGAATGGGTTCGATGTCAGCGATGAATCAGCGTCCCTTATCCCCCTACAAAAAATTACGCTCCATAAGCAAATCAAGTTTGCCTAGAGCAAATCCAAAAAGAGAAATTGTCCTTTCTCTTACAGGAGATATGGAACGTTATGTATGGTCCATGAATGGAGAAACTTTATCAGCTGATAATATGATTCGAATTCGTCACGGCGAGAATGTGCGATTTGTACTCATCAATAAGACCATGATGCATCACCCAATGCACCTGCATGGACACTTCTTTCGAGTAATCAATGGGCAAGGAGACTATTCACCCCTTAAGCATACCGTTGATGTACCCCCATTGGCCACACAGATTATAGAGTTTGAAGCAAATGAGTATAATGACTGGTTCTTCCATTGTCATATTCTTTACCATGCAAAATCCGGCATGGCGCGGGTAGTTAGCTATGAAGATAAAGAATTGGATTTAGATTTAAAAAAGATCCGTCACAATCTCTATAAAGATTCCTGGTATGGAAACAGTATTGGAACAGCGCAATCTCATATGACTGATGGGACAGCTGTATTAAGTAATACTAAAAATATTTTCAGTGCGGCCTGGCAAGTGGGTTGGCAGCAAGTTGAAAAAACAGATTTTGATATGGAATTGGCTTATGACCGCTATTTTAATCGATTCCTGAATCTTTACGCGGGGGTTAACCTAGTAAACGAATACGAACGCGGCATTTTTGGAATCCGCTATCTGCTCCCCTTCAATATTGAAAGTACTTTTCGACTGGATAGTGAGGGAGAACTCCGCATTGAGCTTGGCCAAAAATTGCAATTAACAGATCGGATTATGGTGCTTGGCAATGCCGAGTATGACACCGAGACCCGAGAAGAATGGTTGTTGGGAGGAAAATACATCCTTTCCAAAAATATTTCAATGATCGGTCAATATCATTCAGATTTCGGCGCAGGTGCAGGGCTAGAGTTTCGATACTAAATAGGTTTTCCCTTGGGTTGAGATCATGTGTGGCACCCCAAGCCAATCATTGAAATTTAACGGGTTGACCGGAATGTTGATTTTTAATTGGCCTCTTTTAATATTAAGAAATTATAGGGGCATAGGTCAATCTATCGCAAAAAACACCTTCTTCGAGAGGGGTTTTGCGATGAATTTTTGAGTTGCTGAACGCTTGTAGGTCGTTATAATTAACCTATAAGAAATTTCACTATTAATGGAACACGGTAGCTTAAAATTTGTTATGACTACCTTTTTTAAATGTCGGCATAAGAAAGAATAGTTTAAATAAGGATTCTACATGAAAAAAAATATCTTTTTAGTTGATGATAATGAAATGGATATTATGGCTATAGAAAGAGCCCTCGAGGATAAAGTTCAGGCGGGGAAAATTTCATTACAAGTATTCAATGATGGAGAAGCGGTGATAAATAGGCTTGAAGAAATTCAGAAAAAAAATTTGTACCTGGATAAAACATTGCCACATCTTATGATTTTAGATTTAAATATGCCAAAAATGGGCGGGATTGAAGTTTTAGAGAGAATAAGAAATGACCCTGAAAATAAATCAATGGTGGTTTTTATCTTATCTACCTCCAGTATTCCCTCGGAAATAAAAAAAGCTTATCAAAATAATGTTGCCGGTTACCTTGTGAAAGATGAAATGGGAATCGGCTACGAAAAATTAAATGAGTTTTTAGAAGCCTATTCTAATAATGTTTCTTTTCCTCGTAAGTAAGGTATTGCCCCAAATGAGCAAAATTCGCAACAATCCCCCTGATTTGGTTTAAGAATTTCTTTACAACTCTCACATTCATAAAAAAACTGGCAAGAATCTACAAAAGGCCAGATCATGTAACGGGCCGACCGTTAAATTTTAAAGGATCAATTTACCTTCAATAATGGACTTGCCACCCTGAGGTATGTAAGGAATAAAAAAAGAGGTTATGTCCAGATAAAATATGGAGAGGTTTTATTTGGTGTTGTATTCATTAATGCTTTTTTCAACTTGATTTACAAAATTATTAAGTATGATTGGTTTTATGACAAACGAATCAAATTTACCCTTTTCTTGATTTTTCAATAATGAATCATGGTCAAGTCCACCTGTCATTAAAATTCTAATGGTATTGGGGCTATATGATCCCACGAATTTTAAAAATTCTTTTCCATGCATCCCACCACCCATGTAAAAATTAGAAATAGTAACTGCAAACTCCTTTGAGCTTTTTATGATCTCAATTCCCTCCTCGCCACTTCGGGCTGTAGTAATATCAATGGGTAAATCTTCAAGAATTCCCTCAATTAATTCCAAAAGCTGGATTTCATCATCAACGATAAGCACTCTAGATAGGGTTAAATTCATTTGAAAATTCCTGTTTAGGAAGAATAATAGCTAAAATAAAAACCAGACACTAATAAAGAGAGGGAAAAATAATAATTGCTTTTCCCTTCGCAGGAATTATTTGATTGAAGTAAAGGATTTTTTACTTCTCCCAATACTCATAGATACTTCTTTCAACTTGATCAATAAAATTTTGGAATATGATTGGTTTTGTGGCGAACCAATCATATTCGCCTTTTTCTTGCCTCTCTAATAAGGAATCTTGGTTTATTCCAGCCGTCATTAGAATTCGAATTGTCTTAGGGCTATGTTCCTTTACCAATTTTAAAAAATCTCCTCCATTCATTCCCATTCCCAAATAGAAATTGGAAATTGTTAAGGAGAATACTTTTGAACCTTGTAAAATATTCAAACCCTCTTCACCCGTTTTGGCAGTAGTTATTTCAATCGGTAAATTTTTAAGAATACGCTGGACTAATTCCAGAATTTTAGGTTCATTATCAACCAGCAAAACTTGGGAAGTGTTTGTATTCATTTAATTCATCCATTTAGAAAATGGTAGAAGCGGAGAGGGGAAACTTTCAATCCGGAATCCTCCTCGATGGTCTCACCAATTTCTTCGAATGAGCTTTCTGAGTCGTCATTAAAATGTTTAAACTGACAATAAACCTCCGGTAAAGATGGAGCCACGATTTCGTCTTGAAAAAACTCATGAAAAACCATAAAACACCCCCCAAAAAATAAAT
>CAZECX010000031.1:0-29056 GCA_964510965.1 uncultured Nitrospina sp. | reverse complement strand
CAAAATATTTCTTCATCATATTCACGGAACGATTCAGGAGATTCCCCAGATTGTTTGCGAGGTCGCTATTGAGACGACCAATCAATGCTTTATGGGAAAAGTCACCATCGAGACCGAATGGGACTTCTCTTAAAAGAAAATAACGAATGACATCGACTCCAAACTGGTCGGCGAGTTGGCTGGGCTCTACAACATTGTGTAGGGATTTAGACATCTTCTGTCCATTCACCGTCCACCATCCGTGCGCAAAAATGTTTTTGGGTGGTTCAAGGCCAATGGCTTTCAGCATGGTGGACCAATAAACCGCATGCGTGGTCAGAATATCTTTCCCGACCATATTATGATCAGCAGGCCAATAGCCGCTGGCTCGAATCTCATCCAATGAACCATGGATGGAAATGTAGTTTATCAATGCATCGAACCAGACATACGTGACGTAGTCTTCGTCGAAGGGAAGCGGAATGCCCCAGGGAAGCCGAGATTTCGGTCGGGAGATGCAAAGGTCTTCTAATGGTTTTTCCAGAAAACCAAGGACTTCGTTCCTGCGTGATGCAGGGAGGATGAAATGAGGGTCGCTTTTTATTCTTTCAACAAGCCAATCCTGATATTTTCCCATTCGAAAAAAATAATTATGTTCTTTTATCTTTTCTACCTTGCGTCTACATTCAGGGCAATTGCCTTCCTGTAAATCTTTTTCCGTCCAAAACCTCTCGCATGGCGTGCAATACCAGCCTTCATAGCTGTCGCGATAAATTTCATCTTTGTCGAAAAGGGTTTGTAGAATGTCGCAGACCAAAATTTTGTGACGTTCTTCAGTGGTGCGGATGAAGTCGCTGTTTGAAATGTTAAGCTTCACCCACAATTCCTTAAATCGTTGATGAAGTTTGTCCACATGCTGCTGAGGGGTTACCTTCAGGTCTTGAGCGGCCTGTTGAACCTTTTGTCCGTGTTCATCGGTTCCTGTTAGGAAAAAAACTTCGTACCCTTCAAGTCGTTTGAAGCGAGCGGCAACATCTGCGGCGATGGTTGTATATGCATGCCCTATATGCGGCACATCGTTCACATAATAAATTGGGGTGGTTATGTAAAATTTTTTATCGGTCATGTTTTAAATTTTAAGAATCAGGAGTTTTGGATTGTGGTGGATTGTTTTTTATTTCTTTCTTATGGTAGGTCATAACGCTTTCATCATCGAGGCGAACGACTACTTTTTGTTCGAGGATTTCATTTTTCAAAACTTTGCCTGGTCCATCGGGTGTGTGAACATGGCTGTTAGTCCTTGGTAATCCTTTTGCCATTTCTTTGTAATTCTCATGCTCGTATTGAAGGCAGCACATCAGTCTGCCGCAGACACCCGATATTTTACTTGGATTTAATGCCAGCCCCTGAGTTTTAGCCATTTTTATTGTGACAGGAGTAAAGTCAGGCAGCCATGATGAACAGCATAATGTTTCGCCACATATTCCGAATCCTCCGACTACTTTTGCTTCATCCCTCACTCCAACCTGTTTCATTTCTATGCGGTGTCGAAGGTTTGATGCCAGGTCACGAATGAGCTGGCGAAAATCAACTCTTCCTTCTGCAGTGAAAAAGAAAATGGTTTTGTTCATGTGTGGCTGGTGAACAATCCTGCTCAGGTTCATAGGTAATTTTAGTTCAATAATTTTTTCAGAGCATAAAGTTTTGGCTTTTTGTTCCGTTTTTTGTCGCCGATTTTCGGCTTGAAAATCATTTTCGTTGGCTACACGAAGAACTTTGTAATAATTTTGGTCTTTGGTTTTAGTGAAATTAATAATTTTGTTAGATGCCACAAGTCCCATCTTGAGACCTTGATTCGTGTTAACCATCACTGACATTCCTACCCGCAGTTTCAGGTTTTTTGGATCGTAGAGTTGCGATTTAATCTGGTTGTTAATGCGTATGCCAATTAAGAACTTTGGTTTTGTCGAAGGGGATTCTGTGTTTTTGGTTTCTTCAGTTGTCGAATTCATAGTCTTTAAGCGGCTTCACAAAAATCTATAAGCATATTTTCAAAAAATAGTTGCGCATTGGCATTTCCCGATAAGGCAAATTTGGTCGCATGTATGGTATTAAAAACTTCAAGCCAGGATTTCACACTTCTCCTTGCTGCTAATGGCTTTAGCCTGTTGGCAATATCGCGATTATAAATTTCTGACTCTGAACATCCCGACCGAAAGAATGCGAGATCGCGTACTAATTCCATGAGCTCATTGAAAATTGTTTCCCATTGATCCGATTGGCTGGCCCAAGACTTGGCATGTGAGAAAACTATATCCATTCGGTTAAAAGATATTGTTTCCAGAACATTTACAATTTCCTTGCGAATGTTCGCAATGTCCTCCATATCTTCAGTCAGGGCTTTTTTGACACTGCCTCGGGATCGAAGAGTGCGAAAGGTCAGAGTGTTATCTTCAATCAACTCCTCGGTCATTGTCTTCTTTAAAATCTTTTTTATATTTTCAGGAAGGAGAGGTTGAAATTGTATCGTCTGGCATCTTGATATTAGAGTGGGTAATAATTTGAATGGATTAGATGAGATTAGGATCAATATTGTTGCTGAAGGAGGTTCCTCCAGAGTTTTTAAAAATGAGTTTGCGGCTTGTAAATTCATAAGATCGACATCATCAATCACCGCTACCTTTACTTTTCCTTCGTAAGGATGAAAAGCAAGTTTTCTTTGTAGTTCGCGAATCGATTCAATTTTGATAGCTGCTTCTCGAGCGGTGGGAGTGCTTTTTACGGGTTCTACAAAAAAGAAATCAGGATGGGTTCTGTTTTCAATTTTTCGACAGGATGTGCATTCATCGCAAGCATCTCCTTCTATGAGTGAGGTGCAATTAAGAGATTTTGCTAATTCCAGGGCGATTTGTTTTTTGCCAATGCTTTCCTGACCATAAAACAAGTAGGCGTGTGCAACGCTGCTGTTTTGGAGTGCATTTTTTAAGATTTGCTTGGGTTGTTCTTGCCCTAAAATTCGATCGAATGCCATTATATTAGTAGTATCTCCCTGAAAATCTTATAAAAACTTCATTAAACAAGGAGGTCTAGAAGTTTGAAATTCCTCAAGTCCAGCCAGGGAAGGAAAAGGAGAAGTCCGCAACCCTTTAAATGGATTGCACTTATCGCAACTCTTCTCTATCTTAATACAGGGCAACTTGTAAAACAAGCCAGAGGTCTCATATTTTAACTTTGCGCTCGAGAGGGAATAGGGGCCTGCAGAATTTTGAATTTAATCGAAATAGATCTCATTACTATAATTGAAAATCCTTTTAGAATAAGGTTATAATTAGCGCCGATTTTGTTAGAATTGGTAGAGTTTATCTAGTAATTTAAATTTTAGAGACTACTTCATGGCAACTAAAGAAAAAGCCAAAAGAGACGTTCAACGAAAAAGAAAACCCAAGATACTTGCTGTAATCAATGATGCCTGCACGGGTTGCGGCGGTGCGCCTATCTGTGTTACTGAATGTCCGGTTGACTTGTGTATGTATGAAGTAGCAAATCCGGACGCGCCGGCATTCAATCGAGTGGATGTTGACCCTCTACTATGCATTGGTTGTAAAAAATGCATTAGCAAAGGCCCGATGGATACTTTTTTAGAAGGCTGCCCCTGGGATGCCATTGATATGATGCCTCTGGATCAATATGAAGAAAAATTTGGAACCCTTCCTTATTAACAAACCCTAATAATTTATTAATACTTGTTCGTCATGTCATAAGCGGAGATCCTCGAAGGAGAGGGGGATACCTTATGCTGGTTTTACGGGGTTTTATCGGAGCGCTTTTTGTGCTCTTGTATTTCAGTGGTTTACAGGTAGAGAACGATAAAAAATATTTTTTTTGGACAACATCAAAACGTTGAGGTATGATAGCCCCGATTTTCTGGGTAATCCCCCCAAGCAACAAATAAATGAGTAAAAACAGCGGCTTCCGTCAAGGCATGCAGATTGCGTTCAGGTTGGGAACTGAACTGACGGTAGCAACGATCATCGGCGGCTTATTAGGGTATGCGCTGGATACGTTTTTCGGCACAAAGCCTTGGGGCCTGGTGGTAGGGATTGTGCTTGGTTCTGCAGCGGGTTGTCTTGCGGTTTACCGGGTTGCGATGACCCTGGCTGTTGAAGAAGACGATACAAACAACGATTTGGAATAATCAGTAAATTATGGAAAGTCCCTTACACCATTTTGAAGTCCACACCATTGTCCCAATCCACATTGGCGGATTAGACCTATCAATAAATAATGCGGTTGTAGCTATGTGGGTGGGCTTAGCCGTGATTGGCAGCATGTTTATGTTGCCTGCCAAGCGTGGGTTGTCACTCATTCCGGGTAAGTTGCAGAGTGTCCTCGAAATCGCCGTGGAATTTATACGGAACTTGGTTTACGAGTTCATTGGTGAAGAAGAGGGAAGAAAGTATGTTCCTTTTATTGCCAGCCTGTTTTTATTTATACTCGCCTGCAACTTGATTGGTTTGTTGCCGGGGTCTTACACCATCACCAGTCAACTGGTAGTAACCGGTGTGTTTGCTACCGGTATTTTTATAATGACTCTGATTATTGGGTTTTCAAAACATGGTATGCATTTTCTTGGGATACTTGTTCCGCCAGGAATCCCCAAAATTTTGATTCCTGTAATGATTCCAATTGAAATCATCAGCATGTTGGCCCGGCCAATATCGCTTGCTGTTCGGCTATTTGCCAATATGACGGCGGGGCACACTGTTTTGGCCGTGTTATTTGGTTTGGCGATGACGGGGCCTTTGTGGTTGGGGTGGTTGCCGTTTGGTTTTACCGTTATCATTAATGGATTAGAAATCGCTATCGCTTTCATTCAAGCATATATTTTCACTACGCTGACCTGTGTATACATTGGCGATGTGATCAAGTTACATTAATTTTATTTTGTTAAGGAGGAAAGAATGGGTTCAGAAGCTGCTGCATTAATTGGAATGGGTTTATGCGCCGCCGGGTTTTTTGGTGCTGCACTGGGTATCGCATATATTTTCGCGAAAACCATCGAAACGGTTGGACGTCAGCCTAATGCTGAAGCAAGAGTTGCAAAATATTGCTGGATCGGTTTTGCATTGGTAGAAGCAATTGCTCTCTACGCTCTGGTTATTGCTTTCATCATTATGCCGTAATCCCCTTGGCGGGGGCCAGCGGCGAACCGCCGCAGGTATTAGGTCGCAGGGCTCAGAGCACAAGGAGGCTGCCAAACCCTTTACTTTAGGTTCGCTAACATTCCCTCCCATGGGAGCGGGTGAAAATTTTATAAGGATCAATTATGCCTCAATTTGAACAAGTCTCTGTTTTTAGTTCCCTGATTTTCTGGTCAGTGATTTCTTTTGCGATTTTGTTTTTTATGCTGAAGAAGTTCGCTTTTCCTCCGATTTTGGCTGCCTTGGATGAACGAGAGAAAAAAATCCGTGGTGACCTTGAGGAATCGGAAAGACTGAAGCAAGATGTTGAGAAAATCAAAACGGACTTAGAAGAGAAGCTAAAAGCCGCACACGGTAAGGCTGAGACGATTGTCCAGTTGGCACAGGATGAAGCTAAAAAGCTTCAGGAAAAAACCGTCCAAGAAACCGAAGCTAAAGTAAAGCAGGTGCAGCGCGAAGCGGAGCAGGAAATTCAAAGCTCTCGAAGTAAGCTTTTGCAGGAAATTCGAAGTTACACCGCAGCGTTGACCATTGCCTCTACCGAGAAGTTTCTCAAGAAGGCATTGGATGATTCGGATAAAAAACGGTTGGTGGATGAATCTATTGAACAAGTGATTCAGGAACTGGAAAAAAACCAGCAGAATTAACGTCTCTTAAAAAGAAATAATTACGATGTTGGAAAATCAAGTAGGAAAAAGGTACGCCGAAGCGCTTTCTGGAAATATTGAAGACAATTCCCAATTGGGGAATGCGTTACAAAATCTGGAAGCGTTTGGCGAAGCAATGAAGACGGAAAAAGAGTTGCTGCGTTTTTTTGAGCATCCTTCCATCTCCACAGACAAGAAAAAGAATGTGGTTGATGAGGTTTGCAATCGCCTGCAGATTGGAGACAAGGTTGGCAATCTGCTCGTTATGCTCAATGAACGCGGAAAAATTATTTTTCTCGATAAAATTATTGAATATTTCGAGCAGGTCGTAGACCGCAGGTTGGGCCAGATAAGAGTTCATGTGACCTCGGCTCATTCTTTGTCGGATGCGAATACGGATCGCCTGAAAACGGCTTTGAATAAGATTTTAGGAAAAACCATATTGATCGATGTTGAAGTGGATGAGTCACTGATTGGCGGAGTTATGCTGCGCATTGGCGATCAGGTAGCGGATGATACCATTCGCAACCGCTTGGATATCTTGAAACGAACAATAGAGAAAGAGGAGGTAGCCTAAGTGAATTTACGAGCCGATGAAATCAGCTCCCTGATTCAAAAACAAATCGAAGGATTTGAAGAAGGGATCGAGCTCAAGGAAACCGGTCGGGTGATTTCAGTAGGTGATGGAATTGCGCGTATTTACGGCCTTGGAAGTGCTATGGCCGGTGAACTTTTGGAATTCCCTGGCGGATTGTCTGGGATGGTATTGAACCTCGAAGAAGACAATGTGGGTGCGGTACTCCTCGGACGCGATGACAATATTAAAGAAGGTGATGAGGTCAAACGCACAGGACGTATTATGGAGGTGCCCATCGGACCCGAGATGGTAGGTCGGGTTGTGGATGGTCTGGGCGCGCCAATCGATGGCAAGGGCCCCATCAAAACAGAAAAGTTTGGTCCCATCGAAAGAATTGCCCCAGGAGTTATTGACCGAAAATCGGTTCACGAGCCCATGCAAACGGGAATCAAGGCAATTGATGGAATGATTCCGATTGGTCGTGGTCAGCGCGAACTCATTATTGGTGACCGGCAAACGGGAAAGACTGCTGTTGCGATTGATGCGATCATCAATCAAAAAGGCCAAAACATGTTTTGTATCTATGTCGCGGTCGGACAAAAACGGTCTACGGTTGCACGAGTTGTTAAAACTCTTGAGGAACACGATGCTATGAAATACACCATCGTGGTTTCGGCATCAGCCAGTGACCCGGCTCCTATGCAGTTCATTGCTCCTTATGCGGGTTGTGCAATGGGAGAATACTTCCGTGACAATGGACAGCACTGCCTGATTGTTTATGATGATCTTAGTAAACAGGCAGCAGCATACCGACAGCTTTCTCTTCTTCTTAGAAGACCTCCGGGACGTGAAGCGTATCCGGGTGACGTTTTCTTTTTGCATTCTCGACTTTTAGAACGGTCTGCAAAAGTCAGTGATGAGTTGGGCGCAGGTTCTATGACAGCCTTACCTATCATCGAAACCCAGGCGGGTGATGTATCTGCATACATTCCAACAAACGTAATCTCCATTACAGATGGACAGATATTTCTGGAAACCGATCTGTTTTATTCGGGTGTTCGCCCTGCGATCAACGTTGGACTTTCAGTTTCTCGTGTGGGTGGTTCGGCGCAAATCAAAGGAATGAAGCAGGTGGCAGGTCAGCTTCGATTGGACTTGGCGCAGTATCGCGAAATGGCGGCATTTGCCCAGTTCGGCAGTGACTTGGATGCAGCCACTCAAGCCCAGCTTCATCGCGGCGAACGCTTGGTGGAATTGCTCAAGCAGGGTCAGTACAAACCTTTGAGTGTTGTTCAGCAGATCGTTTCTATTTTTTCGGGTGTGCGAGGGTTGGTGGATGATATTCCTGTAGCCAATATTCAAAAATTTGAAAGCGGCTTGATTAACTTTATGGAAGACAAACATCAAGCATTGATGAGTAAAATTGCAGAAGCCAAAAAACTGGATGATGACAGCGAAAGCCAGTTGAAAGCTGCTATTGAAGAATTCAAGGGTCTTTTTCAAAACTGATCTATGCCAAATTTAAAAGATATTAAAAGAAGAATTCGGAGCGTTAAAAATACGCAGCAAATCACCAAGGCCATGAAGCTGGTTGCGGCTTCGAAGCTTAGAAAAGCCCAGCATGCCATTCTTGAAGCACGGCCTTATGCGATCAAGCTGATGGATGTTCTCAATCATCTTGCTGCACGTTGTAATAACGACTTGCATCCCTTGCTGGATGTGCGGGAAGGCAACAAACACCTGTTTCTTATAATTACTTCGGATAAGGGGTTATGCGGGGGCTTCAACGGCAATATCATCCGCAAGACAGCGGAGTATTTGAAAGAGAACCCGCAAAATGAAAATTCGCTGATCATTGCCGGTAAAAAAGGAAATGATATTTTCCGAAATCGACCGGTAGAAATAATTGAAGACCATATTGGTTGGTCAAAGGACTTCGATTATTTCAAAGCTCAAGCGATTGGGGATAGTTTGGCCAAGCTTTTCTCAGAAAAAAAGGTCGACAAGGTTTTCATGGTTTACAACGAATTTAAATCAGTAATGGCTCAAGAGGTTATTGTCGAGCAGTTATTGCCAGTGGTGCCAGAAAAGTTGGAACATAAAGAAGATTCATTCGCTGTGGATTATATCTACGAACCGGATGAAGAATCTATTCTCGACGAACTCCTAAAACGCTATATGACAGTTGAAGTCTATCGCGCGTTTCTGGAATCAAGTGCCAGTGAGCATGGGGCCCGAATGACGGCCATGGATAGTGCTACACGAAACGCCGGTGAAATGATCGGCGCCTTGACATTGACTTATAATCAAGCCCGACAGGCTTATATCACTAAAGAATTGATAGAAATCGTAAATGGCGCTGAAGCCTTGAAAGGCTGATGGCGTGAAAGATACTGAAAATAGTGGAGGGGAATGAATGAATAAGGGAAAGATCATCCAGGTTATGGGACCCGTTGTAGATGTGAGTTTCGAAGACGGCGTGCTGCCTGCTCTTTATAACGCGATCAACATTGAGCGATCAGGTGAAGGCGGGGAAACGGAAACCCTCGTTTGTGAAGTGGCGCTGCACTTGGGTGATAATGCCGTGCGAAGTGTTGCCATGCATACGACGGATGGATTGGTTCGAGGAATGGAAGCCATCGATACCGGCGCTCCCATTAAGGTGCCGGTTGGTGAAGAAGTGCTCGGACGAATATTAAATGTTGTAGGCGATCCTGTGGATAAGAAACCTGCCGTTGAATCCAAGGCTAAATGGAGTATTCATCGTGATGCACCAGCATTTGATGAGCAGGATACCAAGATGGAAATGCTTGAAACTGGCATTAAAGTTATCGACATGCTCGAACCTTACCTGAAAGGTGGAAAGACAGGTTTGTTCGGGGGTGCGGGTGTTGGAAAAACTGTTCTGATTATGGAACTGATTAGAAACATCGGTGCTGAGCATGGGGGTTATTCCGTTTTCGCAGGGGTAGGGGAAAGGACCCGTGAAGGTAATGACCTTTACCACGAAATGGTAGACTCCAATGTTATTGATAAAACCGCCCTGATTTATGGACAGATGACAGAACCTCCTGGCGCAAGAATGCGCGTGGGTTTGACCGGTCTCACTTGTGCGGAGTATTTTCGTGATGAGGGCGGAAAAGACGTTCTATTGTTTATCGATAATGTTTTCCGTTTCTCACAAGCAGGCTCCGAAGTATCTGCACTTCTTGGTAGAATCCCTTCTGCGGTGGGTTACCAGCCTACGCTGGCGACTGAAATGGGTAACCTGCAGGAACGCATCACATCAACCAAAAAAGGATCCATCACTTCTGTTCAGGCTATTTATGTGCCTGCGGATGACTTGACCGATCCAGCTCCTGCAACGACGTTCTCGCATCTTGATGCGACCACCGTATTGAACCGCCGTATTTCCGAATTGGGTATTTACCCGGCGGTGGATCCGCTGGATTCAACGTCACGGATTCTTGATCCTGAGGTTATCGGCGAGGAGCATTACAATACAGCTCGCGGAGTGCAACAGGTTTTGCAGCGATATAAAGACTTGCAGGATATCATCGCCATTTTGGGTATGGACGAGTTGTCGGAAGAAGACAAGCAGGTGGTCTCCAGAGCTCGAAAAATTCAAAAATTCCTGTCACAGCCTTTCTTTGTGGCGGAGGTCTTTACTGGATCTCCCGGAAAATACGTAAAAGTTCAAGACACGATCGAAGGATTCAAAGCTATTCTCGAAGGTCGGGGTGATGAAATCTCCGAGCAGGCTTTTTATATGGTCGGCACCTTGGATGAAGTTCACGCAAAACAAAAAGAACTGGATAAAAAATCAGCATGAAACTGAGCTTAAGCGTAGTTACTCCCGAAAAACAACTGGTCACAGAAGAAGTGGATCAGGTCAACGCTCCCGGTACGGAAGGCGACCTGGGGATTCTCTTTGACCATGCACCGATTTTAACCAACCTGCGTTCTGGGCAATTGTCCTATGAAAAAGACGGTGAAACGGTGGTGATGGTTGTTAGTGGAGGGTATCTTGAAGTCACAGACAATCGGGTGACCGTCCTCGCTGAAACCGGGGAGTTCCTCAGCGAAATCGACCGCGAACGCGCGCAAAAAGCCCAGACCCAGGCAGAAGAGCTGTTGAACAAGCCCGGCCTATCAGAAGAAGAATTCATCGAAGCGCAGAAAAAACTCTTCCGCGCTATCGCCCGCCTCGAAAACTCTGAAAATAATTAAGTAAGCCCACACATTTAGCCGTTAAACGAATGGCTAACTTAGAAGAGCAAAGTTCCCTTTTTTATATAAATCTTAAGGATTTATCTATGCGTGAAGATGCAAAAAAGGCAGTTTTGGGCTGCAGCGAAAAATGGATCGAGAGCTTTAACAATGGAGATGCAGATTATTGTATAGGTGCTTACGAGCCTAACGCAGTCATCAATGCCAAACCTTTGGGGACTTTTAAAGGCACTGCAGAAATCGATGCTTTTTGGCGGCCTTTTATGGCTTCGGGTGCGGGAGAATTAAAATATACCGATATCAAAATGGAAGCGGTCGATGAATCGACTGTTTTACTTTCGGCAAGCTGGACTATGAACGTGGGGCGCGGAATCATTACCAAGGAAAAGTGGGTTCTGCAAAATGATGGCAACTGGTTGTTGCAGGAAGACGATTTTGAAATTCAGGAAAATTTTTGAATAAACCCCTCTAGCTCTAACTAGAAATAGAGAAGAGGGGCTTTTTGTTTATTCGTTACGCTGCGTGTTGGTCCATTTTTGGAAAATTTGCGGTATCAAAAAACAGATCGGCAGAAATTATCTTCCCATTTTCAACCTGAAAACACTCGCACATTTTAAAGGTTCCCTGAAAAGGTTGGCGGACAATCCATTCAAATATTTTTACTACTTGATTCCCATCGGAAATGCTTCGAATGGTTTTATGTTGAGCCTCGAAGCCGCATTTTTTCATTTGTTCGATACACTCATCGGCACTTGCGAATTCCATCATAGGTCCCTTGAAACTAAAATCATCGTTCAAAAGAGACCGAGCCTTTTTATAGTCCTTGTTTTCAAAGGCCCGATAATAATTGTCGACAATATCTAAAGCGTTACTCATTTTTCCCTCCTGTTGTTAAGTTTTTCCTGTATATCCCTTTTAAGAACGCTTGGCCAAATGGGTATTAAGGAAGTTAATAGCTCCCTCCCAACCAAGTTTGTGTCGGTTGCACATTTCAATGCTTCCAAAAGCTTTCTGGGTGAGAATCAGCTCGGTGTTATTGTTTTTATCCATCAATTGAATGGTTACCAAGGTGTTTATTCCTGCATCTTGGTTAGGATTTTTCCAAGTCCAGGTGAATTCTAATTTTTCTGGTGGAGCAATTGACTCGTAAACTCCTGCTACTATGTCCACCGAATCGGGCCCATGAAACGAGAAGCGATACTTACCTCCCTCTCTGAAATCGAATTCTTCTATTTTCATAGGGGTCGTTATATCCGGAAACAACCAATTTACTAGGTGCTCAGGTTTGCTCCATGCTTCAAAAACCAGTTCTCTGGGGTGATTGAATGTTCTTCTGATAATTAACTGCTCGTATTCTTTCATTTTCTTTTTTTTCTGGAAAGTTTATTCAAATAGCTGTCTAAGGAGTTCAGTTGGATATCCCAGAACTTTTTATAATGAGACATCCAATCTCCAACCCCTTTTAATGGCTCTGGTTTCAATTGAACCCAGTTAACACGTCCACGCTTGGTGCGTTGTATCAGGCCAGCGTTTTCCATTACACGAAGATGCTTGCTTATAGTTGGTCCGGCGCTTTTGTAACCCCGAGAAATATCTGTCACGGACAAATCTGAATCGATCAGTCGATCTAGCATTTGCCGCCTTGTTGGATGGGACAAGGCGAAAAAAACATTGTCTAATTGTTTTTCCATTAACTTAGCCATTTGGCTAAGTATTAGATAAAATCGTTAAATTGTCAACAGAATTTTTATAGTTGAAAATTTTAAAAATCAGGGAATAGGTTGGTTGTTTTTTTAAGCAGGAAAAATAATTGACAGTTTCGAAACAATTCAAGCACGAAATTTTCTATGTAAATTTTTCCATGGAACTTTGAAACCATCAATGTTTCAAAGCTTTAAAATTTGTAATTTCCACCTAATCAAGATATCGCCAAAAAAGTCGATAAGGTGAATAGAACTTATTTTGCATGGAGGCAAATTATGACAGCATCAGCAAATAACAAAGCCAGTAATATTTTTAATCCTTCCTTGAAGTCAAATAAGCGAGAACAACTGAGATTCGAAAGGGAATTAGAGGAACAAAATCTTCGTTCGTTGAAAGAATTATTCGCGCCCAGCCTGGTAAAGGAATATTACCGACAAAAAGGCATCCAGTTTTCAGGTTAGATAAAACGAGAATAAGGCAAAGCTTCTTACCCATCCTGAGTCTGGAAAGCGGGTGCCCTTGTTCATTTAGTTTCAGGCTATAAATATTCCTTCAAGTACTTTCCGGTATAAGAGGATTTGGATTTGGCAATTTTCTCTGGAGTGCCCTCAGCGAGCACGCGACCGCCAGCGTCTCCGCCTTCTGGCCCCAGGTCGATAATGTGATCGGCTGTTTTGATAACGTCCATATTGTGTTCGATAATCACGACCGTATTCCCACCGTCGACTAATTTTTGTAAGACTTTGAGCAAATGCTCGATATCAGCAAAGTGAAGTCCCGTGGTTGGCTCATCTAATATATACAGAGTCCTTCCAGTACTACGTTTGCTGAGTTCTTTCGATAATTTTACACGTTGTGCTTCACCTCCTGATAAGGTGTTGGCTTGTTGTCCCAGACGAATATAGTCCAAACCCACATCCGTGATCGTTTGTAATTTATTTTTTATCGCAGGAATGTTTGTGAAAAATTCTTTTGCCTCTTCAGCGGTCATGCTGAGAATATCAGCTATGCTTTTTCCTTTATAAAGAATTTCCAAAGTCTCCCGATTGAATCTCTTGCCCTGACAAACTTCACAGGTCACAAATACGTCGGGTAAAAAATGCATTTCAATTTTTATAACACCATCTCCCTGGCAAGATTCGCAACGTCCACCTTTTACGTTGAAGCTGAAACGACCGGGTTTGTAACCTCTTGCCCTCGATTCTGGTACTTGACTGAATAACTCTCGAATGAGAGTGAAAACTCCAGTATAAGTGGCGGGGTTCGATCTGGGAGTGCGACCGATAGGGGACTGATCAATGTCGATGACCTTGTCGAGATAATGGATCCCGTGAATTTTGTCGAAGGTTCCGGGTTTGTCCGTTGATCTGTAAAAATGCTGTGCCAGGGCTTTATATAAAATATCCAGAGTCAGTGTGCTTTTACCCGAACCTGATACTCCGGTGACACAAACCAGACAACCCAAGGGAAACTTTACATCTATTGATTTTAAATTATTTTCCTGAGCACCCTTCACCTCAAGAAACATTCCATTGCTTTTTCTTCTTTGACCGGGAAGAGCAATTTCTTTTTTGCCTGAGAGGTATTGTCCTGTGAGAGAATCTTTGCATTTGAGTAAGGCTTTTGGAGTTCCTGAAAAACTCACTTCGCCTCCATGGACTCCAGCGCCAGGCCCCAAGTCCACAACATGGTCCGCTGCGCGGATGGTGGCTTCATCATGTTCTACCACGATGACTGTATTCCCTAAATCACGCAAGCGAACCAGAGTTTCTAAAAGCCGGTCATTGTCTCGTTGATGCAGTCCAATACTGGGTTCATCAAGAACATACAGTACTCCCATCAGGCTGGAACCAATTTGTGTTGCCAGTCGAATTCGCTGGCTTTCTCCACCGGATAAGGTTGCTGAAGTGCGGTCCAGTGAAAGGTATTCCAGTCCAACATTGGTCAGAAATCCCAGTCGTTCCTTTATCTCTTTAACAATTCTTCGGGCAATTTCATTTTCTTGTTTGGATAGTTTTAAATCTTTAAAGAATTTGAAGGCTTTGCCAATGGAGAATGAGGTGAACTCGACGATATTAAGTTCAGCAACTTTTACGGAGATTGCTTCTTTTCTCAACCGATTGCCTTCGCATTGCTGGCAGGGAAGGGGGCGCATAAAGCGTGCGATATCTTCCCGCGACCAAGCGGAGTCCGTTTCGAGGTATCGCCTTTCGAGGTCGGGGATGACGCCGTCAAATGTGTCGGTGAAGTGATGTTGTCGTCCTTCTTTTTCATATGAATATTTAACAGGCTCATCTCCTGATCCATACAAAAGAATATTCTGGATTTTTTTTGTCAGTTTCGCGAAAGGCATGCTCAGTTTGAACTTGAAATGCTTGGAAATCGTATCCAGCATTTGATGAAAATAAACTGAGTTGCGCTTTTCCCAGGGCTTGATGGCTCCGTCTCTAATTGAAAGACTGTCGTCTGGTATTACAAGATCTGGATCGATCACCATTTTGATTCCCAGCCCATCACATTTTGAGCAAGCCCCTTGAGGATTGTTGAAGGAAAAAAGCCGAGGTTCCAGTTCTGGATAGCTGATATTACAATAACTACATGCGAATTTTTCACTGAATAACAATTCTTCTTCATCGATAATGGATACAACGAGGCTGCCTTCTCCGTGGTTTAGAGCAGTTTCAACCGAGTCGGCCAGTCGTTTCCCCATTTTTTCCTTGATGACCAATCGATCGACAACGATTTCGAGAGTGTGTTTGAATTTTTTGTTGAGAGAAATTTCCTCGTCTAAGGATCGAACCTCTCCATCGATACGAGCGCGGACAAATCCTTTTCGTTTCATGTCGAGGATTTCTTTTTTAAATTCTCCTTTGCGTTCACGTGCTACCGGGGACAGAATCATTATTTTCTTTCCGACGGGGATGGACTGCACTTGATCGACGATATGTTGAACCGTTTGTGATGATATTTCTCTACCACATCCATAACAAAATACACGTCCAATGCGTGCATAGAGAAGTCGTAGGTAATCGTAGATTTCAGTCACTGTGCCTACAGTGGAGCGGGGGTTTCTGCTGGAGGTTTTTTGCTCGATAGAAATTGCTGGAGACAGTCCATCGATAGAGTCAACATCGGGTTTTTCCATCAACTCCAAAAATTGTCGTGCGTAGGCGGACAGAGATTCTACATAGCGGCGTTGACCTTCTGCGTAAATGGTGTCGAAAGCGAGAGAAGATTTCCCGGAACCGCTCAAGCCAGTAATGACTACCAGTTTTTCGCGTGGAAGCGTCAGGTTCAGGTTCTTGAGATTGTGCTCTCTCGCTCCTTTTATATTTATATTCTCTAATGCCATCTTTATTTTTTGAACATCGAGTCCCATTTGGCATCGACTCGAGTTTTGATTTCTTCGGACATGTCAATTTCTTCAGGCCATCTTTGTTGATAGCCTTCTTCTTTCATTTTTTGCGTTACATCCACTCCAAGTCTGTTTCCGTTAAAATAAAAGTCGCGCTTGGGATCAAGATTGTTGAAGAATTTCCACATAACTAAAGAATAATTTTCAACCTCCACATGGCCTTCTACTACGATCAGGATATTGACCCCTGAGAAATTCGATTCATTGAAAAATGCTTCTATGAATTCTTTTGCCTGATTAGGGCGAGTTTTATTTAATGCCGCAACCATGACAGACCGTTTAGCGTTAAAATCAAAAAATCTGCAATCTTTTACTTCGGAAAAATGACTTTTAACATCATCTTCTGAAGGGATGTGAGAATTGTTACTCACCTCCGGTATGGTTTCGCCAAAGCCTGGTTCTCCCTCCACTTTTTCTGTGAGGTCAACGCCTAGTTTAGAGCCGTATAGCATATTGTCAGAAGCGTGGTTCAGCACATCAAGAATTCCCTCGGAGAAAAACAGGTCGCGCTCAAAATCGACCTTGTTTAGAAGGAGTTTGAGAACTTCCTCGTAATTATGGACATCCACAGTAGCATCGACAGTGATGATAGTTTTTACGAAACTCATTTGTCCTAATCCCCAAAGAGCACTCATTAAGCGGCGCGACTGCATAGGGTAACGTTTATCAATAGACACGATGACGCAGTTGTGAAAAACCCCTTCCACAGGCATATCCATATCGATAATTTCCGGGAGTTGCGTCCGGAGCAGGGGAAGGAAGATGCGCTCGGTGGCTCGGCCCAGATAAAAATCTTCTTGCGGCGGCTTGCCGACTATTGTGGTCAGGTAAATGGGGTCTTTTCGATGGGTGATGGCGGTAAGATGAAAGACAGGATAATCTCCATCCTGTGAATAATATCCCGTATGGTCTCCAAATGGGCCTTCCAATCGCATTTCCGAGGGATCGATGAAACCTTCCAAAACAATTTCAGCGCTGGCCGGAACCTCCAGGTCCACTGTTTTGCATTTTACCAGGGGGACACTTTGTTTTCGGATGAAGCCGGCCAAAAGAAATTCGTCGATTCCATAAGGTAGAGGCGCAGATGCGGCGTAACAGGATGCCGGGTCCGCACCTATGGCGACGGCGACTTCCATTACTTTATTTTGCTTTTGATACTCATGGAAAAAATGTGCACCGTCTTTATGAATGTGCCAATGCATGCCTGTTGTTTTGGAATCGTAAATCTGCATGCGGTAAAGTCCGACGTTTTTTACCTTTCGGTCAACACTGCGGTTGATGACGATTGGGAAAGTTATAAACCTGCCTGCATCTGATGGCCAGCACTGTAAGATGGGGATTTGGTCTAGATTGACATCGTCGTTTAGATGCACGACTTCCTGACAGGGAGCCTTGGAACCGCCGATTAGCTTCGGAGGAAACTGCGCCGCCTGTAGCAGCATGGGTAAAAGTTTTGCTTTGTCGAGCAAAGTAATGGGTGGAGGAATTTTTAAATAACGTTCGATTCTTTTGGCAATTTCTTCAACATCGTATGCCCCAAGAGCAGCGTTCATCCTTTTTTTGCTGCCGAAAGCATTTATCAGAACGGGCATGGAGCTGCCTTCCACATTTTCAAAAAGGAGCGCTTTACCTCCACCGGGTTGTTTGGACACCCGATCGGTTATTTCAGCAATTTCCAGAATGGGTGACACCTGCTCTTGAATTCGAATGAGTTCATTTTCGAATTCAAGCCGGTCGATAAATTCTCTAATTGAAGCGTAGTTCATAGTATTGCGAAATGGTTTAAGGCGACCGTTTATTATATATCAGCCAACCCGGTGAAAAGGAGATTTTTTGCCATAGGTGTTATGGAGACTTGGAGGGGGTCCTGGAATTCCATACTTTTAAGTGTTGCTCGGCCTTGATGTTATTGCCCAGTTTGTTATGGCAAGTGGATAGATGAAGGTGAACCTCCAGGTAATCCGGTTTTTGGTCCAGAGTTTTGCTAAACGCTTCAATGGACTCGGGGCATAAGTCGACTTTCATATAAGCATATGCCAGGTTAAAAACCGCCTGAAAGTCTTGCTTGTCATTGTTAAGGTAGGCTTCATAGGTTGCGATGGCTTCCTCGATTCTATCTAATTTTTGGTAAGCGTAACCCATTAGATAGCCGGTGCGTTTAAAATCAGGGTCCTCATGTAATATGGGTTCTAAAAATGACAGGGCTTCTTCAAATCGTTCTTCAAGAATCAATTGCAGTCCGCCTTCATAGTGATATTTTTTTAGAAGCTTGGATTTTGGGGCCTGTGTGGATGTGAGGACGAATTTGGGGAAATAAGGTGAATCGTTTCTTTCTTGAATTCCATTTGTAGGAGTCGTAAAAACGAAGAAGGTGGCAAGGCTTAACAGTGGAATGGACTGCAACAATTTTTTCTCCTTCTACTAGTTGTTTTCCAAATTTTAACTTTTTGAGGGCCTCCACGCAATATCGTAAATACCCGTTTCTCTTATGCTAAAATATTAGCATGTTACGCTTTTTTCTCAGGCGGTTGTTGTTGGGAATACCGGTTCTGTTAGCGGTTGCAACACTAACCTTTCTTATCATGCACTGGGTTCCCGGTGGGCCGTTTGACAGTGAAAAAATCCTTCCTCCTGAAATCATTGCCAATATTGAAGCTAAGTATCATCTTGATGAACCCATAGAGATGCAGTATCTGCTTTATATGAAGCAGCTGCTGCAGGGCGATCTGGGGCCTTCCTATAAATATATTGGCCGCGATGTTTCTGATATCTTGCGCGATACTTTTCCCGTGTCATTTACATTGGGGATGTGTGCGGTTCTTGTGGTGCTGGGATTGGGGGTGCCCGCAGGGGTGATGTCAGCTTATTGGAAAAACTCTATTCTTGACAGGTCGGTATTGTTGTTTGCTGCAATGGGAATTTCCGTTCCAAGTTTTGTTTTAGGAGCGGTTTCTGTCTGGCTGTTTTCGCATCAGTGGCATTTGTTACCGCCTGCGTTGTGGGAGGGGCCAAGGTATATGATTCTGCCCGCGTTTGCTTTAGGTGCAGGGTTTGCCGGTTATGTTGCCCGGTTGACCCGCACGACAGTTCTGGAGGTTTTAACTTCCGATTATATACGCACTGCTCGTGCAAAAGGCCTTACTGAATTTAAGATTTTAACCAAGCATGTTTTGAAGAACTCTATTTATCCCATCGTTTCAGTGATGGGTCCGCTAACGGCTGGCTTGGTTACAGGGTCATTTGTCATTGAGTTTATTTTTTCTATACCTGGTATGGGTCGGTTTTTTATTACCGCAGTGACGAACAGGGACTATCCCCTGATAATGGGTGTGACTTTGGTTTATGCCGTTTTGATTGTAGTGGCAAACATTGTTGTTGATATGATTTACGGTTGGCTGGACCCCAGGGTGTCGGTTAAATAAAGTTATGAACACCTCTTTTAAAATCAGCAGTGGTTTTCTTTTTATTATTTTTTTAGCTTCAGTTCTGGCACCTTGGATAACGCCATATTCTTATCAAGAGCAGGACACGTTAAACATCCTTGCTTTTCCTGGTGTGGAGCATTGGCTTGGAACCGATCGACTCGGGCGGGACCTGTTATCGCGTATGATTTATGGTGCCCGGGTTTCTTTGTTTGTAGGAGTGTTCTCTACGGTACTTGCATTGTTTATTGGCACCTTATATGGAACGATCTCTGGTTATGTGGGGGGAAGAACCGACAACCTGATGATGCGGGTGGTCGATGTGGTGTTTGCTTTACCGGATCTTTTAATGATCATTTTAATCACTGTGTTGATGGGGCGTGGAGTGATAGGGGTGTTCATTGCTTTGACTCTGGTCAGTTGGGTAACCATTGCAAGGCTGGTTCGTGGAGAAGTTTTACGGATTAAGGAGTATCCCTATATTCTAGCAGCCAAAGCGTTGGGTGCCAGTCATTTCCGAATAATGTTCAAGGAAATTTTTCCAAATATTTTGGGAATTCTAGTCGTTACGCTTAGTTTTCGGGTGCCTGTTGCGATTCTTGCTGAGTCTACTTTAAGCTTTATTGGGTTAGGCATTGCGCCCCCTGCCAGCAGTTGGGGAACCTTGGCCAGCGATGGCTGGACGGCGATTAAGTTTTATCCGCATTTAATATTGTTTCCCTCCTTGGCAATATTTTTTACCATTTTGTCGTTTAACTTTTTGGGAGAAGGATTACGAGAATTTCTTGATCCTCGGTCCTCAATTGACCAACGCTAATCTCCTTTTTTTTTGGGGTAGCGCAATAGTTGGGTCAAGCTGCGAAAAGCAGGGCTTTTCTTCTCAAAATAATGTGCTAACTGATTGTATTATATGGTCAAACTGAAGGTTGGAATTATCGCGTTGACAAGCTTGAAAATCCATTATAGAGTGGCCTCTTTTTTAGGGTTGAGGCTTAGCCCTTCACGCAATTTCGTGTTAAAATTTCTAGTATGAGCCAGGTCAAAGAAGATTTGATTTGTGAAATCATACGGTTATCCCAGACCAATCTGCTGGATAAAAAATGCGCTAACCAAAATGGGGAAACGCAAGAGCAGATTGCTGTGGAATGGATCCGTAAAAATGCTGCGGATTACCGGTCCGATTTCCAAACACGTTTAGATGTTTTTCCGGCTTCAAAACTGGGGGAAATATTAAAAACCCTTTCCAATTCTGGAAAAGATTTGAGTGATATTCTGGAAGGCATTGAACCTTCTGCGATTCGAAGAACCTAACCATGGCTGAAACATCCACAGATGAAAAACAACTCTCTCCTGCTGAGAAGGCCAAGCTAAAGGCTGCACAAAAAGCCGAAGCAGCTAAAAAAGCTGGGCCTGTAGGCGACCCTCTCGTTGATAACGAAGATGGAACCATCACAGATCCAAACTCCGGCTTAACTTGGAAAAAAACGGATGCCTGGTTGGATAAGAAACAATTTTATACCTGGCAGGATCACCAGCAGTATGTGGATTGGGTTAATCAAAACAAAGAACAATTCGGTGGATATGATAATTGGAGAATCCCCACGAAAGCGGAATCGATGACCCTTTTTGATAAATCCGGGGTCAAGCAATTGATGGATAAAAATGGAACGGATTATCCTATCGATCCCATATTTGCTCCAGGCGGCGCATCCAATACCTGGATTAGCGAATGCTCAGACGAAAAAATTATTCGAATGGATTTGAAAATCGGATTGGATACCCCCTATCCAACCTCAGACGTGTGGTCTTCAATGCGTCTTGTAAGAAAAGAAGGGGAGGCCGCTGCAAAGTCTGCCGGTCCCTCACCTGCTGAGGCGAAAGCAGCAGAAGCACCCGCAGCGGATACCTCAGCAGCAGAAGCCCAGCCCCCCGCTCCAGCTAAGAAATCCTCGGGAAACTTTGTTCCGGGGCCCACGCCCCGCAAAGATTTTTCTTCGGAAGAAAGGGCGGCTATGTTGAAACGTGCAAAAGCCCATGCAGCCGAAGTAAGAGCCAAAAAAGGGTAATTGATTTTTCTTGAGTATTAGTAACCCCACCGTTTGATTTTCCAGGAATTTCGACCTGCAATCCCTCGTTCATTTTTCGTTTAGCCAAAGCCGGAGCACTTGGCTGATAGCTTCAGGATCTTTTTTCATTTGCTCTTCTCTTTTTCTGCGGATTTGACCGGCGAGGGATGCCTGGGCTTCCTTTTTTTTTGCAGAGGTTTTATTTTTAAGCGCAGGCTTTTTCTTGTGGGCGACTTTTTTTTTGATTTGGTTTTTTTTAGGTTTGAAGAGAACCCATAAGATATATATGACAACAACCGCAAGGGAGGTTGTGATGAAAATAAAGCTCACGAATCCTCTTCCTCGATATTAAACTTTATAATCAAATCGCCTCTTTTCTTTCCCCAGTTTATTGCAGCTCCTTCGCCTCGAATTCGTAACTCTTCGCCAATTAATGTTCCTTCTTCCACTTCAATTGTTTTAACTCCATTCAAAGTCTTGACTTCAAAAGTTCCACCCTCATCGGCAAGTTGTCTGGGAATGGAAACCTGGCTGACAATATCATTTTTTATGCGCTTGAAATGAGGGTGTGGCTGCGTATTTATTTTTAGAAACAATTCTCCAGGGGGGCCACCATTTCTTCCTTCGCCACCTTCTTTTATTATTGCCAGAGTATATTTATCTGCTACACCGGGCGGAATTTTAACGTTAAGGGTAACGGACCGGACCACAAGCTGTTTGCCCTGACAGACTGTGCATTCGCTTTCATCCTGCATTCCGGTTCCATCACAATCTTGGCATTTAACATATTTTTCATAGGTGTAAGGGATAGTTCCTCCCAGTGCCACGATGGGAAGCGGAACATCAATGATAAATTGTAAGTCGAACCCACTCGTTGGCATGTCCGGGTCAACCGGTTCCGGTTCTGCCGCAAAGGGTTCCTGATAAGATTGCTCGTTTCCACCCGTGCGATTGCCAAATCCACCCGGTGGCTCCTGAGCCCAGTTGGGTCGACCTGACGGTCTGGGCCCGGATTGCTTTTTATAACTTCTTTGGCGATCGTATTCTTTTCGTTTTTTCGAATCACTTAAGATTTCATAGGCTTCGGAAACTATTTTGAACTTGTCCTCAGCTTCTTTACTTCCCTGATTGGAGTCTGGGTGATATTTTTTAGCCAGCTCTCGATATTTCTTTTTAAGTTCGCTTTTCTTGGTTTTGGTTGTGACGCCTAGAATCTTGTAATAGTCACGGTTGGTGGTTTGAGCCATAGTTTGTGGATTGTGAGAATTTCAATGGTTAGTATGCATTTATTTTATCTTTTTGAAGGCAACTGTTCAATTAACTTACGGCGAATGTTATTTTTTTGTGGGTAGGCTGTAGTGGAAAAATGACTCGTTTCTTATATATCCCATAGATTCATAAAGATTTTGTGCAAATAAATTCGATACCTGCGTGGCCAAATCAATTCGAAGTACCCCCGTTTCTTTAGCGTATTTCCTTGCTTCCTCCATAAGGCTTCTGGCGAACTTTTTTCTTCGGAATTTAATTCCTACGAATAAATCGTTCAGAATCCAAATTCTCTGCATTCCCACAGATGAAAAACTGGGATAAAGTTGAATGAAGCCTCCTATTTGAGAATTTTCTTGGGCAATCATTATTATTGAATCTTTATTTTCAAAGCGAGATTTTAAAAAATCTGTTGAGCCTTGAAGGTTGGTCTCTTCACCGTAAAAAATTCGGTACTGATTAAATAGATTCGACAGTTCAGGAAGGCAGCTTGAATCCGCAAGAGTAACATCCATTTTTGACCTCAATTGATAAATTAAATGCGATATAGATTGTTCTAATAAGTTCAGCATGTTTTATAAATTTGATAAAAGGTGTTGGAAAATTATGTCTCGGTTTTCACGGCTTCGAAACGGATAAAACTGGTCCTTTAGGGAAATTAGAATGATATCTGGTTCTTTGGTAAATTTCGCATGTGTATAGATTTTAATAATTTCGAAACTCTTTTTTTCGATTTTAAAAAATTTTTTAGAGCTAAAGTTCTTTTTAATAAATGTTCCATCGAAATTTATGTAATTATCTCCCAAAGTTATAAAACCTGCATCTGTAAAAACCGGAGACAATTCAAAGCTGGAGTTATTTTTTAAACCCTTGCAAATTACAAAGAATTTATTTTCATTAAAACCTTTTTCAAAGGGTCCAATTACCAGACGCTGAAATAATCTATAAGAAAAATCAAACCAGCGTATGGAAATGAGAAAACAGAATACAAGGTTGAACAAAAATAAGTAAAAAAATTCAAAAATGAAAGCGTATACCAGAAATGCCAATAATGCACCCAGTATCAGGCTTGTGATGAAGTTGATGAAGAAGGCCAATTGAATTAAAGAAAGAACTCTTTTTCCTTTTAATGGTTGGTTTTTGAATGTTTCGTAGCATCTAAATATAAACCAGGTAGTGTAAAGACCCATGCACCCAGCTGATATATGGACGGGAAAAACAAAGATTCCCAGTATTAAAATTACTACGACCATCTCAATCATAAGAGGATTTTATTATATTTTTCTACTAAACGTGTATAATTTGAGTACCGATAAGCTATTAAATTAACAATAAGTTCGTGAATTTTGAATGAAATACCCTGCAGTCCTGAAATCCTATAACCTTTATCATTTGCTGGGAGTCAAAACCTATGCAGATAAAGATGAGATTAAAACAGGATATAGAAGATTAGCTTTGAAATACCACCCAGACCGGGATTTGGCAACAAATGAGGAAGAGCAGAAATTTGTTTTGACAACGGTCGCTTATAATTTTTTGAGCAACGACAAAAAGCGATTGGCATATGAAAGGATTTTGAGAAAGAAAGAAGAAAAACTTATTAGATTTGAAAGTGAAGAGTTGGTTTGTCAGAGGCAGAAAACCTATAAAAATTTTTATTCCGCTCGCATGGCAGTGGATCATGACTTTAATCGGTTTGTAGATGAATGCCGGAAAAATTTTTTAAAGTTTCTTAAATTTGGTAGCAAAATTAAGGCTCGACCCAAAGTAATTTCTAAAAAAAATATGGATGAAAGTGAATTCGAAGGTTATGTTGAAGATGGTTTGAATGGCTTTCAGGATTTTTTAAAATCTGTTCCTCGCATTCACACCCGTCGGTTTTAATTTCTTTTTTTTTAATTAATTATGAAAAATTCCATTATTTTCTTTTTCCTGATTGGGGTAATTGGTTGTGCACACCCTGTATCGGAAGAACTACGCAAGGGGCTGGATTCTACCCTAACCTTTGAGCGGCTTCTTGAAACTCCAGAAGAATTTATAGGGAAGCGAGTGATGTTTGGTGGCGCGATTGTAGAGACTCGCGCTCTTTCTGAAGGGACAGAAATAGAAGTTGTACAAAAGAAAATTGATTTTTCCGGATACCCGGAAGCGGGAGACCAGACGGGGGGACGCTTTATATTTTTCAATAAAGGTTTTTTGGAACCAGAAATATATTCGAAGGGAAGGGGAATTACAGGGGTTGGAAAGATAAGAGGGACGCAGATGGGAAAAGTGGGTGAGCGGCCTTATGAATTTCCTGTGATTGAAGTCGAAGAGTTGAAACTCCTTGATGATATCGAACGGAATCCTTATTTTTATCCACCGTATTGGGATCCCTGGTATCGTCCGCATTCATATGCCCCATATTGGCCCTTTTATCAATGACTCAAAACTAATGTGATGATTCTACTTCGGGCTTTAGTTCTACTCCTCTTGATTTCTCTGGGGGTCGCTTCTCCGGTGGCCGGGCAAACTAAACTCGAAATCATACCTCTTAAAAATAGATTAGTAGAAGAGGTGATCCCCACGATACGTTCGGTCTTAGGAGCTAGGGGAACTGTGACGGGTATGCAAGGACAGCTTATTGTCAGAGCACATCCTCAAGCCTTGAAAGAAGTGAAGCATGTCCTCAGCAAACTCGATTCGGCTCTTAAGAATTTACGTATTACGGTTAAGCAAGGGACGAAACTCAGGTTAAATGAGCTGGAAAGATCCATTACTGCTGAAGTACCCGTAGGAAAAGACGGACGAGTCATTATTGGTAGTCCCGGTTCCAAGGGATTGATTTTTGAAAATGAAATGAGTGATAGTGAAATTAAGGCCATACTTAGGAACAGAATTCAGAAGTCAGATGAAACAGACACCCAAGTCGTAGTTACCCTTGAAGGCCGACCCGCATTGATTCATATAACGCAGTCCTTTCCTGTCACAGAAACTAGGAACCTCCGTTCAGGTAATACAATCACTGAGGCTGAGTCAATTCATTTTAAGGATGTGCGAACTGGATTGAGAGTGTTGCCGAGATTAAAGGGCGATCAGGTTATTCTGGAAGTTTTTCCACAAAAATCCCGTTTGAACGGACAGCAAATTGAAACCTTTGGTGTCAATACCGTGGTGAGGGGACAAATAGGAGAATGGATGGAACTCGGCGGTTTGAACCAGGATCGTCATGGGTCGGATGTGGGAATAGGTAGCCACACAACAACCCAAAAGGATGAATCCCGAAAAGTATTTTTAAAAGTAGACTACGAATAGCTACAATCTACCAATTATTTTTGATTTACATCAGAAAATAAAAAATGGCAGCTGGAATGGAAGCTCCGGCAAATGATGCTGCAATACTTTTTAAAACGTATGATTCGGGTTTAGATACTTCACTTGAATTGATCAACTCATCTGCGACGGGATAAGCAACTTTTACCTTTTCCATGGTAGTTTTGACCTTCCAGTTAAATAGATTTTACAAATAATTTGTTGTCCTACTAAGACTTAACGGCAAGTTTTATGCCAAACTTAATTCGCAGAGAGATTGTTTGATAAACCCTTATAAAATAAGCGAAAACGATGATTTTTTGACGCCTTTTTGGGGCAGGGTTTACTTCCCAAATTCGTTGAAATTCCTGCATCTCCTGTCAAAATTTTGTATTTTATTTTTTGGGGGCGTTGTATGCCTTTTTCCATCAACGGGTATTGCAGACGGTTTAGGGAGCCAAAGGCAGATAGAAATTACGAAAAGTATGGTTAGGGTAGACTTCGAGAAAAATGAATCTTTTAAGCCTAATAAAATTGAAAGATCTTTTTGGATAGATCAGTTTGAGGTAACTCAAAAAGAATTTATTTTAGTTATGGGAGGAAATCCATCTTTTTTTAAGGGAGATCAACGGCCTGTAGAAAAGGTGACCTGGTACGATGCAAAAAAATATTGTGAAAAAGCAGGTAAACGATTGCCAAATGAATCGGAATGGGAAACAGCGATACGCGCAGGTACCTCGTCGGCATATTATTGGCAAGATGGAAACCCGGACAAATATGCTTGGCATAAAGGAAATGCAAATAAACAAACTCACGCGGTAGGTACAAAAAAACCAAATGCTTTTGATATCTACGATATGGCAGGAAACGTGTGGGAGTGGACTATTTCCGATCATGAAAGCGGGGGAAAAGTGGTTCGAGGAGGTTCCTGGCGAAATGGGGTGAACAGTCTGAAATCCTCGCATCGTATCAACAGTTTGCCAATACATAAATTTCATTATGTGGGATTTCGCTGTGCCCTATAAGATATGGCAGACTAGGAAGTTTGTTGCCTGCCTGTTTTTTTAGCGGCTCCTTCTATTATTATTCCGCCTATTCGGGTTGTTTGCCCGTGACCGGTTGGGATTATTTGAAGGCCTTTGGTTTCTTTCGAATGTACGATTATTCAAGTTATTATCCCGGCGTTGTTTCTGACGAAAGACCTTATTATCCCTAGTTCGTTTTTTATTTTCAATGCTGCCATTTCTTCGATTATTTCGCTGTTCCTTGAGCTTTTTTCTTTCATCTGGTGTTTTATTTTTTAGTTTCTCGCGTTGATTTTTTAAACGTTGACGAAAATTTTGTCTCTCTTTCGGGCTCATACTTTTGAATCGTTCCCGCAACTTCTTTTGTTTGCCAGAAGAGAGTTGTTTAAATCTTTTTCTCGATTCGCGTAGGGCTTTTTTATCTTCAGCAGGCAGACTTTGAAATTCTTTGAAACGGTTTCTTATTTTTTCCCGGTCTCCGGGAGATTTTTTTTGCCAATCTTTAAATCGATTTTTAAAATTTTGTCGTTTTTCTTTGTCCATCTCATTCCAGCGTCGAGCTCCTTTTTTGAGCTTTTCGCGTTGCGCAGCGGGTAATCCTTCCCATTTATCTTTTGCGGGAGCAAGAACCTGCTTTTCTTCTGGCGTCAAACTGTTCCATTCTATGCCCGTTTCTTGCGCCCAGCCGGTAGCATGTATAGCAGCAAAAAATAGGAGGAATATTCCCACCCAAAATGATTTATTCATTTTTTGTGTCATCATTTGTATTTTCATTCAGCGGCATATTTTCCAAATCTTCAGGAGCAATCCAATCTCCGTCTTCCGTTTCCCATTCTCCAAGAAATTCCAAAAAATCTATGGTAGGAGATTCCTGTTCTTGTTCTGCGGAAATTTTCTCGTCTTCCTCTGGTTCTAATGCATGAGTCGGAGGAAGGCATATGAGAAATAGAAAGGCAGCCATAACAATTTTATTAACCAGCTTCATAATTTTCGTTTGCGAGCCAGTCATAGAACTCAAGGTCTTCATAGAGTTCAAGTTGGTCGATGGAAGCGAGGATCTCAAGATCTTCCAGGCCGGTGTCTAGTTTTGGAACGGTCACGGGCTTGGCGTAAGTGAGTATTATGAAAAGTACTCCAGTCAATAAGCCCATTGCAGGAAGGGGAGCCCATTCAGGAAACCATTTCTTGTTTTCCTGAACATCCAATGCCCGATTTCGCATTGTAATCAGCTTATGACGGGTATCAGGGTCCAAATTATCGGTCCCTTGATTAAGTCTTTTACGTGCGAATTCAATAAAATCTTTTTCGTCTCTACTCATAATCTTTCAAGCTCTCTCGGAGTGTTGACACAGCACGTGAAAAATGAGTTTTTACAGAGCCTTCAGAAACCCCCATAATTTTTGCGGTTTCTTTCACACTAAACTCTTCCCAGGCACGTAATAGAAAGGTCTGTTGCTGGCGAAGGGGAAGAGTGTGAATGGCGGTATGCATCGCTCTGATGGAGTCGGCTGATTCCATGACATCTAAAACATCTTTTTCTTTAGTGTCTTGCAGTTCCTGAATGGAGCTTTCTGGCTCATTCCCCTTAAAAGGCCAAAACAAACCAAGGCCTTTTTTTACCTTTGCTCGTCGGTGCCAGTCGCGAATTTTATTTTGCAGAATTCTAAAAAATAAGGGACGCCATTCTTCATCGGGCCTGTTTGAATATTTTTGAACAAATCCAAACATGGCCTCCTGGACAATATCCAAAGCTTCTTCTGAGTTGCCTGTTCCAATTTCAGCCATGCGATACGCTCGGCGCTCAACCGATGCAAGAAAACTTTCCATTCCTTTATTGCCATGCCGTCATTCATATGTCCATTGTCATTATAACTTGGATAGCATAAACCAAGACAGATAAATTATGAAATGAGATAATCAAAAAAGGAGGCGGTATCAACCACCTCCTTTTTTCAATTATTAACGCCTTCGAGCTGTTCGATTTCGATTGACCGCACGATTATTCCCTCCAGTGTGGTTCTGACGATTGAAGTTTTGTCGGTTGGAATTCGAACGATTTCTGCTTTTGTTTAAATTTCTTCCATGGTCACGGTTGGATTTACGGTTTTGGCGCCGATCAAACTTATTGTTCGCACGATTGCCGGCTCGATCCAGTTTTCGATCTATGCGATTTCCTTTTCGGTCCAATCGATTTTCAATTCGGTTTCCTTTGCGATCCAGACGGTTGGCCAGT
>CAZECX010000030.1:276-29841 GCA_964510965.1 uncultured Nitrospina sp. | reverse complement strand
CTATTTGTGGTGTGGGGCGAATCACACCACACCAACTTCACTTAACCCCACCTTTCTCTAATTGACAGAAAATCACATCTGGCTTGGCTTTTGATGGAAAATAGAGGTAAGAAAAATAGGCGCAAAATTGGGTTATTTCTTGCCCCTATTCTTGCCCCTGATTCTGTTTGTATAATAAATTTTCAGATTATGCCGAGAACGAATACCGGAGTATTGTTTTATTTAAAAACACCACAAAAATTAGTGAGCCCAATAAAATGTGTTTTCTGTTACTCTAATCAGCAGCTTTATTACTATGAAAAGAAATTGTCTATTGAACCAATGTTCTGGAATAGAAACCAACAAAGAGCAAAAGAGACAAAATCTTATGCTGGATACTTCGACCTTAATGCTACGCTTGATAACATTGAAACAGCTATTCTATCATGCTATCGAAAATTTATTAATGATAAAGGTCGTGAGCCAGATGTAGATGAGTTGAGAGAATTAATCCAATTAAAAAGAGGCATCATTAAAACGAAACAAAGAATAGAACTGTTTGAATTTATTGAACAGTTTATACAACAAGCTGAATCAGGCAAGCATCTTAATTTACAAACAGGAAAACCAATTAAAGAGGTAACCGTACACACATATCGTCAAACTCTCAATCTGCTTAAAGAGTTTTCTGCATCTAGAAAATGGAAATTAAAGTTTGCCGATATGAATCCGGAGTTTCACAAAGACTTTGTCCATTTTCTTTCTTGTGAATATATAAGTCCTGAGTCGGGTAAGCCATATAAACCAAACAGTGTTGGCAAACACATTACTAATTTAAAAACGTTTTTGAGTAACGCCTTTGAACGCAAGATTACCGACAATCAGGATTTCCGTTTGAAAGGGTTTAAAGTATTAAAAGAAGATGTTGATTCTATTTATTTGAATAAAGAAGAAATAAACATCTTATCAGTTATCGAAGTTGTACCAAATTCTTTTGAAGAAAAGGTGAGAGATTTATTTGTGATTGGGTGTAACACTGGTTTAAGAATTTCTGATTTAAAACGGCTATCCAAAGACCATATCAAACGAACCAATAATGAACATTATATTGAAATTGAAATGAAGAAAACAGGTAAGCCTGTTACTATTCCCCTCACAGAAAAATTAGAATCGCTTCTGTTCAAATACCAGGCACCTAACGGTAACTTCTTTTCAGGCATCCATGACCAAAGGGTAAACGATGCTATTAAAGAGATTGCTGTAAAATCAGAAATTTTTCAACAAGAAGTTATAATAAATACTACAGAAAGAGGAATGAGGCTATCTAAACGTGTTCCGAAATATCAGTTAATTACTAATCATACAGCACGACGGTCTTTTGCTACCAACAAAGTTTTGGAAGGCTATCCTTACTCAGCCATTATGTTGATTACAGGTCACAAAACAGAAAAAGCCTTTTTGAGGTATGTAAAAATAAATGGGTATGATGCTATTAAAATATTCAAACAACACGCCAGTAAAATTGGCGTAGCTGTTTAAAAAATATTTGCTACTGAAATAGCTATCAACATATCAATACAAAGCTTTCCCAGTACAAAACAAGAGATTGCAGTTCCTTATTTCAAACAGAAATAAAAAAAACTTTTCTTAGTTTAATCTTTCTTTATCTAAGTTAATTTCTCTTTACTCCGGGTAATTGTATTTAATGTTATAGTAACAAAAAAGCAGTTAGCTTTATATTGTCAATTGATTTGTGAAAACGAAAAATGTGATTTATGAAGAAGATCAATTTTATACAAGCTTTCTCGCTACCTCAATCACTAACTGCAATAAGTTTTAAAGCCGAACACGAGAGGTTTAAAAGCCGATTTGCAGACTGGAGCATCAATGCTACTAAAAGGAAAATAATCGGCGCTTTCTGGCTCAAAATTCTTCTCAATCATTTTTGTGTTTTAATCCTTTCTGGAATTTTAATTGTGTTGATGATTAACTGGAAACAATTAGGCGGGATAAACATCTTTTTATTATTGCCTTTTTCTTTTATTGTATTTGCAGTTTTATTTCTGACTATGTATTGGCCAACTTATCAGTTGGAGTTTTTACCACATCTTGAAACAGCTATTGAAGTATATAAAGGTCAACAATTGGAAGGGATTCAACAATGCAAGAAACAACAGTATTCAGTTGTAACATTAATGCTCATTCAGCATGTCTACCAGGAACTGGCAGGTCTTGACCCGTTTTTAATCAATACAAACACATCGCAACAGTTAGCAAAGCAATATGGAATTTCTATCAAAAGTATAATGCCCGCTCTCCTGTTAATTCAACGTGGTGATTGGAATAAAAGCAGCATTCGCAAAAGGACTGAAACATTAGATGATTTTGAAGCTGCTAAAGACCATTTCCAACAGATTAACTGCGAGAAAGCTATTACTATTTTGGAGCGACTTCAACACAAAGTAACCAGGGTTGCCTGTTAAAATAACTCCTTCTAATTCCATTTTATCATTCAAAGCAGCATAAAAAGCGCTGCCTTTTTCAGATTATCTATACTTAACTGGGTTTGCCTCTTTTGAAGTTTCATATTGCAAGCCTAAAACGAGAAGTATGGAAAATGTACAATTATTAATTCCGGTAGAGCCGAAAGAATTTTGGCATCGGTTAAAAACCATTGTGGAAGAAGTGGTGCAGCAAAAACAAAATCTTTCTGAAAACAATCATCAGGAAAGGCCATTGTTAAAAGCAGCAGAGATTTGTGAAATATTCCACATCTCCAAGCCCACCATTTACGACTGGTTAAAACAAGGAAAAATCAAATCTGTAAAAATTCAATCTCGCCGCTATTTCCATTGGAAAGATGTAGAAGAACTGATTGAAAAAAGCAAGGTTAACTTTTCAAAAGCCAAACTATGAAACAACATCAATTGACTTGCAGAGAGGTCAATCAAATTGATATGGTGGATTATCTCTCTAAACAAGGTTATGCGCCGCAAAAAATTAGAGGCAATGATTATTGGTATCAATCACCTTTTCGGGAAGAAAAAACAGCTTCATTTAAAGTGAACAGGAAATTAAATGTCTGGTTTGACCACGGTTCAGGAAATGGTGGTACGCTTGTAGATTTTGGAATACTGTATTATAAATGTTCAGTAAAAGAATTATTACAAAAAATGATGGCAGAAAAAGATATGATTCTTTCTTTTCACCCGCATCATTTTTCATTGGCTGGTGAAAAGAAAGAGCTTCCTGAGCAATCGGCAAAAATTAAAATTCTAAGTGTTTCAATTATTACAGATATAGGGTTACTAAACTATTTAAAAAACAGGGAAATTTCTTTGCCAATCGCACATCAATTTTGTCAACAAATTTGTTTTGAATTATACAACAAAAAACACCTTGCTATTGGCTTTAAAAACAACAGTGGTGGATATGAATTGAGAAACGCTTATTTCAAAGGAAGCAGCACTCCCAAACAACCGACTTTAATTAGTCAAAATCATCCTGATTCTCTTTTAGTTTTTGAGGGTTTCTTTAGTTTTTTATCTTTTCAAACTTTGCAACAATCCAATCAGGAAATCAAGAATAAGCTGCTGCAAAAGCAGGATGATTTTCTCATTTTAAATTCCCTTTCCTTCTTTGAAAAAAGCAAAGAAGTGATGGAAAAATATCGCAGCATTAGGTTGTATTTAGACCGTGATTTGATGGGTTTAAAATGTACAAAACAGGCACTGCAATGGTCTATAAAATATAAAGATTGTAGTAAGATTTATCGACGATTTAAAGACTTAAATGAATTGCTCATTAAATCAAAAAACCATGCTATAAAACATAGCTGCTGCAAGCGAATGCATTTGTAAAGTTTCGGGAGCCAGCTATGTTTCTCCTTCGTCGCAACTATGCTGGCTCTATTCATCCCGCCTGCGGACGGGATTCATAGAGGTATTGAAGCAGAATAGAAAAATGTGAAGATTATGGAAACATCAATTACCATCAAAAAGAACAAAGGAGGCAGGCCACGCAAAACAGATAAGCGTAGCGAACAACTTGCTGTAATGTGTACTCTAAGTGAGCGAAAACAAATTGAAGAAAAAGCAGTCGGGGCAAATCTTTCTATTTCTGAATTTTTAAGAGTGCTTGCTTTGCATGGAAAGGTTGACAACCGTATAAAAGTTTTGCCAAAAGAAGTCTTACTTTTTACTGCAACACTTAATCACCTTGCTGCTAACATTAATCAAATAGCAAAACAAGCGAATCAGTTTGGCTTTTTAAATCCGATGGAAAAGGAAGAATTCATATTGCTTGCAGATGAAATAAAAAAGCTGGCCACGAACATTAAATTATACATGACGTGATAGGTAAAATTATTATAGGAAAATCATTCAATGGTTGTATCAGTTATTGCCTGGAAGACAAGAAGCAAAAACAAGCAACAATGAACCGAGCAGAAATGCTTGCAAGCAATCTCTGTTTTGGAAGTAAGAAAGAGCTTATATCTCAGTTTAACGAAGTCAGAAATTTGAACCCGAAACTTTCCAAGCCTGTGATGCACATTTCGCTGAGCCTCGCTCCGGGAGAAAAATTAGAAAATAATAAACTGATAAATCTTGTAAATGATTGCGCCGAAGAAATTGGCTTTGAAAACAATCAGTTCATTGCAGTGAGCCACAACGACACCAATCATCAGCACTTGCATATTGTAGTAAATAGGGTGGGCTTTAATGGAAAGACTTTAAGTGACAGTAATAACTACAAGAAAATTGCAAACTATTGCCGCAAAATGGAGCAAAAATATTGCTTACAACAAGTACTCAATCCTCGCAAATTTTTGCCCAAAGAAATGCAAAACATAAACCGTTTCGATAGACGAAAAGAAAAGCTAAGAAATAATATTCGCAACTGTCTAAGTACATCTAAAACTTACAATGATTTTGAACAACAAATAAAGCAGCTCGGGTATCATGTAATTAAGGCAAGAGGAATTGCTTTTGTTGATGCAGAAAAAGTAAGAACAAAAGGTAGTGAAGTTGGTTATTCCTTGGCAACGATTGAAAAGATTTTGGGAATGCAACCGATTCAAAAAGTGAATGCTTTATTTGTAAGTAACAGCAAGCAAACCGATGTACAATATAACGAACAAAATCTGATAAAAACTGTCAGCAAAAAACCGCTTATTAGTCAGCGAAATCAAAAATCTATTACCCATGATTTGCTACTAAAACCAGCTCCACAACAAGAAAATATGCAATCCCTTTTGCCAAAGAAAAGGAAGAAAAAAAGGCGTTCGCTGAGGCTATAAAGGCAATGAAATTATTTTCATAGGTGATTAGTATTGCTAAATAGCTTTCAATTTTAAGCTTGGTGTGAGTAAACGCAAGAATTATTAACCTTTAAATTAACCGGTTATCCACACGACGAATCGGTAAAATTCATCGTATAACTATTACAATTAATTTTATAAAAGCTTCTTCATTTCGATCCTGTTGGTGTGATATCTAAGAAACTAATAAATCCAATACTGAAAAAGGTGTTTTCCCCGAATTAAATACGGGGAAAAGACGGGTGCCTTATAAAACAGAGTTTTCTAATTTTCATTTTTATTTGATAAACTAATAGACGTTGGCAACTTAGCCGTGTTTCATATTCATCAAATTGTATTCTAAAGTGCATGAAACAGAACAGACGAAATTTTATTAAAATAACAAGTTTAGCTTCCGCTACGCTTCTTCCAGTTGTGAGCACATTAGCAAAAGCACTAGATAAGGATGAGAAGGAAATATCTGGTTTGTTATATGGCTCCTTTAATAATGACTTTGAGTTTCATGTCATAGATAATAACCTTCTTAATCTTCATTTCTATTTCATTAATGTTATAAAAAAACACAGCTATCTTTTTCCCGCGTCAGAAGATAAAAATTTAAAATCATTTATGATAGTGCGTTTGCCACAAATGCACATTAGTGAAAAGGGGTATTGGTATAAAAACTGGAATGATCCTAAAGAAAGACTGCCTAATGCAACACTTTCTGGCTACTCTTATTTAGCTTTTCAACTCTGGCCAGACAAACCATCAACAGATAAAAAAAGCAAGGTTCCCCACCAAAATAAACGACTGAAATTTACTCTTGGAGATGTTTTAAACTGGAATGATGAAAATAACTTTGAACTTATCACTTTAGTAGAGTGGTTTGATTTAAAAAAACAAGATTCCTTTGCGTTTGCTAACTTTAAAAAATGTGATAAATTTAATACTCGAAAAGTTTGGCATCTCTCAAACGAAGAAACAAGTATAGAAGAAGCTACTAAGCCCTATTATGTTAAAGAATGCAATAAACCTACTAATAGCTTCAACTATAAAAAATATAAATCTCTTGTTCGTCATTTTCTTGACCAAAATCTAAGTCCATCACCATCGGTAAAAAATTTCATTCCTATCACACTGCTTGAGTTTCCCCAAGGTGTAGTTCTCGTTCCTATTGCAAGAGATTCAACAGGTGCTTTAGCTAAAGGCGATAAGAAGCCTAAAAAACAGTTTTGGTCAAACAAATTTGTAAATCAAAAAAAATCATCTTTCGGTTATAGAAAATATGAAATTTGGAATAATACTCTTTTTTATAAAACTAAAGCTGATGATAAGCAAAGCAAGGAACCAACATTTAAAATTGAAACCCCTTCTTTTCGAATCGCTGGTTTAATAACAAATGCTGATGTGGAATGTCCAGCATCTACAGATAAATCATGTGAAGAAGCATCTATCGAAGGACAAAAGCATAATTTCTTTCCAAGCCTTCTTGACAAAGCAGAATTAACATTTCTTACTCAATTTGCAAAAGGCGAAAACGAATATTCTAATATTGATTTTACCAATGAGAAATTTGATATTAGAGAATCTAATGGGCTCTTCTTTACGGGACTTGGAATTATCACTCACCTGAAATATTATAACGAAGAAGCACCGCCAGGAGTTGACTTAATAGAATATGAGCATATTATCACAGAAGGTAGAGACATATTTATCAAAGTTGCAAGAATAGGAATTCATAATAAAAATGGGAAAAGGTATAAGCATGTTATTGAAGGCAAAAGAAAAATTACGGATGAAATAAAAGATACAAAGGGGAATATTGTTTTGTCAGGTGCAAGTTCATTTATAGAATTAAAACAATATTGTGAGTGTATTGAGAAGAAAAAAATATTTGAGTTAACAGAAAAAGAAAAAAAAATACATTGTAATCCGACTAATTTTGAACAACCAACATTTAATAACATACTAGCCTCCCCTATTTCAAAAGAAGTTTTTGAACCTACCAAAATTAATGAACCGAATATTCGTAGATATACTTGGAAAGAAATTAGGACAATCGAAAAAAAACGCATTCCAATAGAACCGTATCAAGAGAAATGGAATTCAGCAAAAACTGATTTAATTCCTGTTGGAGCGGATGCGGAATGTGCTTTATGGTTTTGGCCAATTTTGGAAGGAACTTTTGAAAATCCGAAATACTTTCATTCTGTTTTTGATGCTGATGATTGGGATAAAGGGACTCTGAATTTAAGTACACCATTCATTTTTATTAGAAAATCTGTTTTTGATTCACCGACCCCATTGTACGGTAAAACAACTGACGAAATAAAAAGGAATATAGCAGATAGCTACTTTTATCATCCTTCTGATGATGTAACGCATTCAGCGAACGTTAGAAGAAAAATTATAATTAATAAAAAAAAAATTGCTTTTACAAAACCTCTATCAACAAAAGATACAAGCTCTCTTACTGATCAAGAGCTGAACAATGCACTAAATGAGTCAAAAAGCAAAACACATATTCTTGAAACAGATTTTATAGAAACCTACTTTAATTTTAGTAAACAGAATGTTTTTACTGTAAATAACCCGTTTGCAAAAGTTCGCTTTCCCCTTCTTCCACAGGTATTACGAGCCAAAGTATTTGTTGACCATATCAGAGATTTGACTCAGCAGAAATTCTCTTCGATTGTTGAATATCACAACAACTATATAAATCATGAATTTAAAGAATCAATCGTTGACCCGGTTGATGCTACAAAAAAACAATATGCTAATGCCGCTAAACAAATATTATCAAATACCGACGCCTTCATTAATGGGAAAGAAGAATTAGTAAATAATAGGTACGGCGAAATCAAAAATGCTTTGCAAGAGGCGAAAGACAAATTAGGAAATCTTGCAGTGCCAGATATTATTCCCGACACAATTTCATTAGAAAAATTTGGCGTTACGCTTCCAAAGGATATAAATGATTCCATATCAAAAGGGAGAACTGTATTATCTGATGCAGCAGCAGGATTACAAAAAATTGCAAGTTTCAATCCTCGTGAATTGTTAAGAGGTAAACTCTCTGATGTTTGCGGTCTTGATTTAACTGCTATTCTTGATGAACTTATCCCAGCAGGTTCAGATAACAACCAAACTCCACTATTTGAGATAAATAAAACTCTCAATAAAATTGAAGGAGAAATTCTTAATTCTCCCATCTACAAAAGAATTGTAGAGTTTACAATTGAAGACCCAATACCTAATGCTGATGGTTCACATGATAAATTACCACCTGAGAAATTAATTCAAAAATATCTTGATAAAATAAATGAATTACGAAACACACTTGAAACAGCAAGGTTAGAAATAAACAAAAAGATAAAGGAATTAAGTAATGAAATACCTAATGCAAAAGAGTTGGACAATTTGGTTAAAAGTCTTTTTGAACAATATCGAACAATAGCTTTTCAAACACTTCTAACTAAAATTCCATTTGAAGACATTGCCACTAAAATTGACAATATAAAAACTGATGCAAACAATTTTTTTGAAGAAGAAAAATATTTGCTAAATGAAGAATTCGATAAAGCCAAAGAAAAACTTAAGGACTATTTTGAAGATTATAAAAAGGAGATTGCTATCATAAACACTTTACCAAATGAGCTAAGAAAAATCGATGGAATTGATATTAAAGATTACCTCGACACCAAGCTAAAACCCTATTACGACTCAACAGATTTCTGTGGATTTTCTGACAAGTTGAAAAATCTCTACGATACAATCTCTGACACAAAAAAGATAGATGTTTCAGGAGATGTTATTTATTATGTAATTGACAATGGTAAATCCGTTTCCTCCATTACCTATGAACTTACTAAAGACATCAATAAAGGGCAGCCTCTTTTAGTGTTTAATGATGTTGCTAACGGCAAATTTGTTCAGGTAGAAAATAAAATAAACACTCTTAAATCGTTTGTCATTAAAAATATTAATGGCAATGCTTTCCAACAGAAAGCAGCGGTTCAAATACAAGTCTTGATAAAGGACTACACAAAAATCCTTGATAAAGTAGAAAAAGAGGCCAAGAAGTTTCAGGACGAACAATTAGGGAAAATTTCCAATGAAATTGAAAATTGGAAAAATCTCTCTACAGAATATATTAAATCAACAGACAATGTTTCCGCAGAAGTAAAAGATGTACTCGTAAAAGTGCAAGGATTAATTTCAAAAGCAAATCCATACATAGATTTATTAAGGAGATGTGACCCTTACTTTTATTATTCAGAACAAAAACGGCTAAGGAAAGAAATTGATGATGTTGAAATGCGATTTAAAGAAAAGTATTTTTCGCTATACAACACATCAAAATCTCAAGTTGAAGAAATTGTATCTCTTTATAAAGTTGAATCAAAAAAATATTCTGATGCTATTAAAAATGTTCAAACTATTGGTCAAGAACAACTAAATAAAGTCAGAACTGACTTTATCAAGTATCGCACAAATACAATTGGAGAAATAAATGGTAAATCGGGTGAGATAATTGAGCAATTAAAAAGTAGTCCTGAATTTAAGTCAGTAAAAGAACTTTACGAAGCTATTTATGGTGTAAGACAGCCTAACGGCACTTATAACCCTAAAGGTCTTATAAAAGAATTTGATGAGAAGAAACAATTGTTGGATAGTTATATACTCAATTACAAATCCTTTCTACAACAACAAGCAACTGATTATGCAAAACAATTAGACCAAAAAGTAAAAGACTACATTGACGAGCAAGAGAACAAGTTAATTGATGCACTTGGAGCAGATAATATTTTGGCTATTCAATCAAATATTAACGAGGCTAAAAACATTTACCGTTTACTCACTTCAATCAAACAACAAGACCTCACTTACAATTGGAACACAGATAAATTCAGAGATATAAACTTAGGTATAGTTTCTTTCAAAAAATTTTCAAATCCAAATACTACTTTAAAAGTAGATGTAAAGGCAACTACCTATTTCACATCAGGCAAATTTCCACCTGCTATTGAAAAAGTTGTTACTTATTCCGAAAACCGCTTTACCGATTTTGGAATTAGTTTTTTCAATTGTCTTACGATTGGTTTTAGCGAAATTAGTTTCATTGCGGGTTCTGACCATTCCACTCATTTTGATGTAAAAATTAAAGATGTAAAGTTTGACGGAGCTTTATCTTTTGTGCAGGCATTTGAAAAATGGCTGCAAACAATGGGCAGGGGTCTCATTCTGCAATTGGAGAGTGACCATGTAGGGTTAGGTTATTCGCTCGCGATCCCATCAATCATGAGCCCCGGCTTTGCCATTTTTAATCTCTCGCTAAATTTTGATCTGAGAGTTTATTTTGATAAACGCCCATTGCGTTTTGGTTTTTCGCTGGCAAAACCTGACAGCAAGTTCGGCATTGCGGTAGGTATATATGCCGGGTTTGGTTTCTTTGGTATTGTAGCTGATCCAAAAAAAGGAATTGTTGAAATAGACTGTGCATTAGAAGCAGGTGTATGGGCCGGTATCACCATTGGTGGAATAATTTCAGGAGAAGTAAAATTGGCTTTTGGCTTCAGATACACAAAAAACGAATTTGGCGTCCGTATAGAAGGCTACTTTGTTGCAGAAGGAAGATTATCCATGTGGATAATTGAAATTGCAGCAAGGATTTATCTGGGTGTTGTGAGCGAAAACAGTTATGTCGAGGGTGTATGTACTGTCACCTATTCTGTAAAGCTTGGTTTCATCAGTAAATCTTTCTCTGGTAGCTTCCATCAAAAAATTTCTGGGGCAAAAAGCAATAATAATGGCTCAGCTGGAGATAAAATAGCAGAATATCATACAAATTCAGCTCATTTATTTTTGGAACGCAATGAAGTTAGCGCACTTAGTGGAAGTAAATTCAAAAAGAGCTTGAGAGACCACTTTAACACTATAGAGAAAAAGGAAGTATGCGTTGTTGAACCAGTTTTTGAAGATTCCTGGGAAAAATTTATAACACTATTTTAAAAACAATAAGTCATGAATAAAAGCCCTGAAAAATATAAATTTATTGGGATGGTCATTCCTGCCGGACTACCAAATGACAATAACAGCAATGACGAACTTATTGTTTCAGTATGTATTAATATAAACAAATACTGTTCAGATTTTATCACAGACGATAGTAAGGGTAATAGGATAGATGAAGCAACCATACAAAAACGCTATAATGATTTTTATGATGCTATCTTAAAATTGAAAAAGGAAGAAAATAATTTTCAATTTAAAAATGGTATCCAGATAATTCCAGAGATACCTCCAGAAAGAGATGGTAAAACCTATAACCCATTCATCTATTATCTAAATAATGAATTGAACAAAAATGGTGACTACAAAGAAATTAAAGATAAATTATGGTCTATAATATTCCCTTCTGATAGTAAAGGAAAAAGAACTAAAACGGTGCATACGGAAAGTTCTGTAAAAATCTACAATCACAAGCAGCCGGATTTGCTTTTAGATATTTCTTCAGAAAAGAATAGCCCTGAATTTCATCTTTTGAGCACATTCTCACTTGATAGAGATGATATCAAGGATGCACTAAAAAAACTTGGAGGTGAAAATGAAAATAAAGTTAAGTTAAATGAAAGGCTAAAGCAGTTTCACGAATTTGGAGGGCATAATGAAAAGATAGCAAAAAAGGAGCGAGAAATGTTTCATGACAGATATAAAGAACATGCAGCTGAATATATAGGGCTTAAGAAAGAGGGGGATTTAAAGAATTTATTTTCTAATCTTGGAACGTTCATAAGTGATAACCTTACAGCTAAAACAAAAATAGAAGAATTTTTGTTGAATCCTTCAAAATTTTTTAATAAAGCTTATGTTGAGCACGCAAAGAAAATTGAAATTGATGAATTAGTTCACAGTTTTTCAGTTATTACAAGCGATCCTGTCTTGTCAAGAATAATGGGGTTAACTAAAGACTATAAAATTTCTTTAAAAGATATATCATCTGATGAATTCAATATTACACTAGAATACGCTGATGATCCCACTAAACCTGCAGAAGAGAAAAACATATATTTTCTTACCACTCCTATAAAACACATAAGAAATAAAAAAGGGGATAAGCATGGATATTTAATTTATAACAAAGCCAATCCTGCGGTTCATTTTCATAAATCCATTCTAAAAAAGGAAAACACTGAACTTATCTCCTTCGATCTTGTTTCAAAAGTACAAAAATTGGAAGACCACAAAATGCGTTTGATCAGTGGGCAAGAAGTTGATGCGTCTGAAAATAAAGAGTCATTAACAAGAGGAATATTGTTTACACACAAGAAACTGGATGAAATAATAAAGCCTGTTGATATTATACAAAAAGATCAAAATGGGAAACCTAGTTTTATTGATAAAGACAAATTGGGAGAAGAACATTTTGTAAGCGGGCATAGAGTTATTATTGACTATGATGAAAGGAAATATTCACTTACTAGTCGGAGCGTGGATATATTCGGTAAAGGAAATGAAGAGCCTTTATATTACAATGGTGTAGTCGAATCAAGTATTCATTTGGATGCGCCGACTGCTTATATGGAGAATGGAGAAATTAAAACAGCAACTAGTAATGTTTTGTTCGAGTATTCAGGTGAATTACTCAAGCTTAAAAGTGCATTTTCAAAATGTATTAAAAGAGATAAGGTTGCTGATGCTGCTGATAAATTAGATAATAATCATGATGATGGTGTCTCCAAATCTCAGGAAAGATTTAATAGAGCAATTTCATTTTATTATTTCCCAAAACTTACAGCAAATGATTCAGATGAGGCGGCTTTCAATTGTATTTTTGGTATCCCTGAAAATTTCTCAAAGAACAATGCTCCCCAATTAAGGTATGGCAAGAAATATACTTTTGCTGTTTATCATGAATACCAAAATGGATGGGGGCTGCCATTAAAAGAAAATAATAGTAATTTTTCGCAGTTAACGATTGAGGATTTATTAGATGAGGAACCTGACTTGTTTTTTCCGAGCCGGATTCTGTTCAGGCCATTAGAAAATAAAAAAGCCCCCCAGTTATATCATCGTAATGAATCGCATGATGATATGTCAAAACCAATCGCGGAAAGAGCTTCTTTAGAACATATAATAGTCAGAAGCAATTCAGGTAGCGATACCAGCAGCACTATTGATGAAAGACATGTTTTGCCACCTAAAATTGATATAGAACCAGCATTTTGGTACGGCTTATTGTCATCGCCAAATATGACTGCAATAGAATCTTTTGAAATTAAAAGGAGGGCAAACTGTTCATTTATTGACAAAAGTGAATATCAGAATTATACAAACGAAAAGGATTCTGAAGGCAACTTTAATAAATGTCCCGAGGGTTGCACATCCTATTGTGGTGGCACACAGATGGAGAAATTTTACCCGGAGCGACATATTTATCCTAGATTTTTAACTGACCGTAGTGTAGAGGGATTTATTGTTAAATTGTTTTGGGATCAGCAATATGCTAAACCTGTATTTCCTGGGAAAAATAAATTTGAAATGTATTACGGTGGCGAAAAGGGCATTAAGCCTGAAAGTATACTCTTATGTGCAGCAGGGTCTCATTCTGAAATTTACATTAATGATAACAGTAATAAGGAGCTGATTGAAATTTTCCTTAAAAAGGGAGCCCAGGTGTATGGGCATATTCAAAATTTGACAGATGAGGAAGGTGAAAAATTTTTGACCCTGGGCTGGTGGAAGGATATAAGTTTTTTAGAAAATAAAATAGACATACATAAACGATATATCAGAAATAAAAATGATGACGATGTAAATCGTTTGCTTGACGAAAGGAATGTTCCTAAAAAAATTTCCCTAACACATGCAGTTAAAGAGCCTTTAATTGTTCCTGAAGTAATTAAATTAACATCAACACCGAAAGATCATAAGCTAATAGAGCATTTATATGAATGGCTTAACAAAAAAGAGTATAAGCAGTACAAGATTGGAGTTAATATCATTGGCAATAGAATTGATAAAAATAAACCAACTGAATCATTAATTAATTCTTCTTTCACTCAAGTTGAACTGAGCTCTCACTTTGAAAGGTTGGATGCTTTCAGGAAAATTGAATTTTTAAAAGAAGTTATTCCTACAGGTGTCTTGGAATTATGGATGCGTAAAGAAGTGTTTGTAGATGATCCAGACCAAATCGTTCTTTCATCAAACTCTGCAACAAATCATTTGCCGAACGAACCAGTGGTAGGGTTTAAGAACCCTGATAATGTATTCACTCTTGAACATAAAATTGAATTCTCAAATGAAATATTAAGTCAACTAAAAGACCTCAAAAACATTGAAGACATTGATAGTATAAGCGATGTGTTTCGCTCATTGATTACAAAGCTAAATCTTCAATATGATTTTAAAACCACTTGCTTTGAGGAGCGTGAGTATTATCTAAAGAATATTTCCAAATTTAAAGGGTTCTTCACCGACGAAGTATTTAACGACAACGGCGAAGTAAAAGCAGTTGACAGATTGGAGGAATATGCTCTTCCCAAGATTAAGGATGTAATGAGGAATTTAAAGAATGATTCCAACCTTAGATTTAAGGTAATAACTCTTAACAATAGCCAGCCATCCAAACCTGATGTCGCACTTGCAGTAACTACTACTCAGGAAAAAAGATCTAATCCTTCACATAAAAAAACAATTTCTGTTCAGAAGGGAAATATTGTAACAATTTATTTGAAAAGGGGTAGGCTAAAATCAGGGAAGGATGAAAGGGCTGGAGTTATTGTAGATGCTGATAGTCTTTACAACAAATTATTTAAGGATAATGACCTAATTTCAAAAGCTGGTCGGGATATTGTTTCAGACAGATATTCAAACCGAAGCCAATACTTGCAATACGGAGACATAATTATTCCGGAAGATAATGAATACAAAGTCGAGTTTGATAATGAATTGGGAATATATCATTTCCTCCCAAAATTTGATGTTGAAAAGCAGCTTTGGAAATTTGAAGTTGAGCTGGATATAAAAACAAAGGATGGAAAACAATTGCATAATCCATTTATTAATTTCTCGATTGTGCATTTTCAACCTTTTTCAATTAACTATAATGACAAGACAGCTGGTGCCAGTTTATTGGATATAAAAAATGACTGCAGGATTTCGGATGTAGAAAATTCTACATGGTGCTATTTGTTGCCAGAAAGAAAGCTTTCCGTTTATTTTAACAAGCCCAATCTGTTTTTTAATAAATATGGTGAAGTAGCTCTGACTGTTTCGTTTGACCATGAATCATTGCATCATTTCAATTCAGCGGAAAATGTATGGAAAGTCCGTTCAAATTTTATTGTAACTGTTCAGGGGAGTCATTCTGGGAAAGCATTTGATTGGAATCCAGTAAAGTCTTGGTTAGATACTGGGGATGATGGTGTGGATAAATTAGCACACGATTTTCATCATCCTCTGCTTTCGGAAAGTGTTTTAATGCAAAAAGAGAATCTTGTAAACCTGAATCTAAAATTTAGTAAAAATGAAACCCGTGATGAAGAAAAATCTTCTAATTATTCGCATTTCAGAGTTAGATTGATAGAAGTGGAATGGTTCAAGGATGAAACTTGGGATGAATTGAAAAAGCGATACGAAAAAGATAACCCCGATCTACTTAAAATTGATGTTTTAGATAATGAAGAAATGAGAATTAGATATGTGGAATTAATTTATTAATTTTTAAAATAAAAAAAATGATAACAAGAATTCTTTTATCTGAAGGTCCGCTGGATCCATTTCCAAACCCTGTTCTTTGCCCTACCGATGCTGCTGGAACAAAAATTAATGGGGGTAGATATGGATGCTCGCGTGATGGCGGTACCACTTGGCATGGCGGAACAGATTTAAAGGCATTAGAAGGAACAGATTTTGGGGCAATTTATTCAGGAAAGGTAGCTCAAATTAGAGATTTACAACCTTCTGATCCAAACTATACAAGTGGCGTTGGAAATTTCGTGATAGTTAGGTCTGATGATTTTTCAATCAAGTATTGCCATTTAAGCAAAATAAACGTAGCTATAGGTGATACAGTTTCAGCTGGTGCAAATTTGGGCAAAACGGGTAAATCAGGTAATGCTTATAACGTACCTTTTAAGCATCTTCATGTAGAGGTATCGACAGATTATTTTGCAACACAAAATCATTATGTCGATCCTGAACCTTATCTGAATACAAAATATAAAGCTGATGGCTCTGTAGCAGGTTCAGGGGATACACCACAGAACCCAAATAGTCCCAATCATTCCGATTGCCCTGCATTTGCAGCTGAAGAAATTCAAGAATTTGAAATGACAAAGAAAGTAGTTGAAAAATTATTAGACCACGGTTCTTGGAATTCGCCAACCTCTGCAAATTATAGAGGAGGTCAGGGAATGCACTACAAAGTGAAGAATGTAAATATACTTGGCACGACTATAACAATCGACTCTAACCATGATGGAAGCAGATCATTAATAATTCCCCCATTGACTACTGTTGATATTAGGTTTTCTTTTTTTGATGTTGAACCTATAGGATGCAAATTCGATATTTCAACAAACAGTGATGCATTTATTGTAACATGGGAATTATATTCAACTTGGGTTCCAAAACCTAAGGAAAAATCAGAATAATATTGAGAAGAAAACAATACCTCATCAAAAGAAAATATTCTTCACGTAACTCATATTAATTGTAGAATTTCATATGAAATGAAATGAAACAAACATGATTGGTCGTACTCTCTATGTTTTTATAACTTTTTGAGCTTGTTTAAAAGTCCATACAATTTCTGTAGTAGCTCATCAAACTCTTCCGCCTCCCCATAAATCATTTGTTCTTTCATTACTTCATAATCTTTTTCGTATGCTTCTATCACTTCATCAGGAGGAATAAAATTGATTGTTGAAGCTGCAAGTGTTTCATAATTCATCCATGAAATGCGGATATACCATTCTCTATGCCGAATAAGCGTTGCATATAAATCTGTATCTGCCAGAGCTTCTTTCTCAATACCAACATCCATCATTTTGGTTAAATCATATAAATGCCTCGACATGCGGAATGAACGTATTTTGGATTTGTCCGGGCGATAAAATTCCTCATGCAGCAGAAACAATTTTTCTAAAAATGTTTTGCGGGGCTCAGCAGCATATACTGTAAAAGGAGTTTCTTCATAAGCCTTATTTGGAAGCACTTCGTATAAAATAGAGTGCACTGATTTTGCTGCAAAGGGAATTTTTAATGACCGTACACTCACTTCAATTTTTACTTCGTCCGCTAAATATTCATTAGCATCGAACAACGATCGATATTTTACATGAAGTATTTGCGGATCAGTATCAGGAAATTTTTCTTGTATAGGTTCTGATTCTATAGTAACAACTTGCTTGGAAACTCCAATCATTGTAAATTGTTTTTCCAATTCAATTTTCAATTCTGTACTTGTAAATTCACAACCTGTTCTTCTTAATTTTTCTACATAATTTTTAGATGGCTTTTCTACATACTTCATTCCAAAAGCCTCCGGGTCAAGAGCAATATCAATGTCTTCTGAAAAACGTTCAATCAATTTCCAGCATTTACTTAAAGAAGTGCCTCCCTTAAAAACAATATGATTAGCATATTTAGATTGGAATAAAATTTTTAATGTAAGTGTAACCCACCAATCCTTTTCAATTGCTTTAGCATTGATGCCGCTCTGAATAGCTGCCTGTTCTACTGTTGCTTTCCTTTGCTCATCTGTTAACTGTAGCCAACCCGTCATTGTTTTCCTGTTTTAGAAGGTTTACAATAAAATCATTTATGCGTGCTGGAGCAATAGTCAAATCGTGTTTCAATATTTTGGGCTTTTCTTTTTTTAACAATTCTAATATTTTTTGTTTTTTCTTGTTGTCCAACTCCTGTAGGTTTAATTCTTCCAATGCCTGTATTAGCAGACTACTGGTTGTGCCTTTTGTAGCTAATTTTTTATTGGTTGTTGCTTTGAACTGAATAGTTGTTTTTCCTATTCTAATTAATCTTGGCGGCCCATCAGTAATATAGACGAGTTTAGTAGGAACTTGAGTGGTTAAACCGAGTTTATGCAAGGCGTATGCTCCGGCAGGTCTGATGTTTACTTTTTCTTTTTTCGCCAGCATTTTTGCGACATCTTCGGGAGAAGGATGCACTTTTCCTAATAGTGAATCTGTTTTGGGAATAAAATAAATGCCATGTGCCAGACGGGCGACTGTACCTGTTTTAGCTAATCTGGATAAAGCCTGCTTAATTGCAACTTCAGTTCCACTACCACGGAAATCAGTCGGGAAAATTAAATCGCCAGGCTTTTTTTTAGAGAGCTGTGTACTTATATGTTGCTGTACAGAAATCATCTGTCACGAATTTATGAAAAAAGGTGACAAGTCAAATAAATAGCGTCACTTATTTTTAAAAAAAGGTGACAAAATTAGTGTGTTAAACGCTGAAATGCCTTATTTTACACAAAAATGCGTTAGCCTTAAAACTTGAGCTCTGAAAAACATACCCGCAAACAAATTATTGATAATCGGCTTAAACAGGCAGGATGGAATGTTGCTGACTATACTCAAGTAATAGAGGAGTTTGATATTGTAGTAGATGCAAACATGGTGCAGGAAGCCACCACCCCTTATGGCGGTCATCAATTCAGCGATTATGTATTGCTGGGCAAAGATGGTAAACCACTGGCGGTGGTGGAAGCAAAGAAAACATCTGTTGACGCTGCAATTGGTAGAGAGCAAGCCAAACAATATTGTTATAACATACAAAATGAAAGAGGTTGTGAATTACCTTTTTGTTTTTATACCAATGGCCATGATATTTTCTTTTGGAATTTAGAAAACTATCCGCCTCAAAAAGTGTATGGTTTTCCCACAAGAGAAGATTTAGAACGATTGGCTTATATACGCCGCAGCCGGAAATCATTAGCAGGTGAATTAATCAATACAAAAATTGCAGGACGGGATTATCAAATCGGTTCTATAAGGTCTGTGATGGAAGCAGTAGAAAAACAAAAGCGAAAGTTTTTACTAGTCATGGCCACTGGTACTGGCAAAACCCGTACTTGTATTGCTTTGGTAGATGCATTGATGAGAGCTAACTGGGCAGAGAAAGTTCTGTTTTTAGTAGATAGAATCGCATTACGAGACCAAACACTAGAAGCGTTTAAAGAACATTTACCTAATGAACCCCGATGGCCAAAACAAGGAGAAAAGAATATAACAACAGATAGAAGGATTTATGTTTCCACCTATCCGACAATGCTTAATATCATTCGTGATGAAAAAAACCGTTTGTCTGCACATTTTTTTGATTTGATCATAGTAGATGAAAGCCACCGTAGCATTTACAATACTTATCAGGAAATACTGGAGTACTTCAATACAATAACTTTAGGCTTAACCGCAACACCTACTGATGTAATTGACCACAATACATTTCAATTATTTGATTGCGAAGAAGGCGTGCCTACTTTTGCATACACATATGAAGAAGCAGTATCTCATATACCGCCGTACCTGTGCAATTTTCAGGTAATGAAACTGAAAACAAAGTTTCAGGATGAGGGAATAAATAAACGTACCATTAGTTTAGAAGACCAGCAGCATTTAATAAAAGAAGGAAAAGAAATTGAAGAAATAAATTACGAAGGAACAGATCTTGAAAAGAAAGTAATCAATAAAGGAACTAATGCACTCATTGTTCGTGAATTTATGGAGGAGTGCATTAAAGATGGCAATGGTGTATTGCCGGGTAAAACAATTTTCTTTTGCATCAGCAAAGCACATGCAAGAAGAATAGAGCAAATATTTGATAGTCTTTATCCGCAATACAAAGGCGAATTAGCCAAAGTAATTATTAGCGAAGACCCAAGAGTATATGGCAAAGGCGGTTTGCTTGACCAGTTTATTCATAATGATATGCCCCGTGTCGCAATAAGTGTGGATATGCTTGACACTGGCATTGATGTGAGGGAACTTATGAACCTTGTATTTGCAAAACCCGTGTACAGTTACACCAAGTTTTGGCAAATGATTGGACGGGGTACAAGGTTGTTGGAAAAAGAAAAACTGAAACACTGGTGTACGGAAAAAGATGAGTTTTTGATATTGGATTGCTGGGATAATTTTGAATATTTCAAGATAAACCCCAGAGGCAAAGAGCTAAAACCACAAATACCATTGCCTGTTCGTTTGTTTGCTGTAAGGTTGGAAAAAATTGAAAAAGCAATTGAAACAGGACAAAAAGAAATTGCAGAAAAAGAAATAAAAAAACTTCGCAAGCAGATTGAAACCTTACCGACTAATTCTGTATCTGTGTTAGACGCTAAGCATGAATTGCAGCCGGTATATGATGACAATTTTTGGACAACACTAAGTGCTGACCGTATTGCATTCTTAAATAGAACCGTTAAACCACTTTTTAAAACAGTATCGGATGCTGATTTTAAAGCGATGCGTTTTGAAAAAGATATACTGGAAATTTCGCTTGCACAGTTGGAGGCTGATAAAGACAAGTTTGAAACGCTTAAAGAAAGTATTGTAGAAGAAATAGCAGAATTACCGTTGTCAATAAATACTGTTTCTAAAGAGGAAGAAATCATACGCCAAAGCCAAACCAATCATTATTGGGCAACCGCTACTGATGAAAAGCTGGATATACTGATAGATAAAGTCGCACCTTTAATGAAATATCGTGAAGCCATTATACTACTGGCTCCTGCCAAGTATAATTTGAAAGATATAATTGCCCAAAAAGAATATGTAGAGTTTGGTCCGCAACATGAAGCGTTGAGTATTGCCAAATACAAAGAATTGGTGGAGCAAAAAATAAATGAACTTGTTTTGGCTAATCCTATTTTGAAGAAAATAAAATTGGGTGAAGAAATAAATGCTGCCGAGGCAGAGGAACTTGCAACAGCTTTGCACAATGAACATCCGCATATTACTATTGATTTATTACGCAGGGTGTACAATCATCGTAAAGCTCAGTTAGTACAATTTATCAAACACATTTTAGGCATTGAACCATTAGAAACATTTCCCGAAACAGTCGCAAAATCTTTTGATGATTTTATTAAACAACATACCTATTTAACAAGTCGACAATTAAAATTTTTAGATTTGTTGCGTAAATACATTCTCGAAAAAGGCGAACTCAGTAAGCGAAACCTGATTGAAGCGCCCTTTACTATGCTTCATCCAGAGGGCATCAGGGGCATTTTCAATCCTAAGGAAATTGAAGAAATATTATTGCTGACTAATAAACTTTCTGCCGCATGAAATATATTTTTTGTTTCTTGTTTTTCTTATTTAGCGTGTTGGCAAATGGTCAGGGAAGTCACGGTTTTCAAGTTGCTACAAGCCTTGACAATGATTTCTTTAGTCCTGCAGGTAATAAAGATGAAAACTACACAGGTGGAGCTAAGCTTGAAGTATTAATCCCTGGATTAAGATTAAAATGGATGCCCTTTTACAGGTTTGCTGGAGCTAATGCTATAAACATACAACGTTTTGCATTTGGGGGCACTGCTTATACTCCGCAAGACCTTGCAAGTTCAGCGGTAATTAGAAATGATCGCCCTTATGCTTCGCTCACATTCATGAGTATCGGTAATACATCAATAAGCAATAATGGAAAAATTCTTTTGCAAAGTGACATTATAATTGGTGGAATAGGCAAAAGTGGGCCCGGTAAAGTACAATCTTATATACATCGGCATCACTGGTTTGGTACTCAAAGACCCGACCCGATGGGATGGCAAAATCAAATTGGATATAACGGATCGCTGGTCATTAACTATAATTCTCGTCTGCAAAAATATTTATTTTCAACAAGTTTAAGAGATAACATGAGCTTTCAGTGGATGCAGGGAAGTCTTGTTGGTAAGGTAGATATTGGTAATTATATGATAAACCTTCAATCGGGTATAAAATTTAATTTAATCAATTATAACAGTACTGTTTTACAAGAATACACTCCTGAGCCGCAAGTTTTGCTAACAGGGGCACAACCTATTACTGCTCCCAATAAGTCTTTCAGATTTAATCTTTTTGTAGAACCTCATGTGAGATTAGCTGCTTACAATGCAACTTTGGAAGGTTTAATGTTTGGGGATAATAGTATTTCTAAAATACCACATAATGAAGTAAAAAGATTTTTATTTGAGATAAACGCTGGTGTTAATCTAACCTTATGGGATATTTTGTATTTGCGCTATTCGTTTTATGGCCGCAGCAGAGAGTTTATAGGAGGCAAAGCCTTTCATACATGGGGTGGAATTACACTTGGTATTTCAAATCGCAGATGGTTTCGCCATTAACCGAATAATATTATTGCATGTTACAAAACAACGCCATATTAAAATCGCATATTGATAAACTGTGGAACAGCTTTTGGAGTGGTGGTATTGCCAATCCACTCACAGCTATTGAGCAAATAACTTATCTCATTTTCATGAAGCGGCTAGATGATATTGAAGCCAAACGTGAAAGGGATGCTGAGTTTACCGGTGATAAATACAAATCAAAATTTGAAGGCAAATTCATTCCACCAGGAATGGCAAAAGAAAACGCCATAGATAAAAAAGAACTGCGCTGGAGTGTTTTTAAGCATTACCCTGCAGATAATTTATTGCTGCATATACAAACAAAAGTATTTCCTTTTTTAAAAGAATTAAATGGGGCTACATCGCCTTTTACCAAACACATGGCAAATGCCGTGTTTATAATGCCAAAAGCAAGTTTGTTGGTAGAAGCAATTAAAACTATTGATGCATTGTTTTTGGAAATTGAAAAAGATGCTACTGATGGTGGTCATTCTTTTCAGGATATACAAGGTGATGTGTATGAGGTATTGTTAAGTGAAATTGCAACTGCAGGGAAGAATGGACAGTTCCGCACTCCAAGACATATTATTAAACTAATGGCAGAACTGGTAGAGCCGCAATTGGGACAGCGCATAGCGGATCCTGCCAGCGGTACATCTGGTTTTTTATTGGGCGCATACCAGTATATGCTTACGCAAATGGTGTTAAAAGAGAATCCCGATATTGTATTGCCTGATGAAGATGGATTTTATCGAGCCACATTAAGCGCTATGCTAAATGAAAAAGTAAAAGGCATTATTGAAAACTCGCTATACGGTTTTGATGTGGACACCACAATGGTGCGCCTGGGTTTAATGAACCTAATGATGCACGGTATTGATGAACCCAAAGTGGATTATAAAGACACACTTAGTAAAAGTTATAAGGAAGAAGGGATGTATCAATTGGTAATGGCAAACCCGCCATTTACTGGCAATATTGATAAGGGGGATATAAATGAAGATTTAAAACTGCCTACCACCAAAACAGAGTTGTTGTTTGTAGAACGTATTTACAATATGCTGGCAATGGGCGGCACAGGTGCAGTAATAGTACCCAGCGGAGTAATACAGAACAGCGGTAAGGCATTTGAAGCACTGCGAAGATTATTAATTGAACAAACAGAATTGAAAGCAGTGATAGCATTGCCGAGTGGAGTATTTAAACCATATGCTGGCGTAAGCACTGCTATTTTAATTTTTACTAAAGGCGGTGAAACCAATAACATTTGGTTTTATGATATGAAAGCAGACGGCTACACTTTAGATGATAAAAGGAACAAAGTAGCAGAAACTGATTTACCAGATATCGTTGAGCGATTTAAAAGGCGAAATACAAAAACCGATACAGACCGTAAGGCTAAATATTTTTTTATACCAAAGAAAGAAATTGTAAACAACAACTATGATTTGAATTTAAGCACTTATAAAGAAGAAGTGTATGAAGAAATAGTTTATGAAAAGTCAGAAGTAATTATGAGCAAATTAGAAAATTTGGAAATGGATATACAAAAAGGGTTGAAAGAATTAAAAGAATTAATGTGCGAAAAGTAAAGCTATCAAATATTATTAACTCACTTGAAAGTGGCGGTAGACCGCAAGGTGGAGCTTTGACTAATGGAGAAGGAGTATTTTCCATTGGTGCAGAACATTTGAATGGAAATGGAGGATTTGATTTTACTTCAAAAAAATATGTTCCGTTAGAATTTTACAATTCTCTTAAAAAAGGGAAAGTAGATAAAGATGATATTTTAATTGTTAAAGATGGAGCTACGACAGGAAAAATAAGTCATGTAGATGAAAATTTTCCTTTTGAAAAAGCGGCTGTAAATGAACATGTGTTTAATCTGAAAATTGATAAAACAATTGCTAATCCGAAATTTGTTTTTCAATATCTTAAATCTATAAGTGGTAATAGAGAAATTTTAAAAGACTTTAGAGGTTCTACAGTTGGTGGTATATCAAGAGGTTTTGTTGAGTTTGTTCATCTGCCAATATTTTCCCTTGAACACCAAACCCACATTGCTAACATACTCACCCAAGCCGAAACTCTTATTGCACAACGTAAACAAAGTATTGCACTTTTGGATGAATATGTAAAAAGCAGTTTTTTAGAAATGTTTGGCGACCCAGTGAGGAATGAGAAAGAGTTTACAAAAGGCAAAATTGGTGATATAGTAACAGATGTAAAATATGGAACGAGTAGCCCAGGACAAGAAGAAGGGCAATATCCATATTTGCGAATGAACAATATCACTACAGATGGTTATTGGGATTTTTCAAAACTGAAATACATTGATGTAATTGAAGATGAAAAGGAAAAATATATTGTTAGAAAAGGAGATTTACTTTTTAACCGAACCAATTCAAAGGAGCTTGTTGGAAAGACTGCGGTATTTAATGAACAATCAGAAATGATAATAGCAGGCTATTTAATTAGAGTGAGATTGAAAGAGAGTATTAATCCTTGGTATTTGTGGGGTTACTTAAATTCTTTACATGGAAAGCAAACTCTTTTTGGAATGTGTAAGACAATTGTTGGTATGGCTAACATAAATGCACAGGAATTACAAAAAATAAAAATTCTCATTCCCCCAATCTCCCTCCAAAACCAATTTGCTCAAATAGTACAAAAAACCGAAGCTCTTAAAGCACAATACAAAACTAGTCTGAAAGAGTTGGAAAATTTGTATGGGGCACTTTCACAAAAAGCATTTAAGGGAGAGATAGAAATGCCTGCTGTTGCACATACTACTGCAAAAATTATTTCATTAATCCCCGAAAACAAAAAAGCTTTTGCAAAGCAAGTGCTTGGTGGCAAAATTGTTTCCATTTTTAAAGAAGATAAAAACTTTACACATATAAAATTTCAAAAGCTGCAATTTTTAGCCGAGCATATTATTGAAGAAGATTTGAACTGGAATTATTATAGACAGGCCGCTGGCCCTTATGACAATAAGTTTATGCACTCGGTAATATTCAAACTTAAAAGCAGTAAGTGGTTTGAAGAAATAAATTACAAGTTTAAGCCATTAGCAAAGTGCAAAGAGATTGATAAATACTACGATGGTTATTTTTCAAACAAACAGAAGTTGTTGGAAAATCTGTTTACTACTTTGCTGAATGCTACCGAAAAACTCTGTGAAGCTATTGCCACCATCTATGCAATCTGGAACAATCAAATCATATTGAAAAAAGATATTTCAAAAGCATCTATTGAACTGGAGTTCTTTGAATGGAGCAATCGTAAAAAACAGGTTTTTAGTCCAGAAGAATTTAGCAAAGCTTACGATTGGATGGTTGATAAACATTTTGTGCCAACCGGTTTTGGTTATTTAATAAAAGAAAAAAAGAAGTAACTATCCTGATTACTGCCATAAGAAATTTTTTGAAGATATCTTAGTCATAGTCCATGTCAATTTTGCTCAATTGATTTAATGAAGTTTTCAGACATTAAACATCTCTAAATTTTGTCAATAAAATTTTTCCAACAATTATTCCTTGCCCTTATTCTTGCCCCTAAAAGAAAAACGCTTTGTAAAAAATTCATTTACAAAGCGTTATAAATCTAAAAGTGGTGTGGGGCGGGATCGAACCGCCGACACAAGGATTTTCAGTCCTTTGCTCTACCGACTGAGCTACCGCACCTTCGCTGAAGCTTCGGTGCGCGAGGCGCACTTCTGCCGCTTTATTTCCCTTTCGGGGTTGCAAAAATAGGGGGATTCTGCCAATAATCCACCTAAAATTCACAATTTTTAGGAGTACGGGCAAAGGGTATCACGTCGCGGATATTACCCATACCCGTCACAAACTGTACCATTCGTTCAAAGCCCAGTCCGAAACCGGCATGCGGCACCGTTCCATAACGGCGTGTATCCAGGTACCAACTCATTTCTTCAGCGGGGATGTGCATGTCTTTCATGCGTTGTTCCAGCTTATCCAATCGCTCTTCACGCTGTGAGCCGCCTACGATCTCGCCAATGCCGGGGGCCAGTATATCCATTGCCGCAACAGTTTTTCCATCTTCATTCATACGCATATAGAACGCTTTGATGGCTGCGGGGTAACCGGTAACAATCACGGGTTTTTTGAAATGCTTCTCTACCAGGTAACGCTCGTGTTCACTCTGCATATCAATGCCCCACTTCACCTCGTATTTGAATTTCTTTTTCTTGTAAGCAGGGGACTCCAGCAAAATATCGATGGCTTCTGTATATGTGATGCGCTCAAACTGGTTGTCTACCACAAAACGCAGTTTCTCCAGCAGGCCCATCTCTGAACGCTCGGCCTGTGGTTTCTGCTTTTCTTCTTCTGCCAGCCGCTGATCCAGGAATTCCAGGTCTTCTGCATTATGCTCCATGGCATAACGAATGAGGTATTGGATGAACTCCTCGGCCAGGTTCATATTGTCTTCAATATCGTAAAACGCCATCTCGGGTTCTATCATCCAGAACTCGGCCAGGTGGCGGGTGGTGTTGGAATTTTCTGCGCGGAAAGTGGGACCAAACGTATAAATATCGCTGAACGCCATGGCGCCTAACTCTCCCTCGAGTTGTCCGCTTACTGTGAGGTTCGTGCTCTTACCAAAAAAATCTTCTCCGAAATCAATGCCGCCATCTTCTTTGCGTGGCGCTCCTTCCATGGGCAATGTAGTAACACGGAACATCTCTCCCGCACCTTCCGCATCACTGGAGGTGATGATGGGCGTATGCAGGTACACAAAACCCCTTTCATTGAAAAACTGGTGCACGGCAAATGCCAGTGAATGCCTGATGCGGAACACCGCGCCGAATGTATTGGTGCGGAAACGCAGGTGAGCGATCTCCCGCAAAAATTCGAGGCTATGCTTTTTAGGTTGCAGCGGGTATTTCTCTGCATCACTGTCGCCCAGCACTTCCAGGCTCTTCGCCTGTATCTCTACTTTCTGTCCCTTTCCCAATGAAGCCACTACCTCGCCGGTGATCTTCAAGGAAGCGCCGGTGGTGATGCGTTTGAGCGTGGCATCATCCAGCATACCCAGGGCAACCACCACCTGGATATTATTATTGGTGCTGCCGTCGTTCAATGCTATGAACTGGTTGTTGCGAAAAGTGCGCACCCAACCCATTACCGTCACATCCTGACCAACGAATTCGCCGGCCAGCAAGGTCTTGATCTTGGTTCTTTTGTTAAACATAAGGCAGCAAAGATACGTATTGGGCTTCCGAACTCATATATTCCTTTTCATGATTCATGGAAATTTGGGAGGCATCCTGTATTTTTATTTTTAGTACCATAATAAAAACAAGCTTGCCAATGTCCTATCTATGAAGAAGGTATGCCCCTCCCTTTTCGTTTCACTTGTTGAACAAACCAATGATGCAGTTTTCATATTGCGGGTGGAAGCCGAAAAGCGGCGCTTCATCATAGAATACGTCAATGCGGCCTACCTGCGGAAATTCTCCCACACAGCAGAAGAACTCATAGGCAAAGACCTGAAAGAGATACTCAACGCCGAAAAATATGAGCTGGTCAGCAAGCAGCTGTTTTCCTGCGTCAACTGCAAAAGCCCGCTTTCTTACGAAGAAACCATTGCGCTGAATAATGAAACCCTCTTCAGCCTGAGTGAAGCTTTTCCCATACTGGATGATAACCAGGAAGTTACCCACCTCATCGGTTTGTCTAAAGACGTAACAGCGCTCAAAAGACAGCAGGCATTGCTTTATGAATCGGAGAATACACTCCAGGCCATCATCAACAGCTCCGATTATATAACGCTCTTTATAGACCCGGGATTCCGTATCATTTATGCCAATACAGCTGCGCAGCATCATGCCCGCCGCCTGCTGGGCAAACCTTACAAAGTGGGCGACCTGATCATGAACTACTTAACGCCGGAACAACAGAAAACGGCCGCCATGCATTTCGATGATATATTGCTTAGCAAAACTAAAAACCATGTATTCGAGTACCATTTCACCTATCCCGACGGAGAAAAGGTTTGGCTCCTCCGGAAATATTATTCTGCCTCGGATGCACATGGAAACTACCTGGGCGTCGTGATAAACTCGGTAAACATCACCCAACGGAAAAAAAACGAACTGGAAATCCAGAAACACGCAGAAGCCCTGCGGGAGATCGCTAAGATCCAGTCGCACGAGATCAGAAGGCCTGTTGCAAATATCATTGGCCTCACCGAAATGATCAATACACACAAACCACAGGAACTGGAAGAAATCGTTGCTCACCTGCACAAAAGCGCCCTGGAACTCGATGAGGTGATCAAACAGGTAATTACAAAGACGTATAATTTTAATGTATAATGTTGGTGGGTCCGTCCGCCGATTTTTACATTTTCATTTCATTTTTTGATTATTTTGCCTTAACATTGCAGCGGAAACCAGACTGATTGGGTTCTCTTAATAGCTCTCGACAACATCAGTTTCCCTCTTTCCAATCACAACATTTTTTTTATTTATCCGGATCTGAGTTCGTAATCCCTTAGACAGGATCTTTAATGATGTAGACAATTTGAATCCCCCCATTAATTGATTTTATGTACGACATTTTGCAATTGAACGACATGCTATTGCCAGAGTTGCTCGACATTGCCGAGCAGTTGAAAATAGCAGGCGTTAAAAAGCTTGACAAACAAGGGCTTATTTATAAGATCCTTGACAGCCAGGCACTCACAGCCAGCGAAACAAAAGAAGACGGCAAGAAAAAACCTGGCAGGGCCCGCAAACCCGTTACTGTTAAAACCGGCATCGCTACCGAAGAAGCGGAAGTGATGCAGGAAGCGCCGCAGCAAACAGCTAAGCCTGCGCCGCCCCCCCAGCCCAAACGTGGTGCGCCCGGCCGTAAGCCTAAAACTGAGAAGCCCGCCGAACAAGCGC
>CAZECX010000030.1:0-266 GCA_964510965.1 uncultured Nitrospina sp. | reverse complement strand
AAACATCCGAGCCCACACATGCTGCCGAAGCGGAATCTGCAGAGAATGGTCTTTCGCACGAATCGTCCCAGCCTGCACAGCAGCAGAAGCAACACCGCAAAGAACCTACTTTCAATATCGAGTTTGAAGGCATGATCCTCAGCGAAGGCGTGCTCGAAATGATGCCCGATGGTTATGGGTTCCTGCGTTCTTCCGATTATAATTACCTCTCTTCTCCCGACGACGTATACGTATCTCCTTCGCAGATCAAATTGTTTGGTCTCAAA
>CAZECX010000029.1:0-30316 GCA_964510965.1 uncultured Nitrospina sp. | reverse complement strand
ATTATAAAGGCGATGGCTTGCACAGAACTCTAGGCGGCGGGTAATATAAATCATTGTAGTTTTCTATTTAAGATATTTCCGTTTGTTATCCGTAGAATAAAATCCAGGACCATATAAGTGGAAGTTCATCTGATTGAAAAGTTTTTCTACTTTGCCGCCACATTTTTCGCACTCGGTAAGTGGGTCATCACTCACCTTTTGCAAAACCTCCACAACTTCTTTGCATTTTTCACATTGGTATTCATATACGGGCATGATATTGCCTCCGAGCCATACTAATTTGAATAAGTTAATCTGTTGAGTATTATATTATATTCTTGCCTGTAAGAAAAATTAGCATTTGAAGGCATTTTTTGAGGCTTTAAAAGGGTTTGGCGCTGGCGATTTTGCCCTCTGAAGACGTTCAATGTCTTGGGAATATTTTGCTTGATGGTTTCCATTTCAACCATTGCCGAGGGTAAAGTGAGCCCCCATTCCGGATCATAAACGCCTACTAGCATGCTCATAGGGTCAATATCTGGATAACGATAAACTTTTCAATGGAATGCCTTTTTTGAGCTTCCAGTGGCATCATATAGGTCGCATTTTCTTTTTTGGACCCATGGCGCATGACTGCTTTCCCCGACTCTGCAGATTCAAAGGGAATGGAAAGCAGGTAACTCTCTAACTCTTTGAACATGAGCCTTTTGGGGAAAACCACGATGCCGTAATTTTCATGGTTTTTATAAAGCTCATATTCATAATCGGAGCCCGCAGAGGCAGAAAATGGGAATCCTAGAAAAGTGAATATCAAAATTGCAAAAACGGATCTCATAGGAGGTAACGGGTTTGAGTTCTTAAAGAATTTCAGTTTCGCTGAAAAAATATGATAATTCAAATGCTGCGTTTTCGGCAGAATCTGAACCATGTGTTGAGTTTTTTTCAATATTTACTGCGAAGTCCTTACGGATGGTTCCTTCTTTGGCATCGTCTGGGTTGGTGGCACCCATGAGATCCCTCCATGCCGTTATAGCATTTTCTTTTTCAAGAACCAGAAGTACTACGGGGCCAGAGCACATGAACTCGGTCAAGCTACCGAAAAAAGGTCTTTCTTTGTGAACATAATAAAAGCCTTCAGCTTGCGCCTGCGAGAGTTGGGCTTTTTTCATAGCAGCAATTTTAAATCCGCTAGACTCTATCCGCTCTAAAATTTTTCCGATTAAATTTCGTTCAACTGCATCAGGCTTTAGAATTGCAAAAGTTCTTTCCATTTTACTACTTTCGTTTTAGGTTTGATTTTTTTAATTGGATAAAAAAAAGGTATCTGGGCAATTAAGCCCAGATACCTTTTGTTAAACTTTGATAAATTATCGTAAAACTACTCCGGATTTTTTAATGACAAAACCCTCATTGAGGTCGTCAATCCATTTCATTTTGATGGCATCATTTTTAGCAATGTCTGTACAGATATAGACACAGATTTCACAGGCCTTGCACCGGTCTACGGATACATAAGCAGACTTATCTTCTTCACTGTAATTGATACAGTTTGACTCGGGACAGTATTGTGTGCAGAGATGGCAGTTTTTAGCCGAACAAATGTCCTTGTCAACTTCAGCAATGTAGTACATGTTTTCTCCAGTCTAATAAACGTTACGCGGTGCTTTTAGCAGGTTGTTCTGCTTCAGACCAGCCTTGATCAATAGCGTATTGAACTGCTCCATCTAAAACTTTTTGGTTGGCTTCAAGCAGTTTTTGTTTTTTAGCAAACTTCTTTTCAATAGCACTGTCCAAAGCAGCAGTACCACCGGACACTACAATTCCTTTACCAATAAAACGATCTTTTACAGAGGCAGCCAGGGACTCGGGGTCAGGAAGACCAAAGATACCCGAAATGGCTCCACACATCGCCATGTTGGTGGCCAAGTCTGTTTTTGCGAGTTCATTTGCCATTTCGGTAGCAGGCAAATAGTAGATACGCGCTTCCTTTTCTTCTAGTTCTCTTTCTTCGTCACGAGAAAAAGGAATCGGAGTTTTGCTGTTAATTAGAATGATTCCTTTTTGCTTCAAGCCGGTATAAAACGGCATGGTGTAAGATTTTCCAAGTGTGATAACTGAAGGATGAAAAATCATGAGAACGTTTGGAAAAATGATTTCACCAATCTCATAGATAGTTTGGTTGGAGATGCGAACGTAACTTTCAACAGGGGCATTACGCTTTTCTGATCCAAAAAAAGGTACTAGAGAACTGAAACCACCTGAGATAACCACTCCATTACTTACGATATGGGATGCAGTTACAACACCCTGGCCACCAATACCCGCCATTCGAATGTTATAGCGTTTAACAACTTCTTCTGTCATTTTTGTATTCTCCTCGCTTTACTTGTCAGATTTTTTCTTTTTAGCTTTTTTCTCAACTTCATCCAAATACTCTTTTGCTGCCGGTGAAATGATTTCTTCAAAACCATAACGTTCTTTTTCAATTTCGAAGGCATCTTTCATAACATCCGGAGTTGGAATGGAGTATTCAATGTTGCAGGAGGTGTAAGCCTGAATGTAGCTATGACCGACTTCTCTCGCGACCATGATAGCGCGGCGAACCGTTCGTGCAACGCGAGCCGGATTGGTTGGAGCAAGTCGAGCGATATAATCAACACCCGCTACCTTAGCCAGACCAAGCGCATCAACTTTATCACCAAATTTCCCCCGTGGTGCCATTTTGAGAACTTTACCATGGTTGGTCATGCCGCTTTCCTGACCCCCGGTGTTTCCATAAACTTCATTATCGAGCATGATGGTAGTGAATTTTTCTTTGCGGAACCAGCTATGCATCATCCCCTGGAAACCAATGTCGATCAAGCCACCATCACCTGCCATAACCACAACGTCTTTTTTCTGATTTGGGAAACGAACTTCCAAGCCTCGTTTTAGTCCAGATGCGACTGCATTGGTATCACCGTAGTTGCCATAAATAAAGGGCACAGAAGCTTGAGAGATAGCCAACCGACCACATCCTGCAGTTCCAACAACAATGGTGTGCTCAGGGTTGGGCATTCCAATGTAGGTGAGGCGAATGAACAGGGTCATTGCACAGCCTGCACACATGGGATGCTCTTCAATAACTTCCTTGAATTTCCCCATATCAGTGACTTTTACGGTCTGGGCGTCTTTTCCGCCACGATTATTATAAGGACCATGGTCCACTAAATCCCTGTACTCAACAGGCAAAAAGTCTTTCATTACCGGCGATGGCCGTAGATTTTCAAGAGACATAAAATTATCCTTTTTTAAAAGGTATTAGATATTTTTAAATAATTATATTTACAGGCCTTATTATACCTGATTAATCAAGCTAAACAAAAAACAACTCTTATTTTACTTCTTTGCGGAATTCCGCCAGCGTTTCCAGAATCATCTCTGTAGGCATGGTCATGCCGCCGTACACGCGCGGTCCGTCTTTAATTATACCTGTTGTTCGTCCATAAAGAACCGAGCAAAGCTCTTTGTGCAGCCAGCCAGCCTGATTGAATTCTGGTACCAGGATTCGCTTGGCTCCTTTAAGTGCTTCGTATAATTCTTCAGTTGGGAAAGGGCGAATGGTTTTGATTTTAACCAAACCAACCGTGCGACCTTGTTCTCCTTCTTGACGAACGGCTTCACGCGCCTGGGAAACTGCACAGCCTGAGGCCACAATAAAATCTTCGGCATCTGGATTAACCACTTCAACAAGACCGCCAAGATAAGCTTTGAAATATTTTGCCGAACGCTCAACTGCTGCAAATACCTCTTGTTGCCAACTGGAATGCATGTGATAGCTGATGAAGTTACTTTTTTGAATTGGGGCATCCCGTGAGATACGAGCGGGTGGGTTTTCGTTATCCATTGCGGGTACCGCTGAACGCCAGCCATCTCGAGGGGGCAGTTTGTATTCTTCAGGGGTCATCAATACCGGGCCACGTGCATGCGTACAGAAAAAACCATCCACGGAAACTACCGCAGGTAAAGTTACATCCACCTGTTCAGACGCCATTATTGCAGCGAGTGGATAATCGTAAAAATCCTGTTGGTTTTCTGCATGAAGCATGAGTATTCCTGTGTTCAGCATGAATGACATTTCAATGTTATCCGGCTGAATAGCAAGCGGGGTGTTGATAACGCGACACATGTTGAGCATTATGATTGGAGTTCTTGCGCCTGGCCAGGAGCTGATTGCTTCCATGCCGCGCATCAGTCCGGGGCCTGAAGTTGCTGTCAAGCTTCTAACACCTGCACGGGAGGCTCCGGAAATAGCAGAGAACGTACCGATTTCTTCTTCCGCCCGGTAGTATTCTTTTATGTATCCTTCATCATAAAGGTAGCCGGCTTGCTGCATGGATTCACTTTGTGGCGTGATGGGATAGGCAATAGCAATATCTAAATTTGCTCGCCTCATAGACTCTCTAGCTGCTTCACTACCGGTGATAAATTGCATTTCGCGGGGAAGCTCGTGAAACATTTTCATCGGATCACATACTGTTTGCTTTTCACCCCCGGGAACCCAATCTGCGGGTTTACCTTCGTCTTCAGCCGTTCTGCAAACTGAACTACCAACTACATTTGCCATGATTTAACTCCTTTATTTCAAAATATCAGTCCTCAAAATCGGAAAAAATCCGGTTGAAAACTATAAACGAATATAAATTTAAAGCTGGCCCAAATCTGAAACTCTACGCTTTTTTAAGGACCTTTTTAAGGACCTTTTTAAGGACCTTTTAAGGACCAGCGAGTTTATCTAGAAAAGAAGTACATATTAGAAATATTAAGGTGTGCTGTCAAGCCTTAAGCCCATAAAAAATGTGCTTTTATGTCGGTTTTACCCCACAGGTTTTACCTAGGGCTCCTGGGGTAACATTTTCTCCAGAGAACCCAGCTCCTCGAGGTATTGGAATGCTTTTCCGAGAAACTCATTCAATGATTTATCAGTATAAAATTTTAGAGTTTTGTTTGCCAGTTCCGTGGTATGGCAGATCTCATGGTCGGTTGTAGCCTCATCTTTAAATTTAATGACATCTACCTCCCAGTGGATCATGGCAATTTCTTCCTGGGGTCGGCTGACTGCGGCTAATCCATAGCCTTTGAGCCGATAAATGAGTTGCGTCCCACCCTGGCCTGAAGGATCTGACCGGGTTAACAAAAGATTATCTTGAATCAGCATTTTTATCTCAAATTGGGTTTGTTTTTCTTGCTCATCTCTGGAAGCTTTGAAGAGCATTTAGCATATGCTAATATACCTGAAATAAGGGGTTTATTCCATAAACTGTATTAAAATACAACCTGCCGTTTTAATTAACTCCTTGAAATCGAAATTTAACCGAACTTCCTATCTAAAAAAGTCATGCAACCTATTGAAATGAGTGACCCTGCAAAAATTGAACAGTTTCTTAGTAAAATCAGCCTTTCCGGCAAAGGTTTCACCACGGAATGCCTCCTCATGGATGCTTATGATGCGGGACTGGACTACCCGGATTATTTAAAAGCGGAAGGGGAAGACCCCGATGCCAGCTATGAGGGCAAGTCTCCTGCTTGGGCGAAGTACCATATGCGCCAGGGCAAGCGGGTTTTTATGGTATATGGAGATAAAGATAAAGACCGCAGGACGCATTTCTCCGAAACGCCTTGACCTTATAAGCATCTTAAATTTATATAACTAAGAAGCTGAATTAACCTCTTATCGAGTCTTTGATTGTGCAATTTGATAAAGAAACCCAAATACGTATTTTAAGAGTCGCCTCGGACAGGCAGCAAGGTCGCGACATTGATGAGTTGGACGAACGAATTTCACATGTCATGGACCTTCATCCCGAGTTTGAAGAAATCTGGACCATGGGGGAAATGGCGGCTTACCCGCAGGAAATAAACGGGCAGATTGTCAGTCCGTTTGTCCATACGGTTCTACATACCATTGTTGACAGCCAGATTCGTACGGAACAACCGGAATGTGTGGAAAAAACTTTTAAGCGGCTGAGTGAGCAAGGCATGAAAGACCATGAAGCGCTGCATGCCATCATTGCTGTTTATGCTGACCTGCACTTTTCAAGTGTCCGGCAAGGCAATCCTTTTGATCAACTAGATTATGAGAGCCGACTGGATTATCTGTCTTACGAAGACCAGGCGTAGCCGCCGGTGGCAATATGTAAATACCCGCTAGGCCGACAGTAACTTTATAGCCTTTTACCAAGTCGGTAAATATTTCTTCCCACGGGAGTGGGTGAGGTAAGTTATAAAACTTTTTGAATTGTTTTGCCAAGGTCGGCAGGACTTTTTACAACTTTAATTCCGCACCGTTTCATCACCTTCATTTTTTCTTCAGCAGTGCCTTGTCCGCCAGAGATAATGGCACCCGCGTGTCCCATACGACGGCCCGGAGGAGCCGTTTGCCCGGCAATGAATCCGACAACAGGTTTGGTGACATTCTTTTTAATGTAATAGGCTGCTTCATCTTCAGCGGTTCCACCGATTTCACCAATCATACATATGGCTTTTGTTCCACGATCTTTTTGGAATAGTTCCAATATATCAATAAAGCGTGAGCCAATGATCGGGTCACCGCCAATTCCTACGCAAGTGGATTGGCCAATACCCAGTGCGGTCAACTGACCGACGGCTTCATATGTAAGAGTTCCGCTTCGTGAGATAATTCCGACATTTCCTTTTTTATGGATATGTGCTGGCATGATTCCTATCTTTGCCTTACCAGGAGAAATTACTCCAGGACAGTTGGGTCCTACCAGTCGGCTGTTTTTGCCTTGCAGATATTTATAGACATTCACCATATCAGTCACAGGAATTCCTTCAGTGATACAGATGATGAGTTCGATGCCGGCATCGGCAGCTTCACAAATTGCATCAGCCGCAAATGGCGGCGGAACAAAAACCATGGTCGCATTGGCTTTGGTTTTTTTGGCTGCATCAGCAACCGTGTTAAACACGGGTACCTTACCCAAAACGGTTTGTCCGCCTTTGCCGGGGGTCACTCCGCCTACTACCTTGGTTCCATATTTCATGGATTGCTCGGTGTGAAACATGCCTTCACGACCGGTAATTCCTTGCGTGATCAGTCTGGTTTTTTCGTCGACGAGTATGCTCATTTGATTGCTTTGACCACCTTTTGGGCTCCATCTTTCATTCCATCTCCAATTAAGAAATTGAGACCAGAATCTTTGAGAATTTGATGCCCTTCTTCCATATTCGTGCCTTCCATGCGAACAACAACAGGAATTTTAATATGGAGTTTTTTAGTTGCAGCAACCACCCCTCTAGCCAATACATCGCATCGAAGAATGCCGCCAAAAATATTAATGAAAATTCCTTTTACCGCCTTATCTGAAATGAGAATTCTGAAACCATTTTCAATCATCTCTTCATCTGCTCCGCCACCCACATCGAGAAAATTTGCCGGTTCACCGCCGGATAATTTAATGATGTCCATGGTGCCCATGGCCAGTCCTGCTCCGTTAACCATACAACCAATATTCCCATCTAATTTGATGTAGTTAAGATGAAACTTGCTGGCTTCAACTTCTGTGGGATCTTCTTCATCCGTATCACGGTAAGCTTGGGTGTCTTTGTGTCGGTACATTGCGTTGTCATCAATGTCTACTTTGGCATCCAATGCCAGAACGCGGTCATCGGAGGTGATAACAAGCGGATTGATTTCCAGCATGGAACAATCTTCTTTTATAAATGCATCGTAGAGGTTAATGATGAAGGGAACGATAGCTTTTAAAGCTGCGCCTTCTAAATTTAAGGCGAAAGCAATTTTTCTTGCCAGATAGGGTTGAACTCCGATTACCGGATCCACCGCCTCCTTAATGATTTTTTCAGGAGTATCGGCTGCGACTTCTTCAATCTCCATGCCGCCAGCTTCCGATGCCATGATTAGAACCTGACTGGTTTCACGGTCGACCAGGATGCCCATATAGAGTTCCTTGGCGATGGACATGCCTTCTTCAATCAATACCTTTTTAACGAATCGGCCTTCCGGTCCCGTTTGAGGCGTAACTAAAGTCATCCCGATTATTTTTCCGGCGTGCTTCTCGGCTTCAGCAGGGCTTTTGGCCAGCTTGACTCCGCCACCTTTTCCCCGACCCCCTGCATGGATTTGTGCCTTGACCACAACCACGTCAGTGCCGACTTTTTTGGCAGCGTTGGCCGCTTCAGACTTGTCTGAAATCAAAACCCCATTGGGTACGGCAACGTTATATTTTCTTAAGATTTCTTTGGCTTGGTATTCGTGAATCTTCATAGATTTTCTTAAATTATAGGGGATATAAGGAGTTCGGTTTTTAACATAGGAAAAAGCAGGTTGTCAAAAAAATATTAGGGCTTGGTGTGAATTCTTGTTGGATAAGCTCGCTTTTCAACAAGCTCTTCCTATTTATCAAACGTCCTCATTTTTTTTAATCCATTTGTAACCCAAAGTTCATTAAATTGATATTAAATTTCTTTTTGCTGTTTTTACGGTCCTTAGAGATGGTAATTAATTATTTTAAAAGGATTTTGTGACCCAATCTTGACTAATTCTATGGAATAAAAAAAAATCATTTTTATCTTACTTATACGTGCTTTTTATTAGATTGATATTGGATGTTAATGCGCTTGCGGGCAAATAATAAATTGCCACCATTTTTTGGAAGCATAAAAAATAATAATTGAGAGGAAGAAAAATGAATACACATGCGTATAAGGTTCCTGCAGTGGTTGTACCCGTTGGCGTATCTGATTTGAATCAGTCGCACGGATTTTTCAATAAACTTTTTCCCTCAAATGAAAAAAATGGAAGTACGGCATTCAATAATAAAAACACTCTTAAGGCATGTCTGGATACATTGCAGTTGAATATTTTTTTCGCGGATAAAGATTTTAATCTCATTTATATGAATGTCATGGCTCAAAAATCCTTGGAATCTATTGAGTCGGAAATCAGAAAGGAGTTTAGGTTGGGTGTGGATGAGTTGCTCGGCGGCTCTATTCACCGATTCCATAAAGACCCTGGGAAGATCGAGGCCATTTTAAGGAATCCGGCGGCGTTGCCGCATGTAGCTGAATTGGCTTTTGGAAACATAATTTTGAAGACCAATATCGATGCTGTTTATGATGATCAAAGTCAGGTGCAAGGCTATATTGTCAATTGGGAGGAAGTTGGCGAGCTTAAAAAACTTGAACAGGAGCAGGCACGGGTCAACTCAATGATGGAAAACGCTCCTTTTAACATCTTGTTTTGTGATTGTGAATTGAATTTAAAATACGCCAACCCTGCATCCATAAAAACCTTGAAGACCTTGGAACAATATCTTCCTGTGCCGATGGATGAAATGATTGGAAAAAGCATCGATATTTTTCATAAGAATCCCGCGTTTCAAAGAAAACTTTTGTCAGACCCCCGGAACTTACCCCATACGGCGCAAATTCAACTAGGCCCAGAAACTCTGGATTTGGTGATCAATGCTATTTATGATCAGGATAAAAACTACAGTGGGGTTATGGTCAATTGGTCGGTGATAACGGAAAAACTAAAACTGGAAAAGGAAAATGAAGAAATAGTTCGGCAGGATAAAGAGCGAACCGAAAATTTGCAAAATAAAGTCGAGCAGATTCTCGAAGTGGTCAATGCTGCAGCCAGTGGGGATATCAGCAAACAATTGAATGTTATGGGTGAAGATCCCGCAGGGCAAGTGGGTCAAGCGCTTGCCGATTTTATAGCAAACCTGAGAGTGAATATTGGCTCTTTTGGAAAGGCCGGGGATGATTTAAATATTTCTTCTGGTGAGCTTGTGTCCGTCAGCCAGCAATTGAGTGCCAATGCTGAAGAAACTTCTGCGCAGGCCGGTGTTGTCTCGTCTGCTTCCGACGAAGTCAGCAACAATGTTCAGATAGTGGCAACGGGTACAGAAGAGATGACCGCAAGCATTAAGGAAATTTCTCAAAGTGCAAGTCAGGCCGCTCAGGTTGCTGATTCAGCGGTAAAGATTGTTGAGAACACTAATCAAACTATATCTGCGCTGGGTGAAAGTAGTGCTGGAATTGGTCAGGTGGTCAAAGTTATTACGGAAATAGCCGGTCAAACCAATTTGCTGGCTCTCAATGCTACCATCGAAGCTGCCCGTGCTGGAGAAGCAGGAAAAGGGTTTGCAGTCGTGGCCAATGAAGTTAAAGAACTGGCTAACCAGACGGCAAAGGCGACTGATGATATAAGCCAGAAAATTAAAATTATTCAATCTGATGCGAAGAATGCTGTGACAGCTATGGATGAAATAACCAAAGTAATTAATGAGGTGAATGATATTTCGGGAACCATTGCAAGTGCAGTTGAAGAACAAAGTGCCACAACAAATGAAATGAGCCGAAACGTTTCCGAAGCTGCAAAAGGAGTTCAAGAGATTGCCAGCAATATTACGGGTGTTGCTGAAGCCGCCTCAGATACAAGTAAAGGGGCCATTCAGACAGAACAAACAGCAAAACAATTAACCAGGAATTCAGAAATAATCACTACACTGGTTAGCAAGTTTAAATACAAAGATTCAAAAATGAGTCTTATGGCATGGAATGAATCTTTTGCTACTCATGTAGGCGAGGTGGATGTTCATCACAAAAGGTTGATTGAGCTTATAAATGAGATTTATAGAGGAATCATGCTGGATAAAGGCAAAGAGATTGTTGATAACACTTTAAATGAGCTTGTGGAGTTTACTGTCATGCATTTTAAATATGAAGAGAGCCTTTTCGATAAGTATGGCTATAAAGACACGGCATCCCATAAGCAAAAGCATAAGGAGTTGTTAGCCCAGGTGGGGGATTACGTTAATAAATATAAAGAGGGAAATACGGAAATCAGCCATGAATTGTTATCTTTTTTGAAAAACTGGCTGACCAAACATATCCTTGGGGTTGATCAAAAATATGCAGCTTATTTAAAGGAAAAAATGCAGGGTGAGGTTGGGTAAATCAGTTCGCAGCTTAGATTTTTGAAGCGATGTTTTTCGGTTGTGCGGCTTCGTCTTGACCGGTGTTGGTTGAAGCATCATACAATTGCGTCCAGGCTTCTAAAAGAGGATTTAGAATGTTGAGTACTGCCAGAAGAGGTTTTTTGTCAGATTTGATATTAGCAAGGGTCAATTGACTCAGCGTAAACTGGTAAAGGGATTCCAGACGCGGTGCCACATCACCGCCTTTTTTAAAGTCTAGAGCCAGAGAGAGTTCGTTGACAATATCATGAGCTTTTTGAATGTACTTGCCCTGATTTGCAACATCGCCCTTTGCCATGCTTTCTCCCGCCAAGGTGGTGAACTTGATGGCACCTTCATACATCATTAAAATCAGGCGACCCTGACTGGATGTCGAAATTTGATTTTTTCGGTACTGGTCGTGATATCTGGATGGAACCATTTATAGTTTTCTCTGTAATGAATTTTTATTTTTCATTTTAATTTTAATTTCCACCGCCCTGGAATAACGATTGAATTCCTGCAATGGAACTGTCAAATGCATCGCGTTGCGAGTTCAGTCTTCCCAGAACAACTTCAAGGTTGGTAAAGCGGTCGCGCAGATTCGACTCAAACAACACCAGCCTTTCTTCAAGGTCGGTAATGGTTGCATCAAATTCATCGATGGTTTCATTGGAACTGTCTATCTCGGCTTCAAGAGGTCCTTCAAGTGAGGCATCCGTCAGTCTGGCTAACACCCTGTTGGTAATTTGAGCCACGCCCACAGACAGGATGAGTTCGCCATAGTTTCCATCGGCAAGGTTGCCGATGCGAAAGTTCAGTCCTTCAGCATCAGTCCCAGATGCTCCGGCATAAAAGTTACCATTACCCACGGCATCGGTGAAAGTTGTCGTTCCTGACGCTGCCAGTTGAGGAACCCCGTTAGTTACTTTAACGCTATAAGTTCCGGGATCCGTGTTGTCGGTAAAACCAACAAATGTAACAGTGCTGTTTGTGGCACTCCCGGTGCTGGAAAATAACTGAGTGACGTTTCCAATATCACTCGCTATCGCAGTGCTAAGATCTCCATCATCAACCGTCAGTGTTCCATCGGATTGGGTCTTTATTCCAATTTGTGATAAATAATTAAAATCTCCAGTGATACCAACCACTTGATCGGTTATGGTTTCGCGAAGAGTCTGCTGTAGATTTTGCACAGTAAAGTTTGCAAACAGAACGCCTGTTTCTCCAGTGGACTCCGTCAAAGCCAATTCGCTGTTCAAATGAGCCATGAGTTCGTTGAACCCGTCCACGTAGTTCTGTATTTTTTCTTTGATGGCATCTTCATCCGGACTTAACGTGATGATACCCGAACCTGCCGACTCCAATTGCAGAGTTGTTCCCGATATGACATCGGTGACGGTGTTGTTGGCTTTTGTTACGGCCACTCCATCCAATGTAAAACTTGCGTCCTGAGCTGCTTGGGATTCGGTAAATGTGATTGGGGATTCTTGTCCAAACCCGAACAAAGTGTTGGAAGCAGTGATTGAAACTGCATTGTCAGTACCGGTATCCGTTCCTGATATAACGAGTTTCACCGGGTCCGTGTCACTGCCATCGTTCAGAAAATTAGCCTGCACATTTGCCCCTGAATTATTGATAGCCAGTCTGAGACCATCCAGGGTGTTGTTCGTATCATCAATCGTGATTTCGGTGGTAGTGGTTCCCACCGTTATAGAAACAGTGCCATTTCCAAGTGAAGTGGACGTGTCCGCAAAACCAGATGATAAGAGTTTGGATTCACGAGCAAGGTTATTTACAACTAAAGAAAACGTTCCAGATGTGGCCGAACTGGAAGTCGTAAGGGTTGCGACCTTATTGGTGTCGGTAGAGCTATTATTTGAAAACTCTCCCGTAGTGGAAAGAAAACGGGATTCAGTGTTTAGGGTATTGACCACACTTTTGAAATTTTGCAGACGGTCTTTGAGATCTTGAAAGCTGAGCAACTTCGCTTCTTCCAAAGCGCGTTTTGCTTCGACAATGGTGATGGGCTGACGTTGGAGGGTTATCAGGTTATCAATGATCCCACCTGTATCCAGATTGGAATTGATACCAAATATTGCGTTTTGGGCCACTTACTTGCCTTTCCGTTGATTTACTAGATCGCTTAACCAATCTGTCTAAAGATTTATCGGTCTTAAAAAAGGCAAACTTTAATGATTTAAAGGGGTTAAAGGCATTCTTAATAATTTGCCTCTCCTGTGGGCAAGATAAATAAATTAAAGGCCCATAAGTTGTTTTAAAATAAGGTTTTTTCAGATTTTTGTTGATTTGGGTAGTCAGGATGATAAATTAAAAAAAATCCTTAAATCAATTCTTGGTTTTATGTCTGAACAACTCGGTCTATTTGGCGAATCTGAGGATCAAGAGCCCGCCAAAACTACCAAACTGGAAACAGAACCTCGCATCCAATATTTCGATTTGGAAACCCAAAAAAGCGCGGATGATGTAGGTGGCTGGGGCAATATCCACAAAATGGGGTTGGCCGTTGGAGTGGTTTGGGACAGCTTAGATCAAGACTATTTTGTCTACGAAGAAAAAGACGCGAAAAAACTGGTCGAAAAACTTAGAACGGCGGATCTGGTCGTTGGCTTTAATGTGATCGGGTTTGATTATACGGTGCTGCAGCCGTACTCCGACTTTGATCTACAGGAGATCAATACCTTCGATATGCTTGTTGATGTAAAGAAGCTTCTCAACTTTCGCCTGAGCCTCAACCATTTAGCCCAACATACTTTGAATGCTAAAAAATCTGCTGATGGATTGATATCATTGCAATGGTACAAGGAAGGGAAAATTGACAAGATCATTCATTACTGCAAACAGGATGTCGAGATCACACGCGATCTCTACCTTTATGGTGAGGAGCACGGTTTTGTTAATTACCAAAGCAGATCTGGCAATCCGTTGCAACTGGAAGTGAACTGGAAGACATCCAATTTTGTTTCCTGACCCACCTGTTAATTCTAAAAACCCTTACTTATTTTTGTGAATGGAAGTTTGGGGCTTGGCGAGCTTTTGCTAACGGCACGCGAGTTACTGATTTTCTGAATTGATGAATTTTTTCAGGAAGGGAAACATTGCGCCTCGCTTCTCGATCATTTCTTCTCGAGATTTTTTTACCACAGCTTCATCAATGATTCGAATGTTACGTTCGGCTGCAAATTTTTCTATGCCCTTTACCACCATGCCGCGGGCGAAAGAAGGAATGCGATCTAACCTGCCTTTGGCTTCCGGCGTCCATTGAGTCTGGAACTCAACTTCAAGTCCGAGCGTGTCTTCAACTTTTAGAGTGATAGCTTTGCCGCCATACTTGCCTGGTTCGTAATCGCAGGAAGGATCGGGGTCCATGTAGTTCCCTGTTTCGGCAAAGGCACGTGCTCGGCATCCGGAGCACATGGCAGAGAACTCACAACTTCCACACTTCCCATCAAGTTCTTTTCTGTCGCGTAGCTGGACCATTAGTGGTGCGTTTTCCCATAGATCTTTAAAGGAGCGAGATTTTAAATTGCCCACCGACTCTTCAATGAAAGGGCAGGGGGTCAAGTTTCCTTCAGGGGAAATCCGGCTGTAATGAGTTGCCGCAGGGCAGCCGCCGGAGTAAGTGCGTGTGTAAACTGACTCGGGATCATTCTCATAAACCACGCGCTTGTATTGCGGCGCACATTTCGAGTTGATCATCAACTTGCCTTTGTATTTCATCTGCTGGTCATAAAGCATTTTCAAAGCTTCTTCATAAGCTGCGTTTGAAATATCGGTGTTGCCCTGACCACGACCGGTGCAAACCAGAAAGTAGAGATTGAATGCAATGGCACCTATTTTTTCTGTGAACTCAACAACATCAGGAATTTCTTTATAGTTCATGTCGGAAACGGACATTTGAACGAGGAAATCAACGCCCACCTCATTCAAAATATCAAATGCTTCCATTGAATGTTCCCAGGCTTTTTCTACGCCACGAAACTTGTTGTGCTTGTCCGGGTTCATTGAATCGATGCTGATTCCCACTCCATGCGCTCCTGCCGCTTTTATTTTTTCAGCGTTGACGCGGTTGATCATGGTTCCGTTGGTGCCAAGCACCACCATGAACTTTTTATCGGCAGCGTAACGAATGATTTCATAAATGTCGGGTCTCAAAAGTGGCTCGCCACCTGTGAGAATTAAAAAAGCGTTGGGATTGACCTCGGCGATCTGGTCAATGACGCGGAAACATTCCTCTGTGTTCAGCTCATCGGTTTTAAGCCCGCCGCGAAACTCTGCATCAAGATAGCAGTGGTCGCAATTGAGATTGCACCGCTTAGTGAGGTTCCACGATATAGAATATGCGCGGAAATCCATCTTTTCGGGGCTGATTTCGGGGCTGATTGTCTGTTCCATGTTAAATTAGAGGCTGTTGCGCCTTGAGTTAGCGAGTGAATTATAAGTCGTTGAAAACTTTTATTTATCATAGAGGGTTTTAATCGGTGAGACAAATATATTGCGGGTTTGTAGCATTTTTTCTGGTTATTGGGGCCTGTGCCCCAAAACAGGAAAAGGGGGTGGAAATAGGCAGAGTTTATCGAATTACCCAGTCCGGTCCCTTCGGTAAAATCTCCTCGGAAATTTGGACCGTTCCCAAACTGCAGACTCTGGGAATAAAAAAAATGCAAAGCTCCTATTTTGATCGAGCAATGAAGTATAGCGACACCGAGTTTGAGGCAGTTTCCCTTTTAAAAATAATCAGCCAATTTCAATTGAAGAGCGGGGAAGATGCCATCTTGCTCAATTGTTTTGACGATTACCAAGGCATCCTTTCCATCACAGATATCCTTCGATACGATTTGTATCTGGCGACAGAAATCAAGCTCGGATTATTTTCATCTAAACCCAGCTGGTTGAATCCGCTTCTTGTCCTTGTGCCCGATGGCAAACAACCGCCTTTTGAAGAACGGTTTTTAACGGCAAATATCAGAGAACTCAAGTTTGTGAGATCGAGTGATTACTATGCCCCTCTTAGGAATATTGCACTGGTCTCGAAAGAGGCAGAGCAGGGATTTGAGGTTTACAAAAATAACTGTCTGTTCTGCCATAGCCTCATGGGTCGGGGAGGGAATAAAGGCGTACGTCTTCTTAAAGAGTATGAGCTTTCAAAAAGAGGAGAAAAGAAAAAGTTTTTAACCGACTTCAAAAGTTTCCACCACAAAGACAACGCAGAAAAACAGGATGTCGAACAGTTTGTCACTAATGAAAATTTGAAATCAGTTATGGAGTTTTTATGGGCGATGCAAATAGACGAGCAACGTGTGACAAAGTAAACTAAAAAAATACTGGATCGCCGTGCTCCTTACGTCGCTCTTGATGACGTGCTTGAGCTTTATGGTATTGAGACGCAGTTTGAACTGTGCTTGTTCGTCTTTGCGAGCGTAGCGAAGCAATCCAGACTAGCTTGCTAGTGGTTTTATTAACTATGTGGTACTTGAAGCCCTTTTGATTGTAGGAAACCGGTAAAGGTCGGATCATTAAGGATATGGGGCGAGATGGGCATGTTGGCGGGCAATCCTTCGAGGTTGGGGCCAAACATGTTCTTCACGCTATGTGGAAGTGCGAGGCCTTTCGATATAATGAATGTCAAAACACCCGGTTCAAAAAGAATATGGGGTGGTAAATCTTCGATGCGAACGGATGCGTTAGCCACCGGAGTTGGTACTGGCGCCGGGGCGGGTGCGGTGCGGAAACGTTGCTTCTTTTGCGCTTGTTTTATTGGCGGTGTTTGTGGCGCTTGACTACTCAATCGGATGTCTGCCTTGCGTTTAAAGTCTCCCGGTTGAATGCCTTCACCGGCCATTACCCAAATTCGACTTGTTTCCAGGTTGTCTGTCCAAACCTCAACGCGGCTGAATCCTTTTAGTAGTTCCTTAACCGCTGCTTCCCAATTGTCAGCTTGAATAGTGGCACTAAAGGGAGTGGTTTCCATAGAAGGATCTATGGCAAATAAAATCCCGGTTTCCTCCTGGATATTTTGCAGCACACTTATTAAAGAAAGGTTTTCAAAACGCAGGCTGATACCTTTGGGTGCGACTTCCGTGTTGTAACTGGTGCTGGGTGGTGTTGGTTGTGGAGCAGGTTCAATTTGTGGAACAGGCGCGGGACTGGCAGGAACATTTTCCTGTTTTTTTAAATCGAGAAAGCGCGCATCGGCAGACACCTGCCACAAGCCAATGGCTAATCCGATCCCCAGAGTTGTTTTAATCCAATGCTTCATCCCGATCCTCCACAAGTCGAGAAATTCTTACCCGAGTATAACTAAATAATCAGGTAAAAGGAAATTTGGTTTGGATGCTTTTTGAGAGGGGTTTTTCTCTTTTCGAGGCGGTGAGGCCATGATATGGTTAGACATTTTTGAACCAGCGAATACAATCGGTTCTTTAATTTTACCTTATCTGGGGGTTTTGAATGTTTTTGCCGGTCACCGCATTTTTTGCAATAGGAACAGGAATTGAGCTTTACGGACTGAAATGGACCAGTGAATCTATCAGTATCATTAATACCATTTCATGGGTTATGTTTTCATTTCTAGTGGGCATTGTTGTGAGTCGGAGTTACGGCAACGAATGTTTTGAACGAATCCAACGCTCTCTCAAATCGCGCGAAGCTCCCGCTGATGATGTTTTGAACGGAGCCGTGATGAGCCTTTGCAGTATGTTGCTAATAACACCCGGTGTGGTGACAGACACGATAGGATTATTGATCATGATTCCCGCGACTCGTGGATTGTTCAAAAATATGGCTTTGAACTTCACGCGCAAGAGAATTCAGGCGGGACAACAATATTTTTTCTTCCAAGATTAATATGGGACCAGCGTGACGCTGGACTCTAAAGGTCGAAGCCCATATTGCATAGAAACATCAGCAAGACTTTTACTATAAGGCTCACTGAAATTATTTTCCCGGTATGTTCACGCGCTCAAATTATTTTGGCGGCGCAACGGGATATGGCCAGTTGCCCCCACGGCTTGTGGTATGAAATCGCTATTTTTTCCTCCAAGAAATCTCAGAGATGAATTGCTGGATCTGGATGAAGCTCCTTACGAGGAGGTTCGCGATAGCCTGAGCGATGTTGCTACAGTGAACCGCTGTTTAAGTGGTTATCGGGTTCTTCTTCATCATGCTGAAAAATTCCTAAAAGAGCATAAAACAGACCGACCTTTCACCGTGCTGGATGCGGCGACGGGATCGGCCGATCAACCCGTGGCCCTTGCCAAACTTGCTCGCAAGATGGGTGTTCCCATTCAAATCACGGCGGTTGACATCAATGCAAAGATGCTGAAAATGGCGAAAGATGAAATCCGCGAATATCCTGAAATTCGTCTGGTGCAATGTGATGTCTTGGCATTGCCTTTTAAGGACGAAGGATTCGATTTAACGGTCAATAACCTTTCGTTACATCACTTCAGTTGGGACAACTCGGTCGCAATTATAAAAGCCATTTATAAATCCGCTCGATTGGGATTTTTGATCAACGATTTGCATCGCAGCCGAATTGCGCATGCTGTCATATTTCTATTAACGCGAATTTTTACACGCAACCGCCTCACCCGTTATGACGCTCCGGTTTCCGTAATGAATGCGTTTACCCCTTCTGAATTTCGCGAACTTGCCAGACAGGCAAAAATCGAATCCTTTGAGATACATCGTCACTTTCCCTACCGTATTGCATTTTTAGGCCAGAAAAAATGATGGACAAGGCAGATGTCATTGTCATCGGGGGTGGACCGGCTGGGTGCACGGCTGCAATCGGGCTCAATCGGCTCGGCCATCGTGTGGTGCTTTGCGATCAGGCGAAGTTTCCAAGGGATAAAGTTTGTGGAGAATTTATCAGTCCGGCAGCGGACCCCATTTTGAGCCGGTTGGGGGTTTTGGATGGCATCGAAGCGTTGTCTCCCAAAAGATTGAAGGGCGTTGCGATCTCTTCCTATGAAGGTGAAGAGTTTGCAATCGATTACCCAAAGCAGCCAGGAATGGCTGAACGCCCAACCAGTTTGTCTGTTCCCAGGTATGAACTGGACGCTCTTCTTATTGAACAGGTGAAACGCATGGGGGTAGAGGTTCGGGAGCAAAACAAGGTCACAGAATTTTTATTTGAAGACGATTGTGTTATCGGTGTTCGGGGTTGGGATGAGAACAAAACTTCTTTTTCCATTCACGCCCCTTTGGTGATTGATGCAGGTGGAAGAAATTCCCTGTCGTTAAAAAAGTTAAATTTAAAAGAGGAGCGTGTTGGGAATGTCAAGATCGCTTTGGCAGCACATTGGCAGGGCGCACAGATTGCCGATGATTATTGTTATATGCATGTTTCTGATCCTGGTTATACAGGTATTTCAAGTGTGGGGCGAGACCATGCCAATGTAGTGTTGGTTGTTGATCAGATATCAATGAATGGAGGAAGGCCGGATGGGTTTTACCTGGATGCCGTAATGAAAAACCGGCAGCGGCGACAAATATTGCAAAATGCGGAATGCATTGAACCGGTGCGCGCTGTTGAGTCGCTGGCATTTTCCGTCAAACCGGTTTCCTGTGGCGGTTTGATGCTCGTGGGCGATGCGATGGGTTTCATCGACCCTTTTACTGGTGAAGGAATTTACCTTTCTTTGCGAAGTTCTGAAATTGCAGTTGAAGTGGCTGCCGAGGCTTTTAGGGAATCCAATTTTTCAAAAGAGGCTCTCAAGGTTTATGAGGTAAAACGAAAACGGGAATTTGAAAAAAAGTTTTTATTGAGTCGGATTTTACAAAAGCTTATTTACAATCCATTTTTGTGTGACCAGGTGGTTAGGGCTTTGCGGAGGGATCGTAATCTGGCAGAAACTTTGGTGGGGGTCATTGGAGATCTAACGCCAGCGGAGAGGGTGGTGTCGTTTAAGTTTTTATCGCAAATGGTGGGGACTTATTTTAAAGGCGCTACAGCAAATTGATTTGTGGAGGTGAGCGGTTTAACTTCCTTTAAGAATTGCTTGAGCAGCTTCGAGCCCTTCTTTTGTGTTTTCGATCAGAATTTCCAGTTCATCAAAATCCAAATCTAGCTTATCCAGCACACCGTATTCCAAGGGTGCTGCATCTTCCGGCACGATTCCATTTCCGAAGCCGTTCTGGTTTGCGAGTAAATTGGCGGTGGTCAAAAGATGGGCGATATGTTTTACATTCCCATCAGAACCGGTGTCATCGTGGTGTGTTCCAATTGCCTGCACCATGTCGGGGGAAACGGGCCACCATTTTTCAATGAACCTTTTTCCCAGCTCGGCATGGGTAATTCCAAAGGTTTCTTCTTCGTGTTCAGCCAAAGTGCGGTCTGTCGATTTGATGCTCTCGAGTAGCTCGGTATATTCATCGGGAATAAGGTGGTCAAAAACCAGGATGCCTACGTCGTGCATCAAGCCACACATATAGGCGAACTCAATTTCTTCCGGACTGATTTTTACAATGTATGCTAAGGATCGCGTGAGATATGCGACCCCCAGTGAATGAGTCCAGAAGTTGAACTGGTTAAACCCTTTTGGTTTTTTGAATACTCCGGGAAGCGAAACGGTGTAAGCGAGGTCGAGAACCATTTTAATGCCCAGTCTCATTACAGAGTCCTCAACATCAACGGATTTTTCCCTTCCGCCTCCGAAGAGCACGCTGTTGGAAAGTTGAATCAAGCGTCCGGATAAAACAGGTTCGGTTTCAATGATTGCAGAAATCTCCAGAATATCGCAATCGGGGTCATTGACACGTTTTTCCAGGTTGAGAAGTACTTCAGGGATGGGGGGTAGATCCCCCTTATTTTCTATAAGGGAGATCAGTTCGTCTCGCATATGTTTCCAGTTGTAGAGTTAATGGGCGCTTGATTGGTATTCGCTTAGGATTTTTTCCATTCGGTCTTTGAGACTTAATTTTTGCTTCTGTTGCTTTTTCTTTTCCATCTCCTGTTCAGGAGTAATGATTTTCATTTTATTGAACGCTTCCACTTTTTGTTTAAGTGTGGTGTGTTCCTGGTAGAGTCCACGAAATTCTTTGTTTTCTTTTTGGACTTTTTCGAGCAAATCAGGATTGATATCCATTTTATTGTCTCCTTATTAAGATCCTACCGCAGTATAATTTAATTCTGCTTCTGAGGGTCGGACGTAATTAATTGTTAAGCAATCCAGGTCGTAATGCAGATTTTTTTCTAAGTCTCGCAAAGCGATTAAACCTGCGCTGGCAGCGACCGTGAGTTTCTTCATTGGTACCTTGTCTACAAAATTTTTCTTAAGACAGGATGAAAATAGTTCTCTGTAAACCTCTAAGCCATTTCCAACGAATGCAGTGGGTTGCTTGATTTGATCGCATAAATTCCTTGGTGCGATGGCTTGATCGGAAGTCTCTCTTGCACATGGACCGTTTTTAGTATTGAACAAAGCGGTATAGACCTCTTTTTTTCTAGCATCTAATACCGGGCATATGGCGTAAGGTCCGGGTTGTACTGTTTCTGCATAGGCATCCAGAGTATTTACGGATGCAAAAGGTTTCTCTGTCGCAAGGATAAAGCCTTTTAGTAAACTCATTCCTACCCTAAGCCCAGTAAAAGACCCAGGGCCTGTTGTAATCACAAATCCATATATTTCGTTTAATTTCGTCTTAGATCGATGGAGTACTGAATCCACCTCTGTCAATAGTTTGTCTGAATAAGCCGGAGAGCTATCCAGCAACGACTCAAAAACCACGTGGCCATTTTCCAAGAGAGCAACACTTCCTGAAGGTGAGGATGTGTCTATTCCCAATATTTTCATTATTTCTCAATGGAGAATGGTGGATGGGGCGGAACAAAGAACTTAGTAGAAGTGCTCCACAAAATGTATTGTAAACATAGGGGATGGAATGGGGAAAGTCAATGAAAAATCAGCACTTTTAATGGTTTGGCGGGGTTTAAAATAAGTCTTTAAAGTCAAGGGTTTGGGAGGCATAGTTGGTGATAAGAAGGGGCTGTTTTAGCTAACTTTTTGAAAATAAAAACGTTGGTTTTTTTTAATTTGTTAAACGTTTTAAAAGAAAAGTTGGATGAATATTAAGACTATTGCTGTAACTTTAAGTTTAACTATTGAAAAAATTAGACTTATTTGCTTGACAAAATAAAAAATTAAACTTAAGGTTAATTTGTTTTGCAGGGTAAATCTTGTTTTTAAGTGTGACTATTACCTTCAAAAACAAGGTATTGAGAACATTATTGGGAGGCAAGGCGCGTTATGTTCTACGAGGTGAGGATTTTCGACGCCAAAGGTGAGCTCAAGAAAGTTTTATCCCCAAAAAAACTGAGCAACCGGTTTTGGAAAGATGGGGAACAAAAGTTGATAGATTTTACGGATAAAGAGAGCAGTAGTACAAATGCCAGCAATAAGATTTATAAAAATGACGAGTTTCAATTAGAAGATAGTTGATAGCTTGGTAGTTAGATAACTTACTGATTAAAAAAAGGCACAGCGATAGGTTCGCTGGGCCTTTTTTATTTTGTGGACCGGAAATTATTATTAACTCTACCCATCTATGAAATAATCTCCTATAATCCGAGGCTTTTACTTGTCTGTGGGTTTTGAAGTTTAAGCAACTAAATTAAGGGTTTATGTATATAACATCTTCGGACCAATTAAAGGATTTTTGTGAGAGCCTGCGATCCTCTGATGTTCTGGCTGTTGACACAGAATTCGTTCGTGAAAGAACCTATTTCCATCGTATTGGACTCATTCAGGTAGCGGGAAAAGAAAGCTGTGCGGCGATAGACCCAATTCTTCTGGATGATTTAACTCCATTACTGGAAATTTTAAAAGATCCTCAAAAAATAAAAGTGTTTCATGCTGCTCGTCAGGATCTGGAGATTCTGGTGCGTCTATGTGGGCAGGTAATTCCACCCGTTTTTGATACCCAAGTTGCAGCGGCTCTTGTAGGTTGGGGGTCGCAAATTTCTTTTGCAAAGTTAATACAGAAAGCTTTGAACAAGCGAATTCACAAGTCTGAAACTTATACCGATTGGTGCAGGCGTCCTTTAAGTGAGAATCAGATACAATACGCCATTGATGATGTGCGCTATCTCATGCCAGCTTATGAAAAGCTCCTCGATAAACTGACACAGTTGAAAAGGACTGGCTGGGTGGCTGGGGAAGTGAAAAACTGGGAAGATCCCGCCACATTCGCTTTGCCTGATCCCCAAACACGATTTTTGAAAATAAAAAGTTTAAGAAGTTTGAAGCCACGCAACCTGGCCGTTTTAAGGGAACTGGCTGCATGGAGGGAAAATGTTGCGGTTAGCAGAGACTGCCTGGCAAAGTCCATTGTGCGCGACGAGACATTGCTGGAAATCGCTAGAAAAATGCCAACTGACGCTAAAGATCTTTCATCCCTTAGAGGATTTCATCATAAAGAGGTTGGCAAAAGTGGGGAGGCTATCATAAAGGCCGTCAAACTGGGACAAGACGTACCTGAAGGTGATTTGCCAGTACTGCCTGAGTCTGATGGCTACTCTACCACCCGTGGAATCGAAGAGTTGCTGTCGGCTTTTGTCCAAATTCGCTCAGAAGAATTGAAGATTGAACCCAGTGTCCTGGCTGATCGCAAACGGATTCATAGTTTCGCGACTCATTTTGAACAAAAGCTGGATATGGATGAGCATTTTCTTCTGCAGGGTTGGAGAAGAGAATGTATAGGTGAACCCATGTTAAGGTTGCTGAATGGTGAGGTAGGGTTAAAGATCAATCCCTCAGGCCAAGTCACGTTAATTCCCATCGAATAAAAATCAGGTTTTAAGTGTGAGAGACCAGCTTTTAAATTCAGGCGACTGCCTGAGTTTATCCAGGTCCGGGTCTGTCTCAATCTGTTTGAACTTGTCAAAGCCGAATTGAATCGCTTCTTTTAATTTTTGCAAGCTGACTTCAGGTTGTCCAATTAAAGAATAATAGCAGGCATAGTTATAATGGATGTGAGGATTTTTCGAATCTAACCCCATCCCCATCTGTAGAGTTTCCAGGGCTTCGTCGAAATTTGAGTTTTTCATATAAGCCGTGCTCAGGTTTATTGTGGCCTCTTTGAAACTTTTATTGTGGTGAAGTGCTTTTTTATAATTGATAATTGCCTCTTCAAACCTCCCTTCTTTAAAATTCTTGTTACCTTCGTTGTAGTGAAAGATACCCATCCTTTTTTCTTTTTCTTCCTGCGAGATTTTTTGTCCGTTACTACCTTCTTTGTGGCTGCCCTCGCTGTGGCTGCCTTCAGATGTTTTTAGGCTCCCTTTGGATTTTGACGATGTTCCCAGTTTTAGTGACGAAGTGTCTGTAATTAAAAATACAATTAAAGCAACAAGGCCCAGGTGTGGAAAGAATTTTAAAAATTTCATTTTCATATTTATACAATCCAGCGTTTTAATTCGCTGATTGAGTTTAGAGCGTTAACGCCGTCAATAGCAGCGCCTTGGGAACATAAATTGTATATTCGAGTTTCTTTGTTTTGAATTGCCAGTTGTTCTATATTGCGCAAATAGCTGTACATCACTTGGTTGGTCAATAAATCAAATCCATACGTATTTTTAATATTAATTGGTTTTTTTTCGTTGAATTTAATTTGATGAAGTTTTTCAATTTGCATGGATCCAGATATTTTAGAAAAGAGTAGCTGATTGAACCGGCTATGTTTTGAGTAATAACGATTGTCAGTCAATGCGCAATCCTGTCCGACAAGAAAAACAGGGTTGCAACCGAATTGGATCAAAGCATCTAGGCCGAGGCAGGATACCGATCCGCCGGCTTGTGTGACCCCTTTTTGTTCTATTTCCTTGTGGGGGGAAAGAATATGACCTTCTTTGTAGACCACAAAACATTCGCCAGGAAAATTGCTTAAGACAGAGTGATTTGCCGTGGCTGTGAAAATTAGTTTAGTCGAACCGCTTTTATATTCTGCGAAATAGAGAGCGCTCTCAGATTGAGGGTCGAGGGAAAACACATATTCAGGGTGTATTCCGTTTTGCAGGAGAATTGGAAATGCTGTGTCGACACAGGTTATAAGGAAATCATCCTGTATGTGTTTTAGGTAAGGCAATGCGGTGTCCAGAGAAGGACCTGCGCTTACCAAAATTCCGGGTCGACCTGAATGAATATTTTTCAGAGAATTGATCCCTGGAGATTTTTTAATTTTTTCTTCGTTGAATTTGTAATTGACTTGTTCCTGGTCACGAAAAACAGCAGGAAATCTGCGCTCCATTAATAAGATTTCTAAAGCATTTTTTAATGCTGGAAATTTCTGTGGAAAGCATTTGAATGAAGGTGCATGAAAGAGAATCTCTAGCTTGTCAGGGGCCGATTCTGAGATGCGTTCCATCTCTCGGGAAATTTCATTGGATACTTGAGCTTCTTCGTTCCCAAAAATAATTTTAAAACGGTTGCTTTGAAGAATCTCAGTCTGATCTTTTAATTTTATTGCTGTGGTAAGAATATCTTTATTGAGTTCAATGACCAGCAGAAATCCAGTGGTGCCGACTTTTTCGAGCAAGGGGCCAACGTGATAGCCCAGGCCAAATCCATACAAACATACTCGACTGCCGGGTTGGATGTTTTTGGAAAACTCCTGGCCTTCTTTTTCTGGATCGTATTTGCTATGCAATAAAATATTTTCGTATTGGGCAGTGGGCAGCCCTGAATTGGCATTCAAAACGGTGATATTTTCCGGCAGCCCGTCATGAAGGTTTAAAGGCTCGGAAATATGATTCTTTAGCAGCGCCAGATTTGTTTGAAAGAGATGATTGTCCAACGAGGGGTCTCCAGATTGCATCTTTATAATCATATCACCAAATTCATCTTATTTTCTGATAATATAAATGGCTTATCACAACGATATTCATAGAAATCTTTTGTAAATTTTGGGATGACATTTATGAAAAGTATTAAACGAGTTTCATTAGCCTTAATCCTATTTTTCATGTTTTCAGCTTTTTACTTCGTAACTATGGCGCAAGCAGCGATGAGCGGAAATTGTGCTGAAATTGTAAAAGATATGAGGGTACCCGTGACTAAAGCCATGGCCGTTCAAAATGGTATGCATAAGACTCTCAAAAGCGACCAGCTCATTGACAGGTATAATCGTCACGTCAATATCCTTGTGGGTAATCTTGATCGAGAAGTTAGCAGGATGGAAAGATTGCTAGGTAAGGCAGAAAAAGGAGGATGTGATCAATTGGTAAAAAAGATGCGGGATCGTATAGTGAGTGCTAAGAATATTTACCATGCAATGATGAAGTCTATTCTATTGCCAACCGCAAAAGAATCTCTTGCTCAACAAAACGATAAACTTAAGTCCGAATTAGATCACCTTATGGAAATCCATTAGGAGCTATCCTCCACTTGAGTGCTCCCCCTTTGGAGCACGAAGGCCAGGGAAATGTAAAACGAGCGTCAGGCTGGTTAGGACTTTTATGCCCACATCCGCAGACAATAAACCACAAATTCGTGTGCTTTCCGATGATCTTGCCAACCAGATAGCGGCTGGGGAGGTAGTTGAAAGACCGGCCTCTGTGGTTAAAGAGTTGGTGGAAAATTCCATAGATGCAGGTGCCACCCTCATTCGTCTTGATATTGAGGGAGGCGGGAAAAAGAAAATCCGTATCATGGATAATGGCATGGGAATGCTTCCTGAAGAATGCAGGATCGCTTTTTCCCGTCATGCCACCAGCAAAATTTCTGAATTCAGCGATCTGGAAACCATTCAGTCTTTGGGATTTCGGGGTGAGGCCTTGCCCAGTATTGCATCTGTAGCGAAAGTCCGCTGCACCAGTGCCCGCAGTGAAAACCAGGGAGGGAAACTGATTGTAGTAGAGGGTGGAGCCCTTATAGAAGAAAAAGATTTTGCCTGCCCTCAAGGAACAACAATAGAAGTCGACCAATTATTTTATGTTACCCCCGCACGTAGTAAATTCCTGAAAGGCGATTCCACAGAGTTCTCTCATATAACACAAGTGGTGACGCAGCAGGCACTGGCTTATCCATCCATTCAATTTCAGCTGACTCATAATGGTCGTGAGGTTATCCAGACTCTACCCACCGATCAGATCCATTACCGCATAGCAGAGCTTTTTGGTACCGACCTTGCCAAGTCGCTGGTCCAGGTTAAATCCAATTCCGGGGATTATCGGCTGGAAGGCTATGTTTCTAACCCGGTCTATACCCGGTCGAATCGATCGGCGCAATATTGTTTTATCAACGGACGTTTCGTTCGCGATAAAGTGATACTTCACGCCACTCAGCAGGGGTACAGTCATTTACTGCCAAAAGGTCAGCACCCGGCATTGTTTTTATATTTGACCATGGATCCTAAATTAATGGATGTGAATGTTCACCCATCTAAAGCGGAAGTGCGCTTCGCATTTCAGCAGGATGTGCATCAATTCGTCTCTCGAAGTATCCGCGAAGCGCTTGAAAAAAACCTTCAGGCACCGGTTGAAGATGCTCGGCCTGCCAACGATGATATCCCTATAAATACCTTATATGAAAAACCGGTTTATAGACCTGAGGAACCTGCCTGGGTGAGAAAACCGGAAGAGGCTACATCGTTCCAACAAGGGAACCTCTCAGAAGCTTTGAGGATGATGACCGATTCGCATGGATTCGAATCGCATTCTTCCTCCTTGCCACAGCAGGTCATGGGGTTCGATAAAGCTCCGATACCGGTTTCGAACCTGATTTATTCCGAGTTCGAACCTTTGGGACAGTTGGATAATTCATTCATAATTATGCAGGGGAAAAAGGGAGTGCTGGTGGTCGATCAGCATGTAGCGCATGAACGGATTTTGTATGAAAGGTTCCGCGAAGCTGCAAAGGAAAAGAAAATAGAAGTGCAAAACCTTTTATTCCCGCTGACCGTCGGATTTTCTCCTGCGGAAACTGAGATTTTGACCCCACATCTTGATCGTTTGGGGCAGTTGGGATTGGAACTCGAAACTTTTGGCAAGAACGAGTTCCTATTGCGGTCCGTACCGGCCATTTTAAAAAATATAGATAACGAGAAACTACTTCGAGATACCATAGAGCTCCTGCCCAAAGGAGGAGACGAAAATATTCTGCACGACAAATATGAAGACGTTCTTATCATGATGTCCTGCCGTAACGCCATTAAAGTCAATCATCCCTTAAACCTCGACCAGATTCGCAAACTGATTTCTGATCTGGAACAAACCACCATGCCCTTCACCTGTCCCCATGGCAGACCCATCTCCCTCCTGTTCGACATGGACGATATCCTGAAAAAATTTTTAAGAAAGTAGCCCACTAGCGTGGGAGGGAATAGATCTGCAACCGTATAGCGATGCGAGTATCCTCAAGTTTCTGGATAGGGGGAACTTGATCCAAATACATTGAAAATAAATTAAGAGGGAAACGTGAAATGCTTAAGGGGTATTGTTCGCTAAATGGAAATTGACCTATTGCTCCCAGCGTTAGCTGGTTAGCCGCGGACGGTGATTTTTTTGATGGATTTCGCCAGTTTTCTGAGTTTGACTGCCGTTTTGGCTTTTTCTTCTTTGCGGGGAATTTTTTTGGGTATGCGATATCGGACCGATTTGCGGGTATTGGTGAAGACCCATTCGGCATCGAGCAAAAACTTTTCCCGGTTACCTCCGTCCATTTTTCTAAACAGGGTGAGTAGCTTTTGCTCTTCTTTATTTGTACTGATGAGGTGGTCGTTCAACTGGCCTTTAAACATCAGGCGTCCTTCTTCCAGGCCACCTCCTATAACTTCCAGAGGTGTCTTTGAAGTCGGGAGCTTTTCCTGGTCCGGTGTTTTCAAGTCTTCTGGAAGAATTTTTGTGGTCAGCAAGCGGTCGAGAGACACGTTTCCCAGCCGTGCAAGCTTGACGAGGACGGAGACTGGAGCGTCTCTTTCACCCGCTTCATAACGGACATAGGTTCTAAATCCGATTTCAAGAACTTCGGACAAGGCCATCTGTGTGCAGTTGAGATTTTTTCGGATTGTTTTTAAATTGTCTGAAAGGACAGTCATAGTTCTTTTGGCCCGGAGAGTTTAAGCCAGTTCGATACCATTCTTTCTTAGATATTTGTAGGCTTCATCGATCCAGAAACGTTCTTTTTCCAGTTTGTAATCGGGAAGGTCTTTTGAAGAACCAACAATACTTTTCATATGATCAATAGCTTCCTGCTTCTTGCCATTTTTATCCAACAAACGTGCGTAATGGTAATAGGCTTTGAAGAAATGGAATGAGTTGATTACTTCACCGTAGGTAGCTAATGCTTTTTCATCATTTCCACCCAGGCGGTAGCATTCCGCCAGTCCGAAAATAGCGTTCCCATAGTCGTATTTTTTATCGAGTGTGGTTAATTTTTCCAATACGGTAGCGGCTTCGTCATATCGGTCAAGGCCATGCAGGCATTTTGCGAGGCCATATCTGGCTTCCAGCATTTCCGGGTCTCGCTGGATGGCTTCTTCAAAATTGGCAATGGCAGACTCAAAATTTTTCTGCTCCACATAGGCCTGTCCCAGTTTTTCGTAGTGGTAGGCTTTTTGGTATTTACCAATCAGTTCTTTTAGCTGCAGAGTTTCATCCGTTTCGACTTCTCTTTTTTCGGGTTTTCCAAAAGGTATGATTGATCCGCCGGATGTTGCCGCACCACTGCCGGCACGGTTTTTAATTGCGAAAAAATATGCCACTGCTCCAACGGGAGGGAGCAGGATAATTATGATTATCCAAACAAAATGTTCGCGCCTTTGGATGCAATCCATACACATCCACAACATGAACCCGATTGCCAGGTAATTGAATATTTCTGCCAACTTAACCTCTGCGATTTTCAGGAGCAATTAGAATAATGCCAAATCATTGCCCGGTTTTTAAAACTAGGAATCCTCAACCACCTGATTTGATTCGTCGAGGAGTAAAACTTTCGGCTGATGTTTTTCCTTATCAGTATCTATATTACCATAAGCCGCAACAATGATGCGATCATTTATCTGAGCCAGACGGGCCGCAGCTCCATTGATTGAAAACGTTCCAGAACCTCGTTCAGCCGTAATTACATAAGTGATAAAGCGGCTGCCGGAGTTGATATTGTATATGTGAACCTGTTCGTAGGGCCGAATATCTACGCGCTCGAGCAAATCTTCATCAATGGCGATACTGCCTTCATAATCAATTTCAGTCGCTGTCACAGAGGCTCGGTGCAGCTTGGATTTCAACATTATTCTTTGCAATTTCTAATCCTCTATTATGCAATTATCAATGAGTCGGGCAGGCCCGATTTTTACTGCCAGCGCGATCAACGTTCGGCCTTTTACTTCTT
>CAZECX010000028.1:0-30383 GCA_964510965.1 uncultured Nitrospina sp. | reverse complement strand
TGCCGAAGATATAAAACCGAATCGTCTTGAAAGAGCAAAACGAAAAATCTCTGATCTGCTGGATATGCTGAAAGGAGATCGAGTCGGTCTAGTCGCATTTGCGGGTACTTCTTTTGTCCAATGCCCCCTTACTCTCGATTATTCAGCAGCGCGAATTTTTCTCAATGCAATTGACACCAATCTCATTCCTGTCCAGGGAACTGCCCTGGGTGATGCATTGAGAAAATCCATTAAAGCCTTTCGCACAGAGGAGAAAAAGTCTAAAGCAATTATTCTTATAACGGATGGCGAAGACCAAACCGGGCAAGCCATGGAGGCAGCAAAGGAGGCCCGTGAGGCTGGCGTTAAGGTTTACACAATTGGAATAGGAAAAGAAATTGGTGCTCCCTTGCCCAACCCTAATCAGAAAGGGGGCTTTCTTAAGAATGAAGAGGGAGAGGTTATACTCACAAAACTGGACGAGATCACCCTGCAAAAAATATCGTTAGAGACAGGTGGAAGCTATGTCAGGTCTGTAACGGGAGACATTGATCTGAAAACTATTTATCTCGACCAGATAAGCCAGAACCTGGAAAAGAAAAAGTTTAAATCTGAACGCAGAAAAATATGGCAGGAACGTTTCCAGTGGTTCATTTTCCCTGCCCTGCTATTCCTGCTTTATGAAGCCAACTTATCCGCGAGAAAACGAGAATCTAAACCATAAAAATGGCCTGCACTTAGCTTCAAGATTTTGTTAGAATATACAAGTAAGCTTGGTAACACCTTGACAAAATTGATTGGAAGTTTTATTCAATCATTAGTACTTGAAAAAGCTGTTAAAATGGCTTTTTGACGAATTAACATATTGAAAGGAATAATATATGCAAAACTCACCTCGAACCATGAGCATGGATGCCGTAGCAGCTGAACAGCAACGGTTTATGGTACGTGTTTATAATTGGATGGCAGCCGGACTCGGCATCACCGGTTTCATGGCCTATTATGTAGCCAATACCCCAACATTTTTTAACATTGTAATGGGCAATCCCATTATCCCGATTGTTCTCATTATTGCTCAAATCGGTCTGGTATTCTGGCTCGCATCACGGGTCATGCAAATGAGCGTTAGTCAGGCCACCGGAATATTTTTTCTTTATGCCGGCTTGACCGGAATCACCTTTTCCACATTATTTGTTGTATATACCGCTGCTTCTATAACCTCGACATTTATGGTAACGGCGGGAACCTTTGGAGCTATGAGTCTCTATGGTTACACAACCAAAAAAGACCTGACCTCTTGGGGCAGCTTTTTGTTCATGGGTTTGATCGGAATTATTATTGCTTCTATCGTTAATATGTTCATGCAAAGTTCGATGATGCATACGATCATTACCTATGCAGGTGTTCTGATCTTTGTTGGATTAACAGCCTACGATACACAAAAGATCAAAGAGATGAATATACTGGGCAACGAAGGAACCGATGAAGATACCAAGGAAGCCATTCGCGGCGCTCTCACTCTCTATCTTGATTTCATTAATCTCTTCCTGATGCTTTTAAGACTTATGGGCGACAGGAGATAACCGCTTTTTTGAATCCTATTAATGTCAGATTCCCGCTTCGGCGGGGATCTTCATTCACCGCATTGAAAGTTATGGATTGCAAACTTCGAGTCAGACAATTTCTCGTCGTTGGCCTTCTTGTCACCCTGACGCACTCCCCCGTGTTTGCCGATCAGGCAGACTCAAATATTCAGGAAGGACTGAATCAATATCAGGAAGGCCTCTTCCCTGAAGCAGAGAAAAACTTTGCGGAAGCTCGCTCCAGTCGGCCCAAAGATCGACGTCTCGATTACAATCTGGGAAGCTCCTACTACAAACAAGGAAAGTTTCAGGAGGCATTGCAAGATTACACACATGCAGCCTTGGAAGGATCTGACCCGCAGCTAAAAAAGAATTCTTTATATAACTCCGGTAATGCACTTTTCAAAATGGGAAAACTTGAAGAGGCTGAAAAAGTATATAAAAAAGTTCTGTCCCAAGACCCCTCTGATATGGACGCCAAGTTCAACCTTGAATTTGTTCGCGAACAACTAAAAAAGAAGGAAGAGCAGGAGCAAGACTCAAATAAAAATGATCCATCCCAAGAAGAAAAGGACGAATCCGAACAACAAAACTCCGAAAACCAAGAGAATGACAATAAACAGGAACCTAATTCACCCCCACCCCCTGAAAATGAACCTCAGCAAAACAACCAACCAGAAACCGCACAAGCAAATCCCCAAGAATTAAGTGAGGAAGAAGCAGAACAGTTGCTGGGAAACCTTTCTGAAGATCTAAAAAAAATCAGCCAAATGCAAGCCGGAAAAATTAAACCCGCACAGCCTTATAAAAATAATCGCTGGTAAATTGATAATGTTCTCCAAATACAAATCAACATTGCTGACCTTTATTTTTTGGTTGTCATTTACGTTGCCCGCATTTGGCGAGGACATCGAGGTACTGGCCACGGTAGATAGAAATCAAATCACACTTGAAGACAGTCTGCAATTATCTATTACCGTTAAGGGAACCCAAAACACACCACCACCCGAGCTACCCTCTTTACCGGAATTTCGTATCACATCATCAGGAACTTCTTCTTCAACACAAATTATAAATATGGAACGCAACGTATCCATTACTCACAATTACAGGTTGACTCCAATGAGCACTGGCAAATTTAAAATTGGCCCAGCACGCATTCGAGCGAACAAAAAAGTTTATGTCACACAGCCAATAAATATTGTAGTGGAAAAATCTTCTACACCAAGCCAATCTGGCAATAGACCTGTGTTTGTGGAATCTACCATATCCAAAAAAGAAGCCTATATTGGGGAACAGTTAATTTATTCTTTTAAATTATTCTATCGTGTCGAGGCCAAAAATTTTGACCTGAGCATGCCATTTGGAGCCTCTTATTTTCAAAAAGAAGAATTAGGGAAAGCGAAAAGCTATCAGAGTGTTGTAAATGGCATTCAATACCATGTCCAGGAAGTATCGGTGGCACTATTTCCTATTAAGCCAGGAAAAGCCGAAATCCCAGCAGCTATTCTTGAATTCGATATTTATCATCGCACTCAGAATCGATCCGATCGGGGAGCCTTCAGTCAGTTTTTTAATGATCCTTTTTTCAGTCAGGGAACTCGCGCTGAACATAAAATCTTGCGTACCAACCCCTTATCAGTTGAAATTTTATCACTACCCGAAAAAAGTAAGCCTGCAGATTTCAAAAATACCATTGGGAAATTTAATATTGATGCAAACCTTGGGAAAAACAACCTGGAAGTTGGAGATACAACCACCCTTACTATAACGGTTTCTGGAAAGGGCAATGTCCGTGGAGTATCTTTTCCTGAACCAAACCTGGAAAACTTATTTAAAGTTTACCCAGATCAACCAGAGTTCAATCAAACGGTAATTGGAAACCAGATTGCCGGGAAGAAAGTTTTCAAATTTGCTCTAGTCCCCTTAAAATCAGGGCCGACAACATTACCTGCTTTCACCCTCAACTATTTTGATCCAACTGCTAAAAATTATCGGCAGGTCAACACCCAACCCATTGAAGTAACCGTCAGACCTTCCTCCTCTCAAGAAAGTTTAAACCTTGTTCAATCCAATTCTTCCGGCAATGTTATTGACAAGCCAGAAATTGAAATTCTTGCTGAAGACATTCTACCTATACATACCAGTCTTGATGATTTTATTAACATTGACACCCCAATATACGCTTCAACTATTTTAGGGTTCACATCCCCTGCAATCTTTTTTTTAATTGGCGCATTTTTTATTCGACAACAAAAACGTATGACCACCGATGTAGCTTTTTATCGAAGTCAAAAGGCATTTAAAGCAGCATCACAAAAATTAAAGAACCTGACCCATTCTAAAAACACCGATTCCAAGGAATTTGCAAGTGAACTCTCAGAAATTCTTCGTGAATACATTGGCGACAAACTAAATATGGAAGGAAAAGCTATTACAGCAGCTGAAGTAGAACACAAATTGAAAGAATCGGATTATCAAAAGGACCATGTACAAATAACCCGAAAGCTTTTAGAGAAATGTGAAGCTCTGCAATACGCTCCGGAATCGTCTGGGAACAATCGCGAGCTGCTAAGCCAATCACAAGATATTATTAAAATCCTGGAGAAAAAATCTTGATGAAGAAGTTTATCGCATTCTTTTGCCTATTTACTTTATTTTTCCACGCCCCATCAAGTCTTGCTGGGGACTTTGCGGGCGAAGTCGCAATAGCCAACGATCAGTATGCAAACAATAATTTTCAGCAAGCAGCAGATTCTTATGAATCCCTTATCCAAAAGGGATTCAACAATGGCTATCTGTACTACAACCTGGGAAATACTTATATTCGCCTGGGTAAAATTGGACCTGCAATTCTCAATTATATTCGCGCACAAAAACTAATTCCACGTGATGAAAACCTGCAGGCGAACTTGAATTTCGCCATTCAACAGACGAAAGACAAGATCCCTCTTCCCACCCTGAGTTCACTTTCTACTTTTTTCTTTTGGGTAAACGATTTAAATATGAACGAAAACATAAAACTCGCTTTTACAGTCAACCTGGTTTTCTGGGTTATACTGACAGCATGGTTTTATTTTCGTTCTAATTTTTTGAGAATGGCTCGGAATTCATTTCTCGCCATGCTACTGTTGTCCTTTGTTGCCATCGGCGTTAAGCTACATATTGAATCCAATTTTAAGACAGGTGTCGTGGTAGCAAAAAAAGTTGCGGTTAAATCTGGTCTCGGCCTTACTAACGTAACCCTGTTTGAGCTGCATGAAGGCGCGATCGTAACCATCATCGCTGAAAGGCAAGGCGGGTTTGAGGTTGGATTGGACTCAAAACAAAAAGGCTGGGTCACTAAAACTTCAATAGGAATTTAGCTTCTAAAACTCAGGCTTCTTTATCAGAGGAACAGTTGACATTATGATTTGAAAGTGGGAGAATTCTACCAATTTTATAGCAAATCTGCCTGGAAATAAATGACTTCCAAACTCGACCTTCTTTTGGTCACCCCTCCTAGTAAAAACATCGCGTTTCAAGATTTGAGTCGAAATTTCGTCGCGATTGAACCACCTGTGTGGTCTACTTTACTTGCAACTTTTTTACGCATAAAAGAAGTTTCCGTTGAAATTTTAGATGCTGAGGCAGAATCGATTGGATATGATGAAACAGCCCAAAAGATAATTGAAATTAATGCTCTTCTAACAGTTTTTGTAATCTATGGGCATCAACCATCGGCCTCCACCCAATGCATGCCTGCTGGAAGAGCTGTTGCGGAAAGAGTACGAAAAGCTAATCCTAATCTAAAAATGTTGGTGATGGGCACTCATGCTTCAGCCCTACCGAGACGCACCCTTGTTGAAGAACCTTATGATTTTGTCTGCGAAGGAGAAGGGCCTCATACTATATACACGCTAATTGAGATGTTAAAATCAGGCTCAGATAAACTGAGTAATATACCTGGATTATGGTATCAAAATGGAGGTGATGTTTACTCCAATACACGCGCTCCAGATATTGCTGATCTTGACGGTGAAATTCCAGGCCAGGCTTGGGATCTCCTCGATATGACTCGGTATCGCGCCCACAACTGGCATTGTTTTGATCATATTGACCACAGGCAACCTTATGCTTCAATTCAAACTGGATTGGGATGTCCATACAAATGTTCGTTTTGCTGCATTAATGCTCCATTCGAACGGCCCAGTAATCGTCTTTGGTCACCTCAGATTATAATTAATCAGATTGATATTTTAGTAAATGAATATGGGATTAAAAATATAAAAATTCCTGATGAAATGTTCGTTTTAAACGAACAGCATGTCATGGGAATCTGTGACCTTCTGATTGAAAAAAATTACGACCTAAATATTTGGGCTTATGCCCGAATAGATACTATAAAAGATCGCTATCTTGAAAAGTTAAAACGTGCAGGTTTTAATTGGTTAGCACTAGGAATTGAGTCGGGAAGCAAATTTGTCCGCGATGGAGTAGAAAAAGGTTCGTTTGACCAAAAGGATATACTGCAGACTACGAACCGGATTAAAGAACATGGCATCTATATTATTGCCAACTATATTTTTGGACTTCCTGATGACACCAGAGAAAGTATGCAAGAAACGCTGGACATGGCAATCGATATCAATGCAGAATGGGCAAATTTTTATTGCACCATGGCTTATCCGGGATCTCCTCTTTATAATCAGGGCAAAGAAAAAGGTGTACCTCTTCCCGATGACGAAGATGGTCCGGGTTGGATTGGATACTCTCAACATAGTTACGAAACACTTCCTCTTTCAACAGATACCCTAAATAGTAGCGATGTTGTAGACTTTCGTGATGATGCCTTTAATAAATATTTTAGCCACCCAAGTTTCCTGGATATGATTGAAAAGAAATTTGGCGGCAACGTTATTGATCATATTGAGACCATGCTTAAAGTGAAAATCAAAAGAAAGCATCGAGATCCAATAGTCTCTTCTTAGATATTTTAGGGTTGTGTCATACAATTTTATATATGTTTCTGAAATTTGAAAAAGTGAGGAATTATTTTGACACTCAAACATGATTATTCCGGTGAGGGGTATGATTGCAAAAAGGTAAGTGAACGAGGTTATGGGGAAGATTTCCTAACTTCATTACACTACGAAATGCTTCGAATAAGAATGATTGAAGAAGAAATAGAACGCCGGTATTGTGAAGATGAAATGAAATCTCCCATCCATCTTGTGATTGGACAAGAGGCAACTTCCGTGGGTGCATGCGCAGCTCTCCGCCAGCAGGATTTAGTTTACTGCGGTCATCGCACCCATGGCCATTATTTAGCTAAAGGGGGAAGCCTAAAAAAAATGATGTCGGAATTATATTGTAGACTGGATGGGTGCGCAGGGTCCAGAGGCGGGTCCATGCATCTTTTTGACAAAAGTGTGGGGATGGCGGGTTCCTCCGCGATAGTTGCAGGATCCATTCCGATTGCTGCCGGTGCTGCCTTGAGTTTTCAGACTTTGAAACAAGATAATGTGAGCATGGTGTTCTTTGGCGACGCAGCCACTGAAGAAGGTGCTTGCTGGGAAGCCATCAACTTTAGTGCATTAAAGAAACTTCCCGTGATTTTCTTTTGTGAAAACAATTTCTTTTCAGTATGCTCTTCTTTGGATGTTCGGCAACCTCCGCAGGTAAAAATTTTTGAAAAAGCCAAAGGGTTTGGTTTGCCAAGCGTTCAAGTTGACGGCACTCATGTTCTAGATATTTTTGAAGTGACCCAGGAAGCTGTTAATCGCGCTCGCAATGGTGGTGGACCTACTTTTATTGAGGCACCCGTTTATCGCTGGAGGGGTCATGGTGGAGCTGGAGATGACAGCGCAACAGGCTACCGAGACCCTGAAGAGGTTCGACAATGGGAACAATATTGCCCTATTGATACTTTCCGTGAACTTCTCACTGAGATGAACTTGTATACTGAAGTAGACCGAAATAATGATGAAAGTAGAATTCTAAAAGAAATCAGTAGCGCCTTCGATCATGCAATATCCAGCCCCAATCCTGAAGAATCAGATCTATCAACACACGTTTACTGTCCATAAACTTTTTTTAAAAAATTATAAATATGCCCTGGGCAGAAAAATTAATCACATCTAAATCAAACGATACTCAGGCTCCCATGGAAGGCAGAGTTCTTTCCTACATGGAAGCCCTCCATGAGGCCCTTACTCTGGCTTTAGAACTGGACCCAAAAGTGCTTGTTCTAGGCCAAGGGGTGAATGACCCCAAAGGAATGTTTGGGGTAACCACAGGACTTCATGAAAAATTTGGGACAGACCGAGTATTTGATACCCCTCTTTCAGAAGAAGGAATGACCGGCATTTGTACCGGCGCCAGCATGAATGGTCTGCGACCTGTCTATATGCACAATCGTCCAGACTTTTTATTATTAGCTTTCAATCAAATCGTTAGCCATGCCAGCAAGGTTCATTATATGGATAATGGGGAGACCAATGTACCTCTTGTTATTTGGTCCGCTATCGGCCGGGGCTGGGGATCGGGTTCCCAACATTCACAAGCGATACAGGGTTTGCTCCTTGGGATTCCAGGATTAAAAATTGTCATGCCGAGCACGCCATACGACGCTAAGGGTTTGATGCTTGCCGCTATAGCCGACAACAATCCCGTTTTGATTTTTGAACATCGTTGGTCCATGCGAAACAAGGGGGTCGTTCCGGAAGAGGCTTATAAAATCTCACTCGGCAAAGGAATCTATCGACGAACAGGGAATGACCTGACAATTGTAGGCACCTCTCATATTTTGGAATTGGCCATAAAAGCAACAGATGAAATGGAAGATGTTACTGCCGATATAATTGATTTAAGAACTATAAAGCCCCTGGATGAAGGAATCATTTTGGAATCCCTTCATAAAACGGGTCGAATATTGATTGTTGATACTGGGTGGGGAATGGGCGGAGTTTGTGCAGAAATTGGGTGTCTGGTCGCTGAAAAAGGATTCTCTTTCCTTAAAGGACCGGTGCGACGATTAGGTCTTTCTGATGTACCCTCTCCAGCTGGTTTCACACTCGAGCAATATTACTATCCGGATGCAAAAAAAATTACCCGCACGATTAAGGAGATGGTGATTAGTTCATGAAAATATTAATTACAGGAGCCGCAGGTTATATCGGCTCGGTTTTGGTTCCAATGCTTTTACAAAAAGGCCATGAAGTTATTGCTGTTGATAATTTCATGTATAAGCAAACCTCTCTTTTGGAATGCTGTCACTTCAACAATTTCACTTTGATCAACGGGGACGTGAGAAATGCTGAATTGCTTGAAAAACAACTGAAGAAGGTGGATGCGATTTTACCGTTGGCTTGTCTTACGGGAGCACCTTTATGCGACAAAGACCCCATTACTGCAAAGGCAGTAAATTTTGAAGCCATAAAAACAATTCTGGCAAAGAGAAACCCCGATCAAATGGTTATTTTCCCAACCACAAACAGCGGCTATGGAGTGGGTGAAAAGGGTATTCATTGCACGGAAGAGACACCATTGCGCCCTGTATCTCTTTACGGAAAATTGAAAGTCGAAATTGAAAAGATTATTCTGGAGTCTGGCAACAGTTTAACATTTCGTTTCGCAACAGTGTTTGGAATTAGCCCAAGAATGAGACTAGATCTACTGGTAAATGATTTTACATACAGAGCATATTACGACCGTTTCATAATTTTATTTGAGGCACACTTTAAAAGGAACTATCTGCATGTGCGTGATGCAGCCCGGGCCTTCATATACGGGTTAGAAAATTTTGAACAAATGAAGGGCGAATCATATAATGTCGGGTTAAGTGATGCCAATATAAGTAAGGCTGAGCTGTGCGAGGTAATAAAGGAGCAAATTTCAAATTTTTATTTCACTGAAGCTGAAATCGGCGAGGATGTAGATAAAAGAGATTATATTGTTAGCAATGAAAAAATTGAGGCCACTGGATTTAAAACAGAACATTCCCTATCATACGGAATCAAGGAATTAATTAAGGGTTTTCAAATTATTAAAAAAAGTGGGTATGGAAACATCTGACTCCGCCAAATAATGGCGCCGACAGATAATAATTTAAGGATAAAATAAAAAGTGATAATTAGTCGAACACCATTTCGAATATCTTTTTTTGGAGGAGGAACGGATTATCCGGCATGGTACTCTGAAAATCCAGGAGCTGTTTTAGCGACAACAATTAATAAGTACTGCTATATAAGCTGCCGCCCCTTACCGCCCTTTTTCGAGCACAAGTACCGAGTTGTTTATTCGAAGGTAGAAACAGTAAAAGAGAAAAATGAAATTCAGCACCCAGCAATCCGGGCAGCTATAGAATTAATGGGTATTGAAGAGGGATTGGAGATTCATCATGACGGCGATCTTCCAGCTCGAACTGGGCTTGGATCGAGCTCATCATTTTCTGTAGGAATGCTACATTCGCTTTATGCTTTGAAGGGCATCATGCCTACCCGTCAACAACTGGCTCTTGACGCTATTCACCTTGAAAGAGATATTCTCAAAGAAAGTGTGGGGTCCCAGGATCAGATATTGGCATCCATTGGCGGCTTCAATCGAATTGATTTTTTTAATGACCATTCATTCAGGGAAACTCCTATTACAATAAATCCTGAGCGTATTAATGAATTGAAAAATCATTTAATGTTTTTTTTCACCGGAATTTCCCGGTTTTCCTCAGAAATTGCCAAAAAAAAAATCGAGAACTTTCCAAAAAGGAAAAAACAATTAACAACAATGTATCAAATGGTGGAAGAAGCGATAAGCATTTTAAATTCTAAAAATACTGCGATTGACAAATTCGGCCAGTTGTTAGATGAATCCTGGAAGCTTAAGCGAGAAATATGTGACAGTATCTCCACTTCTTACATTGATGACATTTATGGTGTAGCTCAATCTGCCGGTGCAATAGGCGGAAAAATTTTAGGTGCAGGAGGTGGCGGCTTTATGATTCTTTTCGCCAAACCAGAAGATCAGCCTAAGATAAAAAAGCGACTGAACGACCTTCTCTATGTCCCCTTTGACTTTGAACATTCAGGAAGTCAGATTATTTTAAACCAGCAGTCATAATCTACCCCCTCCTATGATCCATAACACAGGATGATATGCCCAATCTAGACATCCTTATTCTTTGCGGTGGCCTAGGAAAAAGGCTTAAAGAGATTGGAGAGAACTGCCCCAAGCCCATGGTCAAAATAAATGGTCGGCCATTTTTAGAGATTCTCATCCAACACATATCATCATTTGGCTTTCGGCGGTTTATTTTGTGCGCCGGTTTCAAAAGTGAATTCATCGAACAGTACTTTCAGAAAAAAAGTGATAACAATACTTACATTCTGTCCAAAGAAGACGAACCTCTTGGAACAGGTGGAGGAATTAAAAATGCCGAACCTTTTATTTCAAGCTCTACCTTTATGGTATTAAATGGTGATTCTATTTGCCCAATAAATTTAAATGATTTTGTTGCATTTCATAGAACAAATAGTGCCTCAATTTCTATGGCTGTGACCACTATTGATGATGTAAGTGCGTATGGGTCGGTAATTATCAATGACAATCGAGAAATTAATAGATTTATAGAAAAATCTGAGCAAATTAAGGGGCAGGGCCTGGTGAATGCCGGTGTTTATTTAATAGAAAAAGAGGTTTTAGGCCAAATTCCTCCAGAACAAAACGTTTCCATTGAGAAAGAGGTTTTTCCCTCTATGATTGGCCAAAATTTTTATGGGTTTAAAACAGGCGAAAAGTTGTTCGACATTGGTACTCCAGAAAGACTGAAGATACTACGTAATCATATTAAATTATCGGAAATATAAGATGAGTTTGAATTGGCCGCTGATGGAAAATAATATTACCCGAGAAGATCTAGATACCCTTGTTGAGTTTTTACAAAGAAACCCTATACTTACACAATCTGAGAATGTCCGCGAATTTGAAAAAGAATGGTCAGAATGGTTGGGAGTAAAATACAGCATATTTGTAAATTCCGGATCATCAGCAAATTTAATATCTTTAGTAGCTTTAAAACAAGTTTTTGGTGCTGGTGGCGAGATTATTGTTCCAACTTTGACCTGGGTTTCAGATATCTCCTCTGTTTTATTTTGTGGTTTTGATCCAATATTTGTAGATATCAACCCAAAAACCTTAAGCATGGATGACGATCAGGTTATTGCCAAACTAACTGACAACACAAAAGCCGTTTTCCTTACCCATGCACAAGGGTTCAATGGCTTAACCGACCGGCTCATTTCCACCCTGAAAAAAAGAAATATCCCCTTGATTGAAGATGTTTGCGAGTCACATGGTGCAGAATTTAACAACAAAAAAATAGGTTCATTCGGATGGGTTTCGAATTTTTCTTTTTACTATGCTCATCATATGAGCACCATTGAGGGAGGAATGGTTTGTACAAATAATGAGGAGGTTTATCAAACTTGCCGTATGCTCCGCTCACATGGAATGGTCAGGGAAGCCACAAATAATGAAACAAAATTATCATACCAAAATGACAACTCGGAGCTAAACCCCCAATTCATTTTCGCTTTCCCAGCTTTTAATATGCGAAACACAGAACTGGGAGCTGTCCTAGGTAGGAACCAGTTGAGACGGCTCGATGCAAACAACTATAAACGTCAAAAAAACTTCAAGCTTTTTCTGGACTTATTGAATCCTGATAAGTATCAAACGGATTTTAATCTTGAGGGTTGTTGTAATTATGCTTTCAATTTGATTTTAAAAAAACCGGACCTTGAATTTTGCAATCGTGTGATGGCCAGATTAAATAAGTATGATGTAGAATTCAGGCGTGGTAGCGCAGGAGGAGGAAACCAATTGAGGCAACCTTACCTCCGGGGTGTAATCGATGAAAATGAATATAAAAATTACCCCGTGGTGGAACATATTCACTTTTATGGGTTTTATATAGGAAACTATCCCGACCTTCCTGCAGATAAAATCAGAGCACTTTGTGATATTCTTAATAAGATCCAATAAGCAATTTTCTGTTTATGCCCTCTTCCCATTTTACTTTTACTATTTTTTCGAATGAATAAAAATTCAAAAATTTTTGTAGCCGGCCACACTGGCCTGATAGGGTCTGCGCTTATTCGAAAATTAAATTTTACCGGTTTTACCAGGATTATCACAAGAACCCACAAAAGTTTAGATTTGACCGATAGGAAAAAAACAGAAATATTTTTTTCCAAAGAAAAACCTGAGTATGTCATTTTAGCGGCCGCCAAGGTTGGGGGTATTCAGGCGAATAATTCCTACCCGGCTGAATTTATTTTTGAAAACTTGATGATTCAAAATAATGTAATTGATTTGTCATGGAAATATCGTGTCAAAAAGCTGCTTTATTTGAGTAGCTCCTGCGGATACCCCAAAAAGTGTTCACAACCCATGAGGGAAGAATATTTACTTACAGGACCTCTGGAGCCGACAAATGAACCTTATGCTATTGCCAAATTAGCGGGCATTAAAATGTGTCAAGCTTACAATAGGCAATATGGCGCCAATTTTATCTCGGCTATTCCTGCAAATGTATATGGAATAAATGATCATTTCGATGAAAATGCCCATGTCATTCCAACCCTAATAAAAAAATTCCATCAAGCATGTGTGAAAAAATCAAACAAGATTTTAATTTGGGGTACTGGAAAACCCAAGCGCGAATTTTTTTATGTAGATGATTTGGCTGATGCCTGCCTATTTTTGTTGAAAAATTATAACAACCCTGAGGCCATCAATGTTGGAATTGGGCAGGAAACATCCATTGCGCAATTAGCTCAAAAAATTAAACAGATCAGCGGTTATTGCGGAGAACTGATTTATGATATAAGTCGACCGGATGGAAATCCTCGTCGTTTACTGGATAGCAGTAAAATGTTGGCACTAGGATGGGAAGCCCAAACCTCTTTGGATGCAGGGCTTCATTTAACATGGAATTGGTATTTGAAAAGAACAAAGAAGTGAACTTTTAAATTTCAGAGCTTTCACCTGGGCTGATAGTACGGAAGTTATTTGTTCCACTCCAATGAAGTCTATTAAATATAGGAAGTTTATCTATCTGTTGAATTTCTTCGAATTTGCTCTAATTCTTCCTCACTAAAACCAAACACGCTTTCTATTATAAAATTGGGTCTGTTTTTGGTTGCAATATAAACAGATTGAACATACAAGCCTAAAATACCAATTCCAATTAGCTGAATACTCCCAACGAAAAAAATGGCGGTTATGATCAGCAGCCAATCTGGGGGAGTGAATCCTGAAATTTTCTCAAAAATAAACAAAACAAACATCAACGTTGAAATCACAACACCCCCTAATCCGATGAGAGATGCCCATTGCAAGGGAACGCTTGAAAAGGAAATTAAAGCCGAACTAAAAAAATTATTAATCACCTTTCGGCTAAAAATAGGAAACTTGGTATCCCCTGCAAAACGACTTTCGCGTTTATATTCTACCTTTTGTTGATTGAATCCTACCCAGGCCACCATTCCCCGCATAAATGGATTATATTCACTCAGTTGGTTTAAATGATTGATTACTCGGCGAGACAAAAATTTAAAATCACCAGCCTCGGCTATCAGGTCAATGCTGGCCGTTTTGCGAAGTATCCAGTATCCTAATTTTGCAATTTGCAGTTTTATAAAAGGTTCACCATCGCGAAATGTTCTGACCGTATGAACAACATCAACATTATCACCTTTCTTCCATACCTCAAGCATCTTTGAAATCACCTCAGGAGGATCTTGAAGATCCGAATCCATATATATTGCCGCATCACCTGTCGAATATTTTAAGCCGGTCATCACGCAAGGTGAAACTCCAAAATTTCTGGACATATTAATAATTTTAATATCTCCATGCCCCTCATCAAGGTCCATTAATATTTTTTCTGATCTATCAGTAGAGCGGTCGTTAATGAATATCAACTCGTGACTGGAAACGATGCCTTTTTCCTTTTCCAACTTCAAAACATTTCTAACGCGAAAAATTAACTCAGAAAGAACATCTTCCTCGTTTCTGAAAGAAAATATCATTGAAATTTTAATGGCCTTTGGTGAAATTAGTTCGTCAATTTGATGTATTTTCTTTTCCATTAGATCGCTTTAGTGGTATTAGAGTTTCAGGTGAGGTTGGATCGCAATATCCCAGGACAGCTATTTAGCGAACATCTATTTAAAACTTGAAGGCGGTGCCGGTACGCGTGCATTTAGAGCAAATATCGTATCCTGCTCGTCCATCTGTCAAATGGACCTTCCGATTATTAATTTTTGTTGACCCATTCCAGATTTCTTCTATTTGACTTTTACCCGTTTCAAATTTTGCATCAACTTTTTGATCGCCCCACACAACATAATCACAGCATGGATAAATACTTCCATCCCAGTTAACAGTCATAACTTTCCAAGGCCAGTCACAAAGATCCTTTATTGGCAGGTTTGTATTATCATCCTGTGGTTTCTCTTTTTGGGCTAATTCCGGATGTTCTTCAGCCAACTTATGCAAATTCCCTGGTCTACGACTGACTATGAAACCTAGCTCCCTGCCCAACTCTAGGGCTTCAGAATATTCATGCGCATTGTATTCGTAATAAATATAGTCCAACATAACTAAAATTTCATACCCTCCCTCGTCTCTCATACGCGCTAAATTTCTCATGTTTTCCTTGATCTTTTCAATATCGCAGCCTCTATGCTGGATAGTAAAAATGTCTTGCGAGAAACCACTTATGGCAATTTTGAGAAAGTCTAAAGAGGAATCTAAAAGCTTTTTAATATTTTTTTCCGTCAACAACTCACCGTTAGTTGAAATCAATGTTGCCACTTTCCTGTCGGATGCAAACTTTAGTGCTTCATATAAATCCGGATACATCAAAGGCTCGCCATTAACATATGGAACTGCAAGAAGTATATGATCCTTTGACTGATCAATAATTTCACTAAAAACTTTAAGGGGCATTCTTCCCTTTTCAATAGCATCCTTCCCTGAATTATTAGGGTTAAGGTCATAAATTTCGCCATCTTCACTTCTGCAAAATGTACATTGGGCATTACATTCATTCCACAATTCAAAATTTATTATGAATGGGAACTTAGATGATTTTACAAAACGAAATTTTTGAGCAATCCAACAATGCGTTGCGTTAAAAATCTTTTTAAAAGAAACCTTTCTTTTCATAATCATAGAAAGAGCAATCTTGATTCTAATAAATAGATATTTATTTTTTCCTAATTTACTTCCCATAAATCACTTAATGATAACGGTAAATGGTTCCGACTAAACATCGACTCTTCTCATCTTTCTATATTCAGGTCGTAAATTATCCAATCACCAGACTCGTAAAAGATTTTAAACGCAGACATGCCTGACTTAATCTGAGATCTTTGATCTTCAAAATATCTATAAAACATAACATATCTCAGGTTTTTTAGTTGATTCTGTCGCAAAACCTGTATATTAATTTTTGGAATTTCACCTTGGGTAAATTCCGCAGTGCCAAACTGCCCTAAGGCATATAAAATCTCAGTTGATGTTATGGGTTTCCCATAAACCCTAATTTCGCCCTTCGACCTCACATTCATTGCATACAAAAGATACAATCCCCGATTGTATTTTATATAATCTACAAGAGCAAAATTTGACTTATTAATATATACATGAGCTATCTGCCTGGGTTCAAGGACTGTACTCATTTCTTGCTTAATCTGTACCGTTTTCTGATTAAGGTTTGGGGATCCCACAAGAAAGTTTAAAAAAAATATCAAAATTGAAACTACTGAAGAAAAAACACTTAAAATCCCCTGTGTCAGCTCGCGTTTGTTTATGAGGTTGCTATCATTCAATTTTTCTTCCAGCCAAGCTGCACCAACACCAGCAACTATTGAGCAGTATGGAACCATTATGAGAGCATAGTATTCATGAGGCCCGTTAACCTGACCAAAAATTAAAAAATAAAAAGGAATTAAAATTGGAAAAGCGATGGAATCTTTATCTCGGTATCGCATCCAAATTACAACTATTCCAAGTATAAACAGTAGAAAGGTAAATGGATTTAATAAAAGCAGAGTAAAGCGAAAAAAAAGTACGAAATAATACTTAAGAGAAAACAGAAAACTCCAGTTTGACACAAATGTAAATAATCCGTTATCAGGTATTCCTATTGGCCCATTGGCAGATTTCACAACCTCCATCCACCAAATCAATGTACCGACAATAAGAATAAAGGAGATAACAAGCCCTACATTTTTCTTTATGTAATTTACCGCGTTAGTAGAAAAGGGAGACCGATATTGAGTAATAAAATTAGCTAACGCAATGGCCCCCACAGGAAAAAAATATAAGGCCTTCGTCACGACAGACAACCCTCCAGCAATCACAAACAAAGGAAGAACCCATATTCTATTTTTGTCTCTTAAATACTCTAGCAAAAGCCATGTCGCCGTCAGACAAAAGAAAATTGTAGAAATATCCATCATAATGGCTCTGTGATATGCCAAATTCAGGGGGGCAAACGCAAAAAACAGGGTGGAATAAATTGCCGTTTTTGTATCAAACCAAATGCTTGCAATTTTAAATAATAAAATCATGCTCAAAAAGGCAAACACCAAGTTTATGGTTCTGGCATAAAAAAGAATCTCCTCCATGGAAGAAGATAAAAATGCAACAAGAGCCTGATAAACCGGTAACTCAAAGACCAAATAACCCCCAGCAACTCCACGTCTCTTTAATCCTATACCTTCCAGGAAGTATTCTTCTATGGCAACCAAGTTGTCCAATTGCCTTAGCAAATGAAACCCCGAAAAGGGATTATCAAATTCAATGAGTTTAATACCGAAGCTTATCAAAATAAGCGATAGAAAACTTATCGCCGAGATAGTTCTTTTTAATTCCATTTAAATATCTTCAACAATTATTTTTCAATTGGATAGTTAGAAGGTTAGTTCTATGTGATCGGTTTTTTTTAAAAACAAGGCTAGAAAACTACGGTTTCAACGTCTAATAATGTCATAATAATTTCATAAATTCAAGGGGTTACAAGGCCAAGACGATAACATCAAAATCAAACAGAAAAAGTTAATAGGAATAGAACCAAACCTAATTCAAGGTGGACTTTTAAAGTTGCAAATTATCTACACCTGAAAACCTAGCTTAATTTTGCTCCCGTTTTTTATGACTAAATCGAATTACAAATTAGTTTCACTACTCCTTGCCTTTCTATCAATGGAAAGTAAAATTAATTTCCAAACAAATAAAGCCGACCTTGGATGGTTTGACAAAAATATGGCTTGGAAGCCTGACTTCCCATAAACTAACCTCTTTCTTGCAGGAGAATTCACATGGCCCTACCACGAAAAACAGGAGGTTGGGGCGCGATTCGCTATTCCCTTAAAATGGCACGCCGCGCTGGTGGATTCTGGCCCATGATGCGTGCCTTGGCATCCCGCAACAATTGTAAAAGCTGCGCTCTCGGCATGGGTGGGCAAAATGGTGGTATGAGGGATGAGCAAGGACATTTCCCCGCGGTATGCAACAAGTCCTTCATGGCCCAGGCTTCAGATATGCAGGGAGCCTTGCCGGAAAATTTCTTCAGCGATAATTCCGTAGATACTTTATCTAATTGGACTCCACGTGAACTCGAATTGAGTGGTCGACTGGTATCCCCTATACTTTGCGAAGAAAATGGCTCCCACTATCGCCCAATTTCCTGGGCGGAGGCCATGCAGAGGATCATTGAAAAAATCAATACCACCCCTCCCAGTAAATCCTTTTTTTATGCCAGCGGTCGATCCAGTAATGAAGCGGGATTCCTTCTCCAATTATTTGCGCGACAATTTGGCACTAATAATGTCAACAATTGTTCCTACTATTGCCATCAAGCATCTGGAGTTGGGCTCCAACAAAGCCTGGGGACAAGTACCGCAACCGTTGATTTGGATGACCTGGACCATTCGGACTTGATTTTCCTGGTGGGCGCCAACCCCGCATCTAACCACCCACGTTTCCTTCGAACTCTAATGAATGTTCGAAGACGCGGGGGTCAAGTGATCGTGGTGAATCCGGCGCGTGAACGCGGACTGGAAAACTTCAGTGTTCCTTCAGATCTGCGTAGCCTTTTATTCGGATCGGAAATCGCCAGTGTCTATTTACAACCTCGAATTGGTGGGGATATCGCTCTATTCACCGGAATCGCCAAAGCACTATTTGATCTGGCTGAATCAAACCCATCTCTTTTAAGTCATGAGTTTATTGCCAACCATACTGAAAATTTTGTAGAACTGGAAAACCATATAAAAAATATCCCATGGAAGACCCTGGAAAAATCCTCCGGGATTTCCAAAAAGGAAATAGAACAAACCGCGAAGATATTCGCGAAAAGCAAGAATACGGTTTTCGCATGGGCGATGGGAATCACACACCACGCCTTTGGTGTGGACAATGTTCAATCCATGGTCAACCTTACCCTCTTACGAGGAATGGTAGGGAGAAAGCATGCCGGGCTGCTGCCCCTCAGAGGACATAGCAATGTTCAGGGAATTGGGTCTATGGGTTTCACACCACAGTTAAAAAAAATAATCTTAGAGAATCTGGAATCAAAATTTCCAGTAACCCTCCCATTGGAGCCCGGACTCGATACCCTCGGCTGTATGGAAGCCGCGCATCGTGGAAAGTTTGAATTTGCATGGAACCTTGGTGGAAATTTATATGGTTCTAATCCCGACTCCAATTTTGCCCAAGAAGCTTTATCAAAAGTAGACTTTATGCTGTATCTCAACACCACACTAAACCAGGGACACTTTTTAGGACGTGGTAAAACCACCCTTGTCCTTCCTGTTGTCGCTAGAGATGAGGAGCCGGAGCCCACAACCCAGGAAAGTATGTTCAGCTTTGTTCGATTGAGTGAAGGGGGCCCCGCGCGTTACCTTGGACCCAGAAGTGAGGTAAAAATCGTTTCCGAGATTGCTGAAAAAGTCCTTTCCAATACCCCTCTACCCTGGGATAAATTTACCAAAACAGGGAATATTCGTCATCTGATTGGTGATGTAATACCCGGATTTGAAGAGTTAAAGGACATAGATAAAACAGGAAAAGAGTTCCATATTGGGGGTCGAATACTTCATAATCCCCAATTCCCGACTTCTGCCGGTAAAGCTTATTTTAAAGTCTGTAAGATCCCTGCCGTTAGGGAGAATAGCCATAATAGGTTCATTTTAATGACCATTCGATCTGAAGGCCAATTCAACACGGTGGTCTACGACACCGAAGATCGTTATCGCGGTATTTCCAGTAGAAATGTTGTGTTGATGAACAAAAATGATATGGAGGCAATGAACCTTCAGGAAGGCAGCCGGGTGGCTGTTAATAATGAAACGGGTAGTATGATCAATCAAAAAGTAGTCGCCTACCCGATTAAAGCAGGCAATATTATGATGTACTACCCGGAAAGTAATGTATTAGTTCCAAGAAATGTTGATCCACAATCAAAAACACCATCTTTTAAATCCATTGAAGTAATTTTGAAAAAGGAAATATGAAGCTTTTTAGACTAAATCTAATTAGAAAAGCGGTAGGCTTTATTTTTATAAACTTTTTAGTACTCGGATTCTCCCAGGTATCACTGGCAAAAGATACTTTTGTAAAAAAGGTTCGAGTTAAAGGAAACACCCTGATAGACCCACAATCTTTAAAAGATCATTTTGACCTTGGAAACGGTTTAAAAATGAATCCTTTCATCATGGATCTCGCAGCTAGTGAATTGAGATCTGTCTACCGTTTTCATGGTCATCCAGATGTGGATTCCTATGCACTTGTAAAAAATAAAAAAGGGACACTGTATTTAAAAGTAGATGAGCAAAGAGAATATCGTTATGGTGCAGCACGGGCTGAGCTTGCAGTATATAACCTCGACTGGAACTTCAACATGAAGACCACAGAACAACAAAAAGAAGAAGCCATTCGAAAGCTAGTTAAAGGCTATAAAAAAATCAAACTCAACCAGGAAATTGTTACTTCCTTTCTGATAAAAAATCAAAGAGCCCGGATTGAGGAAATTCAGTCCGAAAAAAAGAAAGCTATGAGAGAAAAGATAGCCTTGGCAGTAAAAGATTATAAAGAAAGGAATCTAGCTGAAGAAAAAGAAGAAGCTCGAAAAATTGAAGAAATGAGAATGCGTGTTCAAGCGGCGGCGAGAAAAAAGGAAATTGAAGGAGAAGAGCCTAAAGTGGTGGAGTATGGAGAAATAACGCCTTTTGAAAGAAGTGCTTTTTAAAGTCAAACATTATTAACCAAGAGCAGATAGAAAGCCTGTAATTTGCGCCCTCTTTCCCACATCCCCTTCCCGGTAAATTTGCACAAGCTTTTCAACCAGGGCCTTCAACTTCCTGTCCTGCATTAAATATAAAAAATCTTCGTAAAGTCTGGAGGTTTCTGTCGTTCTTTCCAATTCAGAGTCCTGCCCTTTATGAACCGGCCCTTTACCTGTCAGCAACCAGTAAATATTAAGATCTGTATATATAGAAAGGTTGGCCAAAGTCGTGGCAGATGGCAAAGACTTGTCATTTTCCAAATCGGATAGTGAACCTTGTGATACGCGAATTTTTCCTGACAATTCCATTAACTTCAATGGAACCGACTTTCTCCAAGCACGCAATCTTTGCCCCGTTGTTTTGACATTTTCAGGTTGCTTTACCATGTCTCTTTTCCTCCTGTTTAGATCCTTAATCAACCATCACATTCCGTGGGTGTAGCCAAAGGCTTTATCCAGCTACTTTGATCATCATAAGGATATTTTGTTAAAAAAGAATCAAGGAGAGGTTACAGTTGCGTAAAGCTATTGTTAGAAATACAAGCATTTTCAGCAATGCAGGGTATCTGGCTACCGATAAGTTAGTAGAAAATGTGAAGAGAAAGATTAAGAAAAAGGAAGGAGGTTTTAAAGGTCAATCACTAAATTCAAATCTATAGCCCACGCCACGAACGGTTTTAATGTATTTACCGGCATCATTTAACTTTGCTCGAAGCCTTTGGATATGGGTATCAATGGTCCGTGAAAACACACCATCTCCATATTCCCAAATCTGCTCTAGAAGAAAATCACGGGTTTTAATTTTCCCCTGATTTTGAATGAGATGAGCGAGAAGTTTGAACTCGGTTAAGGTTAATTCCACCACCTCGTTATCAACCTGAACTTCATGTTTGCCCAAATCGATGGACAAAACTCCTATCTGGAACAAATTTTTGGCGCTCGGAGAATTTTGAACAGGAAAGATTCTTTTTAATAGAGCTTTAACCCTAAGAATCAATTCTCTGGCATTATAAGGCTTAGTGACATAGTCATCGGCACCGAACTCTAGCCCCAATACGCGATCAATTTCATCGTCCCGTGCTGTCAACATAATAACTGCAAGATCTCGGGTCTGCTCATCAGAGCGAAGGGCCTTGCAAACTTCCATGCCATTTAACTTGGGCATATTGACATCTAAAATAACCAAATCAGGTAGCTTTTTTCGTATGATCTCAAGCGCAACTTCTCCGTCAGGAGCCGTTTCAATTTTAAAACCTTCTTTGCCAAGCTTGAGTTCTAAAGCCGCTAAAAGCTCTGGGTCGTCATCTACTAAAAGAATTCGGTTGTTCATAAGGATCACAATCCTCTATGTATTTCGATCAACGCTTACATGCTTGCTAAAATATTGCCCTATATGCCTCATTTTTGTCAAAAAGAACGCCGTTTGTCAAGCACGGCTATTTGGGGCAATCACAATAAACCCTGCCCCTTAAAAAACCCAAGGCAGTCTTCAACGATCCAGTCTATACAGGATAATAAACCATGGTCACTGTCCAGCTCCTTCAACTGGCAACCTGGATGTTCGCTTACAAAGTTTCTCGACTCCTCTATATCTATTGTCTCATCATGCAAACCATGGACAATAAGGGTAGGGATTTTTCTTTCGAATGGTAGCGATTCCCAGATTTCTGCATCTTGAAACAAATAGGTGTTTAAAAAAACTTCTTTATTGTAGCGATAATGAAACACCGGGATCAAGTCTTGAGTCGTTTGGGATAAATCCAGTTTTTCTCTCCAACGATTTAGAAAATTAAAACCGGGAGCCATAAGATATTGGGCTTTTACTGATTCTCTTGTTTGTGCAATCAGACTTGCTAAATACCCACCCATACTACTACCAATTAAGCAGAAATTTTTATGCCTATCTCTATCTATTATTTCCTGAACCAATTTTACTTGACGGGATAAAGTTAAATTTTCAAAATCATCCTCCTGTAAATCAGGAATATGAAAAGGTATTTTCAACTCTTCAAATCGTTTTTTAAAAACCCGAGCCTTATTTGAATTGGGCCCCGAGGCAAAACCATGCAGGTAGATGAATTCTGTCATATTTCATTAGCTGTTTCATTTTCTGTCGCCTTCACTACTTCTTTCATCACCCAAAGCAAAATCAGTCCCGGCAAAGCAAAAAGAAAAGTGGTAAAGAAAAATATAGTCCAACCCATTTCATCCACCAAAATACCAGAAAGAGGCCCTACAAACACCCTACCCAATGAGGCCAAAGCAGAAAGTAAGGCAAACTGTGTTGCCGTAAATCGGTGATCACATAAAGTCATCAAAAACGCAACGAATGCTGCCGTTCCCATTCCTCCCGCAAGGTTTTCAAAGGCAATGGTAAAAATCATCAATGGATAATTTTTCCCCACTATAGCTAAAACCATAAATGAAAGATTCGATACAGCCTGCAAAACTCCAAAAATCAGCAAGGATTTGAATAAACGCAATCGAGCCATGAGCAAACCGCCGAAAAGGGCTCCGATAATGGTTGAAGCCAGGCCCATGCCTTTATTGATAGCGCCCACTTCCGCCACAGAAAAATTGACACCTCGAATCAGGAAAGTTGTGGTCAGGCTTCCTGCAAAGGCATCCCCCAATTTATACAGAACTATTAAAGCCAATAAAGACCAAACACCGGGGCGAGAAAAAAACTCCGCAAAAGGGCCAGCAACCGCTTCTTTCATGGAAGCAGGAGGAACTCCTGGATCCTCAGGCTCGGGACCAAGCCAAACCGCCACTATCCCAAACGACATAATCAGAGCCATTAACATATAGGTGGATCTCCAACCCAAATATTCAGACAAAATCAAAGCCAATGCCCCTGACACCAACATTGCAACCCGGTAACCCGTGACAGAAACGGCTGCCCCGATACCACGCTCACGTTCTTTGAGAACCTCTGTTCGATAGGCATCTATAACCACATCCTGAGATGCAGAAATAAAGGTAAGGCAAAAAGCCAGGATCGCAAGGAGCCATAAAGCATTTTGAGGCGATGTAACACTCATTCCCAAAATGATCCCAATCAAACCCACCTGGCAAAGAACTATCCAACCTCTGCGTCTTCCAAAAATGGGAATAGCAAAACGATCAATTATAGGCGACCAAAGAAATTTAAGGGTATACGGCAACCCCACAAGACTAAATAGCCCTATCGTCCGAATATCCACCCCCTCAACCGTGAGCCAAGCCTGTAATGTACCGCCGGATAAGGCCAAAGGAAGTCCTGAAGAAAATCCCAAAAAAAGTACAGTCACCACTCTTCGATTTAAATAAAAATTCATTTTTAAGGCTTATTTTTCAATAATTTATGGATAACTATCTAATAATCTAATTGAGAAAATTGAACGGGGAATTCAACCCTGTTTCATATATAGCATCAAAGCTGAAATTTTTTCATTTATTTCAACCCAAATCCATGGCTAGGTTGCTATTATACAAGAGAGCATCTGCTTAAACTTTTCAATAAAATTCTACCGCTATTTCAGTCTGGGAAATTGGCTATAAATAATTGTTTTTTTATAACCTTTTGACCATTTTCATCCGATAAACAACTGAAATAAGGGACTTTTTATGCGAAACATGGATTCCATTCAAATGATCAAGGAGCAACTCAAAATAAAGTCAGTCGAGTTGCGTAAAGCCACTGAGGAAAATGGAAAAGTTACGAAAAAAGTCCGCGATCTCATAAGCTTTAACAAAGAAGAAACTAAAAAGCTCAAAGAAGAAGTAAAAAAGGCACAGGAGGAAACAGAAGTCCAGCGTAACGAAGCTTCAGCTGCCCGCCTCGCAAAACATGCGGGTGTGGAAGCAGGGCTAAAAGAAAAAAAAGAGGAAGAAGCCGAATTAACCAAGGAAATTGAACAAAAAATCAGCAAAAAGGTAGCCAGCAAAATCGAAGAACTAAAAGTTCGCACAGAATCACTAAGAGAAAGAGTGGAAAACGAAAAGAAATCCAACAAAAAGTTTCAAAGAGAACGCGATGTTTTGATGAAAGAGTTAAAACGCCTTAGAGAAGACACGGGCACTGTGGATAACCTAAAGAAAAAAGTTGAAACACTTAAAAGCGAATTGAATAAAGCAAAAAAAACCTCCACGTCTTCTGGTGTGGTAACGGAAGATATTGTTATGGAAAAAGACACATTAATCAAAAAATATGAGGACATGCTTTATGGCGGTTTGGATGCGGGCGAAGATGGCATGTTGCCCTCTGAAATCATTCAGGAGTTAAAAGAGGAAGTCGACGATCTGGAAAAGGAACGACGCACGATGATCGTCGAGCTTGAAATGCTAAAAGAAGATAATGCTGAAATGGATATGAAGATCACCCTGCTCGAAGATGAAAAAGGTCGTGGAGGTAAAGGGGGTGAGGATAGTGGTTTCACCGGTAGTGATAGTCGTGCGGCACAAACAGCCGAATTCTCTTCAGGACTGGAGAACTTTTTAATCACCTATTCCGACATGGTTACCCTTCTGCTGGTTATCTTTGTCCTGATGTATACCGTATCCAAACTGGATGAAAACAGATTTGCAGAAGCCCTTTCTTCTTTCCAGACAAAAAGAATGCGCATTGAAAGCGTCAATGTAAGATTAAGCAAAGACGAGTTGAAAATGCTTCAAAGGGTGAGAGAATTGGTAAAAGATAATGTTGACGCAGAAAGTCTGGTTCGAAGTGACACTCGAACCATTCTTCATCGACTTCCCACTTCCGACTTATTTGCACCGGGAGAAGCTTTCTTTAGCGAAGGGGCGGAAGACCTGATTATAAGCGCCATACAGGAAGATATGAAAGAAGGTGTTAAGCAACTAATGGTAGACGGACATACCGACAATGTGGCAATGAAAAGCGCCAAGTTTCCTTCAAACTGGGAACTCTCGGCCGCAAGAGCATCGAAAGTGGCACGATTTATTATTGAGAAAATGCGCTTTCCCCCAGACAGAATGGTCGTAACGGGTTATGGGGAATTTCGTCCGCTGTTGGAAAATAGCAACGATGACAATCGTGCGGCAAATCGTCGCGTTGAAATCAAAATACTTAAAGCTCTTGAAGTTGCAAAAAAGGAAGCACAAAAAGATGGGAAAGATGGGAAAGATGGCGGTGGACTAATAGGCGGGAAAACAACAACAAAAGGAAAACCCGAGGTCCAAGCACCCGCAAAGAACAATTAGTATTTTTGAATTCTATTTGATTAAAGAATATTTTTTTATAAAATCTAGTTAGGTTTATTTACGCATATTAAAAACAGGTAAGGTAAAATGGATACTCCTGAAGAAACAACGCCAGAGAGCAGCGTTCCTGAAAGCACGGACTCGGCAGAAGCCCAAACACCAGAGAGTGCCCCTCTTGAATTTTCTGAGGAACAAATAAAAAACGCTCGAGAAAAGCTTTCAATCCCAGACAAACAAACTTCTCTGTCAGACAAACAAACCCATTTACCTGATGAAGAAGCACTTTATGCTAACCGACAATCATTTCTAAGGTTCAACAGGTTTAAAATCCATCGAAACCTGATCACCCTTTCTGAAATAGACCAGACCATCTTCCTGATCATTCCAAGACTATTGCATGTTCACCAGGAAGGTTTGCCTGGTTATTTTGAAGGGAATCCTCCGTGTGGAATACATAATTTCAAGCTAGACCAGGAAGCTCAATATGCGATGGAAAAAATGTTTCCCGATGTCATTATGCGTAGAAATCCTGAATTAAATCCCGTCATCCATACCGCTCTTCTGATGGGAAGTGTAGGCTCCATCGCGCAAACGAAAAAATCTGACCTGGACTATACTCTGCTCATCGATAAAAAGGATTTTACTGAAGAAAGCATGAAGCTTTTTCAGAAAAAACTAAACCTAATCGAAACATGGACATGGGACAACTATAATTTAGAAACCCACTTTTTTATAAATGACTACGAAGAAGTTAAAAACAATATCTTCGGTGAAAGTGATAGTGAAAGTACTGGTTCCGCACTTGCTAAACTCCTTAAGGAGGAAATGTATAGAACCATGATTATCGTTACAGGAAAAGTACCCTTCTGGTTGATTTCTCCTGTAGATAGTGATGACGACAGATATGACAAGCTTTATCAAAAATTGCAAAACGGTGAAACCCTGTTAAAACGCGAAGAGTTTATCGACATGGGAAATGTTGATGACATATCACAGGGGGAGTACTTTGGCGGTGCCATTTGGGCTTTGATCAAATCCTTCAAATCTCCATTCAAAACCCTCATGAAAATGGGGATACTCGAAGAATATATGTTTGGAAATACTAAATCTAATCTTCTGTGCCACCAAATAAAAGACAAATATTTTGGCGATATCCCCTATCTGGATATCGACCCATACTTGGTGATGTTCGAACGCGTTCAACAATTTTTTAAAGAATCTAAAGATGAAGAGGCTGTTGACGCCTTAAGACACGCTTTTTACCTTAAGGTGGGTACTCAGGTCACACCAGAGGAATTGGAAAAAGGCAGCAAGGTCTGGAGGAAAATGGTTCTTATAGATATGCTGAACGACTGGGGATGGGATGCTGCAAAGGTTGAACGGCTCAACAATTATGGCAATTGGCAAATGATGCATAAAGTTGACCTGGGCAACAAAATAAACAAGATTCTAATGGCATCGTATAAAAATATCTCAGAAAAAAATAAATCGCTCGACCCCAGTGAAAGTTTGATCACTGAAAAAGATACCCATCTTCTCGGTCGAAAACTCTTTAGTTTTTACAGAACCGCTCCCAACAAAGTGGATAACCTCGGCGCACTGGTGGATGGAAAGACAGCTGAAACGGAATTAACATTTTTGCTGGAACAAAAAACCACACGCGACAAGGCAACCTGGTATTTGATTAGAGGAAGAACCAGAGCATTCCTGGAACAAATAGATGATGACGACATTATTAAAAAATCCAGCACCCTCCCTTTTTTAATGGCTTTTACCGTTTTCAATAATCTTTATAATGAAAACACGCAAATCATGTTAAGAGCTGAGGGGAACGCCATGAAGGACAGCGATCTCGAAGTTTTATTGGGTCAATTGAGTCATTTTATCGCATCCGTAAATATAGCTGCCCTGTCCAATGAAGACTTGCTGGACGATGCCAAAGTCAACCAACTATTTATGTTTATAGACTTTGGAACTCCGCCACCGCCGGAGATAACGATGGGAAACATTAATGATTGCAAGAGTAATGATGAGTTGAACAAATTCATATCAAGACGCATTGATAGAGTTAAAAGCATCACAACAACTTATCTAACATCGTGGGGGGAACTATTTTGCAAAACATATACAGGGCTAAATTGTATGGCACGATGCTTTGGGGAACTAACCCCTCAACTAGCACCTGAAAAGGTTGAAAAACCGGAATTTCTTAAGGTTTATATTCCCAGCGGCCGAAAAGAATTACTACAAATAGCTTGGCTGAACAACTACATTGTCCGCTCACTGCTGATAAAGTCTCAAGCTTTATCAGAAAAGGTAGCCAGTTAATATAAATATATAATCAAAGTTATTCAATAAGGCCGTATGGCAGCAGCTACACAAGAAGCAGAGGCCCCAGCAGGCGCAGAGCAGGAAGAGCGCCAAGAGGCTACGGGAATCGATACCGGCACCCTGATGGGTGTATTGTCAGGGGTGTTCCTTATCGTTATCGCTATTATCCGTGGCGGGGATGCAGGAATTTTTATTAATCTAAATAGTGCCTTGATCGTTATTGGCGGAACAGTGGCAACCGGTTTCATAGCCTTTCCCTCAAAAAAGATCACCGTAATGATTCCGGTCATCCAAAACGCATTCAAACCCGGAATTTACGAGCCGGAAGATTATGTGGACGATATTATGCGATTGGCTTCAAGATACCGTTCAGGAGGAATGAAACAACTCGAAAACGAAGAAAGTAAACTGGACAATCGATTTTTGAAAAGTGGAGTGGCAATGATCGTGGATGGTTACAACGCAAAAGAAATTCATGAGCTCATGGAAAGAGAGCTTAATGCCATGATGGATCGCCATAACTCAGGGCAGAAAGTTCTCAGATTCATGTCTGTACAAGCCCCGGTTTTCGGTATGGCAGGCACACTCATTGGTCTAATCCAAATGTTAATGCATATTGATGACCCTTCCACCATCGGACCGGCTCTGGCAACCGCATTGATCACAACTTTCTATGGCCTTTTATTAGCAAATCTAATTTTGACACCCCTGGCAGCGAAACTCGGTTCCCGCACAGAAATGGAGGGAACTTTGTTTCGAGCAATAAGAGTGGGTGTCATGGGTATCCATGATCGGGTGAATCCACAAAAGATTCAGCGCACCATGAACGCCCTTCTTCCACCAGCACAACAGAGAGAATAAATTTAAATGTCAAATGTAGACGAAATTATTGCTTTAGTTCTTAAAGAACCAAAACAGGATGGCGGCGATTTTAGCGGATTCGACCTTAAAGGCGTGAGCTTAAATGGTGCCAGCTTTGTCTTTGCAACATTGATGGATGTTGTTATGGAAGAAGCCGAGCTTCGTGAAATAGATTTCTCTCAGGCTTCTTTGGACAAAAGTTCTTTCAAAAAAGCAAAAATCAAAAATGTGAACTTTACAAGTTCCACCCTTGAGGGAGTAACTTTCGAAGAGGCCACCCTCGTCGGTTGTAGTTTTAAAAATGCGAATCTTACCGGCTGCGATTTTTCTCAAGCCAAACTGGAAGACTGCGATTTCCAAGGTGCAAATTTAGGACATTCAAGTTTTTATTCCGCTACCATTGATAATTCCAATTTTGCATTTTCAAGAATGCTTTATGCGTTTCTCAAACAAGCGATTTTTTCAAAATGCCGATTAGGGGGAATCAATGCAAGGGGTTCCGACATGAGCTTTTCTAAAATGACAGAAGTGGATATGAAAGGTTCTGTCCTAAAATATGCTGATTTAAACTCCTGCACCTTTACCGATGTTAACCTGACCAATTCCAATCTGGTTGGTGCGGACTTAAAAGATGCTCAATGCGCAGGAATGCTAGGTGAAGAAGTCAATCTCGAAGGGTCTGATCTTACTTATGCAAATTTCGAAGGCGCAAATTTCAAAAACGCCTTTTTACTTGAGGCGAATTTACATGGAACAAATTTCACCAAAGCAAATTTGTCTGACGCATACCTCGTTGATGCAAATCTCGCCAAAGCCATTACCAAGGACGCAAACCTGGAAAACACCATCCTTGCCTAGGCGACCAACCGCCGCTAATTGTAGGTCTATTCCCGTAGTACTGAAAAAGATCGTCAAACTTTTTACGGTAATCCCCAAATTTTACCTGGCCCGTTTGGGACTAGTGATGATGCGCTCCGCCTTCACCATGCGCATGCCCATGGGTTAACTCTTCCTGTGTGGCATCTCTAACACCGGCAACCTCAATGGAAAAATGCAATGTCTCCCCTGCCAACGGATGATTTCCATCT
>CAZECX010000027.1:0-30987 GCA_964510965.1 uncultured Nitrospina sp. | reverse complement strand
TTTTTAATTTTGCAAAAATGTCCTGATATATGGGTTCCAGATTTAAGGCCATGTAAAATCTCCAGCTTTAATAATAGTGGTCAATTGGATTTAAAGATAATATTAGCCTCACGGTATTTCAAAATCAAATAATTTGAATTTTTGGAGAAAAGTACAAATCCTTTGCTTAACACAGGAATATTTTTGTGATAGTCTGGCCTCACCTTTTTTGAAAAAGGTCTGCTTGACCCTTCTTCCCATCGGGTCATTTATCCTGCAACTTTGAAACCCATCCTGCAAATGACAAAAAAAATAACCCTCAATAAGTTGGCCGAAGAAATCATTCGCGAATCAAAAAGCCCTTTTACGATCAATGATTTCGCAAAAAACCTTGAATGCCGCTGGCAAAAGCAGATATCAGAGTCTGCCTTTAAAAAGGTGAGGCGAATTTTACTTAATCACCATTGTTTGATTGGGGTAAAAGAAAATGATTTCGTGCCCTGCCGGACAGTGATTGAAAAAATCAGCCATGTTTCCCTTTCATTCCAATTAGGAACTTGGGAGTTAAAGCAGGGAATGCTGATTCCCGGGCACCGCCTCATGCCATTTCTTTTGGCGGATCTAAAAGAAGAAGACCTGATCTTTCTGGATCCTGATGGAAATGAAATTCAAAAAATAAAACAAACTTTTTTTATTCAGGATGTCGCTTCATTTTATCAGTATTGCGGAAATTTCCCTGAAGAAATAAAAATAAATGAAAAAGTTCCAGGAAAAAGTTGTATGACTGTTACCGCCTGGGATATGAATAATTACTATAAAAAGTTTGGCAGTAAACCTGGCGATGCACTTCTGATTGATCTTGTAGATTATGAAAAAGGTGTTTTTCAGGTTCGGCCCTACACCTCCAGGGAATTACGATCAGGACGGTTGCGCAAACGTTCGCTTTACCTTGCCCTTGCTACCCAGATGGACCCCCTGAGCCAGGACGAAAAATTCTGCTCTGAAGGACTCGAAAAACAATTGTTACGTGTTCTCTTTTCACTTGAACCAAAAACCTTGAAAAATATCGATGTTTTTTCTGTGACGGATTTTCTTGAGTCCCTGCAGGAATGGACAGTGGTTGGTTGCGAAGCAGGCGGGGTTCAAATGGTCCCGGTTTGGAAATCTGAGTCGGGACCTTTCGTGCGGAGCAACCACCGTCGAACAATCAAAGGAGAGTTGGGAACTCTCAATGAAATTTTTCAGGACTTGGAACTTTCTTTCGATGCGCAGGAATTCAAATCCATTCTCTATACCGTCATGTCTTCGGATAAATATAAATTGGAAACGGTTTTTTTCCTCTTGTTCGGAGGACAGGGAGAATTATTCAAGGACAAGAGGCAACACGAAGTGTTTTATGGCAACCTGCGGGAAATGTTGTTTGAAATTTGTGAAGATTTGAAGACCAAAGAATCTCTTCTTATTTCTGATCTGCGAGAGCAATCCGTTGATATTAAAATGAGTCTGGTTGGAATAATGAGGTTTCTGGAAGATCAGGATGTGGGGCTCGAAGATTTACCAGCGGAAATATTAAACCAGATTATTGAGCTCGATCAATTTTGCAACGATGCTTTGCGTCGATTTTCGATACGTGATGAACCGCCGGAACTTAAATTCATTCGTGATTTAAGAGTGGCTCTTAAAGTCGTTGTGCCACAGCTTGCAATGCTAGAGGAAGAAATATATTCCCAGATAGCTATCTACTGAATCACTCCACTTAAACCGTGGCCTGAGGTTTGTTCGATGTTGACATGAACGATGTCACCGGGTTGGAATCTGCCTTTATCGCCTTTGGCATTTATTCTCCAGTACTGTGGGTTCCTTCCCTTAAAGGAATAGCCTGGGCGAGATGAATTGCCTTCAATTAGCATTTCTACAGTTTTCCCCTTATAAGTTTTTCCCTGTTCTTCGGTTAATCGGGTTTGCAGTTGAATGATTTCCTGGAGGCGTTGCCTCTTTATATCCTCCGGGACGGAGTCTTGCATTTCATTGGCCGGAGTTCCCGGTCTTGGGCTATAGGAAAACATGAAACTACTGCTATAGCCGACCCGCTCCATTACTTTCAAAGTATCTTGAAACTGAGCATCCGTTTCACCGGGAAACCCAACAATAATATCTGTCGTCAAAGAAACATCAGGAACTTCTGATTTCAATTCATCAATCAACTCCAGGTACTCTTCGACCGTGTGGTCGCGGCGCATGGATTTCAAAATCTCGTTATTGCCACTTTGAATAGGGAGGTGCAAATGATTTACCAGAACATCGATGTCGCGGTATGCACGAATAGTTTCCCGAGTGAAGTCGTTCGGATGACTGGTGGTAAATCGTAATCTTTGAAGTCCGGGGATTTCTGCTATTCCATATAGAAGTTCATGAAACGGGATCGGGTTGTCCAAACCGCGTTTGCCATAAGAATTAACATTCTGACCAAGAAGGATAATTTCTTTGGCTCCATGTTTAATCAGGTGACGAATTTCCTGGTGCAGTTCTTCAGGCTCGCGCGATTTTTCTCGTCCCCGGGTGAAGGGAACTATGCAGAAAGTGCAAAACTTATCGCAACCTTTAATAATGTTTACAAAAGAACTGGGACCGGGTTTCTGGGGCAGGTCTCCTGAGATTTCTGGAATGGAATATATTTTTTCTGAATCGAACCCCGTCCACACAAAGGACTTCTCTGATTCACGCGCTTGGTTAACTGCTTTTCCTATACCTTCCACTTGATCGGGACCTAATACGAAATCCAGGTAAGGCATGCGTTTTAACATTTTTTCACCATCTTGCTGACCCATGCAACCTGTCAGACCAAGAATAAGGTCGGGATTTGTGGCCTTTAAAGGTTTGAGACCGCCAAAGAGTGAAAATGTTTTTTGCTCGGCTTTTTCGCGTATCGAACAGGTGTTGACTAGAATCAGGTCTGCGTCTTCCTTTTCCTGGGTCCGGCGAAAACCCGAATGGAACAGGATGAGTTCCATCCGGTCTGTATCTGCCACGTTCATCTGGCAACCAAAAGTTTCTAAAAATACTTGTTTCATAAGAAAAGACTGTAAGGGAATTGGCCTTTGTTTTCAACCGAACTTTAAAAAGACCGGTTTTTAATAGTTTTGGGATTGGGGATGAAATAGTCATTAAATTTGTTTAAATTTATATAAATTTTAAAGTATTTATAAAATTTTGTTGACAAATTAGTGGATTTAAAATAAGGTCAATACATTCCAAAAAAAGTAGTTAAATAAGCACAACCTTATGCGCTAGAACCATTTGAAGGGGGGTAATACTGTGGCCATCACCAATAGCGTCCGACAAATCCGCGAATCAAAAATGATGAGCAAGGCTGAACTTGCCCGAAAAGCGGATGTCACCGTTCAAACCATAGACCGGATTGAAAAGGGGAATGAATGTCGGCTTGATACAAAACGAAAGATTATTTTAGCTCTGGGATACAAATTGGCAGATCGAACGCGAATTTTTGAGGATGAAAATGGAAATCCTCCTGCATTGCCAAAGAAAGTAGGTAAGAAAAAAGCCTGAAGAAGACAGAAGTATCGATTATTTTTTCAGGCCAATGGAAAAATAATCCTTTAAAAAAATGATTCCAGATAAACGAGGTCGCCTCGATTATCGGAACTAAAGCCAGATACTTTAGCTGGGAAGACAAATTTAAGGTGCAGGTATGATTTTTTTAAACATTAAATACAAATTCATACGCTTTTATAGTTTTAAAAGAAATATTAAACAGAAAATCTGTTTTTTGGATCAATTTAAGCAGTTTTGATGAGTTGGTATAAGGTTTGCTTTTTATTGTTTGATAAACAAACTCGAACCATTTTTTGAAATAAACGAATGTTTTTATCTAAAAAAACTCCTCTGGTCGCAGTTGATATGGGTTCGCACTCTATCAAATTGGTGCAGCTTGCCGAATTGAAGGATGGCAATTTTGAATTGATCAGCCTGGGTGTGATGCCTCTGGAAGAGGGAAGTATCGTTGAAGGATCTATCAAAGACCCGGGTCAAGTGTCAGAAGCACTTGCAAGTCTGATAAAAGCCGAAAAAATTCAATCAAATTTTGTGGTTGCATCCGTTTCGGGAGAAGCGGTTTTTATTAAAAAAATAAAAATACCCCAAATGACGGAAGAGGAGTTGTCGGAGAAAATCAACGAAGAAGCCGAACAATATATTCCTTTCGATATAAACGATGTGGCGTTGGATTTCCAAATTCTAGGTCCGGTAAATGGGAGTTCCAGTCAATCTAAGGAAGATGAAAAAACAGAGGAGGATGAAGAAGAGGAAGATTCAGATGAAGCAATGGTAGAAGCCTTGCTTGTCGCGGTTCAGCGAGACGTTATTGATGAGAGAACGGATGTCCTTCTCGGAGCGGGATTGAAGCCAGCCATAATTGATCTAGATGTGTTTGCATTGATGAATGCTGCCAAGCTAAACAACGACCTTTCTACAATGGGTGCTACCGCTTTGATTGATTTGGGAGACTCCTTCACCCACGTAAATATATTACAAAATGGGTCCATAGGTTATACGAGAGACATTCCCATTGGAGGTGGATATTGCTCAACCATGCTTATGTCGAAATTCAAGGTCCCATTCAGCCAAACCCATAGAATGAAAGGGGGGTACCTGCCGGACGGGGTGGATAAGGATGAAGTTCTTGCACTGATAGTGCAGGGATATAAAAAAATCCTTGAGGAGATTCAAAAATCATTTGAATATTTTTCAACCATTTCCAATACCAAGGTCGAACGAATCCTTTTGTCTGGAGGTGGTTGTTTGATTCATGGGATAGACGGCTTTATAGCTGATTTCTTGAAAGTTCCTGTTGAACATCTGGATCCTATGCAGGGAGTCAAAATCAATCCAAAAAACTTTGATCGAGAAATGATCACGGAGTTGACAGGCTTGTCTACGGTTGCGATGGGCCTTGCTACCAGGAGGTTTGACCACAAATGATCCAAATAAATCTCCACGACTATCGCGAAGAACTAAAAAAAATAGAAATACAAAAACGTGTTGTCAAAGCTACATCGATTATTTGTGTCATCATTTTGCTGGTATTAGCCAATTGGGCGGTTTCGCAAATTCAACTGGATAAAGTTCGAGGGGAAACACAAAAACTAGAAAAGGCAGTAAAAGCTCTGGAGCCAAAGGTAAAAGCAATTCAGAAAATGCAATCCTCGAAAAAACGAAAAGAGCAGATTGTGGGAGGGATTGACAGTTTACGAGGAGGGCAATTCCAGGTCAGTAAAATTGTCAATGATTTGAATATGGCTGTACCTCCAGGGGTGTGGTTGAATCGTGTTACCCAGATGACTGCAAAAAAACTTAATGATAAAAAAGTTCCGGTCATTCTTTTTGGGAACCCGGCGTTGACCAAAAAGAAAAAAAGAAAAAGGAGAAAAGGTAAGAAAAAGGAAAAAGCTTATTACGAATTTATTGAAATTACTGGCAACGCTTTGGGCGAACAATTGATTGCAGATTACATAAAGAATTTGCAGGAAATTCCTTATTACAAAATGACATTTTTACAAAAATCAACACAAACTATTATGGGAGGCTATCCCATTTATTCTTTTACGGCTTATAGCTACATGCCGCAAGATAAAAAAAAGAAAAAGAAATAAAAGTCTTATGGATAAACTTTTTGACAAAATTCCTTACGATACTCTTGAAGATATCAAGTTCATGCATCTAATTGCAGGTGCTGTGGGAATAGGTCTGGTGGTCATTGCGGCCTACTATTTTACGTTGTTCAGTGCTACGAATACTGAATTAACGGAGCTTGTTAAAAAAAAGAAAAGCGCAGAACAAACATTGAAGCGCCATAAGGCCATGGTTAAAAAAGGGGATTTGACTGCAAAGGGATTGGCAAGGGTATCGGGTCAACTTGAAGCATATAAAAAACAGATGCCGGTTGTTGATGACCTGCCTGAATTGTTGCAAAAAGTTTCGAGTTTTGGAGAAAACCGAAAAATTGAATTATTAAATTTCGAACTTAACGAGGGTTCGATAAACGATTTCTATAAAGAGATTCCCCTTCAAATAAGAATGCGAGGAGATTTGTGGAGTACTCTCGATTTTTTTGAGTATATGCAAAACCTTTTACAGCTTGTGAGTTTCGAAAATTTAACGTTAGAAACATTGCAAGTGCCGATAATAGGACCCAATGGTCCCACCGGACAAAGTGCTCACCTTTTGCAAACGGTGATGACAGCCAAAACCTACTCCTTTATAGAAGGTTCAGATAATAGACCCGTAGTGGCTAAAAAAAAGCCGCCTAAGAAAAAGAAGAAGAAGAAAAAGAGGTCAGGGCATTAGCGCTGGTTGAAGTAGTTTGATTAAACGAGTCAAAGGTTATGAGAAGAGTTAAAAAAGCAAACATCCTAATTTTATTTTTCATATGTGTCCTGGTGAATTTCTCTCTGGGCGGACAATCCCTGGCCAAAATGGGGGCAATGCCCGCAGGGATCAAAGTTAAAGATAAAACTATTGAAAAATTATTTTGGCTCAGTGGATTAAATACCCGTTACTTAGAGGTGGAAACTACTCTTAGTTGGTACAAGAATATTGATCCGATGGCATTAAAGCCGAGCCAGATCGGATTTGCTAAAAATCTTATGCGGCACGGAAGTGCGCCAAACCTTGTTCGAGGAAATTTGAAGGAAACTTTTCTTGCAAGGTTTGACCAGGATCATGCGGATAAATCTATTGAATGGTTCAAAAGTCCAACGGGTCGAAAAATTTTAAAAGCTGAAAGAGAGGCTAATTCTCCGGATATTGAAAAGGAACGAAATAAATTTGTAAAGCAAATCATGATCACACCTCCAAATGAGTCCCGCTTATTGATTGTGGAGAGAATCGTATCCGAAGAAGCTCTGTCAGAAAATATAAAGTCACTTTTTCTAGCCTATGTTGATTCGATGTTTCCTTTTAACGATTTGTTGCAGGGAAAACGGTTTGTCAAAGTGATGAGGATGTTGAAGGAGGAAAAGGCAGAGCACATCAGGGAGCAAGTCAGGCTTCATAGATTATTTGATTATAGGGATATTAAAGAAAAAGATTTAAAGGCCTATGCCCGGTTCCTGGAATCCCCTGCGGGTCAATGGTTTACTTTTTCAGAGTTACAGGGTTTCGAAAAAGGAACCAAAAAAACTTTGACCAAAGTTCATAAAGTGCAAAGGAAATTATTAATTGAAATTGATGAGGGAGGGCCAGAATTTCCACTTCTGAGAGAACTTGCTCCCGCAGGCCAGCGGTATTTATTGGTTCGACTTCGCGATCCCTTTAAGCCACTGTTTACCGATGCCGGGCCGGTGCAGACGGAAGAGTCTGTAGGAATATCGATGGCGCGTCAATTCGGGGGCGAGTTGGAAAACATTCCACCCATTTCTTTATATGTAATGAATAAAATTGAAATTAAACGGCCTCAACTTTTTAAGAAAATGAAATATTATGAGCGCTTGTTCAATAGTCAGGAAGATCTCAAAGCAATGAGTGATGATGATTATACTGATGTGATCGAGGCTTACCGGGTTGTCCTGGAAAAAGCAAGTGAAACTAAAGTTTCGAAAACTCCTTTGCAAGCTGAATACGAAAATTTAAAGTTAACGGGAATTATTTCAAAAAACACAAAAACTTTAGCCTTGATAGAAACGTCAGACAGCAAAGGCCATGTGGTGGATGAAGGAGATCTCATTGGTCCCAGGTTTGGAGAGGTTGATGAAGTCCAGCCTGAAAGAATTATTGTGATTGAGAAATCTCGTGACTATCTGGGAAATATTTTAACTCGCCAGAGAACCATTGAGTTTTCAGAAGAAATTTAAAAACGGGAAAATATGCATCCATTCAAAAAATCCTTGTTACTTATATTGCTGATTGCCTCCGTTGTTACTTCAGGTTGGGACCAATCAAACCTGGTTCAGGCACAAGCTTCTAAAGGCAGTATTGTTGCATTGAATACGGATTCTACAGGAAGCGAAGATGCTGTCATAAATATTGAAGCCTCACAGCCGATTCAGTACACCGCATTTAAACTGCTCAATCCTCTTCGTTTGGTGCTGGACTTTCCGAATATGCAAAAAGGCAACCTGTCGGGAACAATGCAGGTGAAAAAAGGCATGGTCGAATCTATCCGTCCATTACACTTTGAAGAAACAGGGGTGTTGCGTCTGGAAATCGCACTTAACAAGGCAGCGGATTATGAAATATTAAAACCGACCGAAAATACCCTGACCATACGTTTGCATTCAGAAACTCTGAAAATGGCAAAGGCTGCAGAAAGCACCTCTTCAAATGATAAAAGTAATATTAAAAAGAATGAGGCAGAGGACCTCAAAGATGCATCAGCAATCTTAAGCGAAGCCGAAAAAATACCCGATGATTCCTGTTATCCCATTTTGTATGGAAAAAAAGAAACCATCACGCTTGATTTTCAAGGCGAAGATATTCGCAACTTGATCCGGATTTTTGAGGATATCAGTGGATTTAATATCATTCTTTCGCCAGGGTTGACCGGTACGGTCAATATGCGAATGACAGATGTTCCCTGGAATGAAGCCATGGATGTGATCCTTTCCAACAATGCCATGGGTCGAGAGTGCCTGGGAAAAAACATCGTACGCGTTGCAACAAAAGCCACCCTGGCTGGAGAAGAGGCTGCACGCTCCGCCAAGATAGCTCAAAACGCTGCGGACCTCGCGACACAAAAAAACGCGGAAGACCTGGTTACGGAGGTGGTGAGAATTAACAATGCGGAAATCACAGAACTTTCAGCCAGTTTGAATGCATTGAAAAGCACACGGGTGGATTCCCGTATTACGGTAGATGCCCGTACCAATACCATTATATTGAATGACCTTCGCCAATATGTTGATGATATGCTGGAGACCATCCGTATTCTGGATGTCACAACAGCGCAGGTTTTGATCGAAGCGAAAATTGTGGAGATCAACAAAACCTACACGCAGGAGTTGGGAGTCCAATGGGGTTTCACAGGAACCCTGGCTCAGGGCAATGCCACAACCGCGGGTACTGCAGGTAGTTCTGTGCAATTAGCGAGTCCTGATTCAGCGGGGACAGGGTTTTTAGTGGATCTGGCCCAATCAGCAAATATTGGTGGAGCGGGTACTGGAAACGTGGCAGGTTTTGGTTTGACATTGGGAAGTATTGCCAAAGGGATTTCAGTGGCGATTCAATTGGAGGCTCTGGAGACGCAAGGTAAAGGGCGCATCCTATCCAGCCCGAAGGTAACTACGGCAGACAATAAAGAGGCGAGAATAACAAGTGGTCGTCAAATTCCTTATCAAACGGTTTCAACAGAAGGAACCGTCATTGAATTTATCGATGCGGAACTCAGTATGACCGTGGTGCCGCATGTGACTTTCGATGAAAAAGTTTATATGACGATTGACATGACCAATAACGGAGCCGATACGACGACAACTGTTGCATCAACAGGTGTGCCAGCAGTCACAACTCAAACAGCTCATACGGAGGTGTTGGTGGGAAATGGCGACACCACAGTGCTCGGAGGCATCTATACCAGTAACGTAGCTGAAAATAAGAAGGCGGTTCCTTTTTTCTCCAAGATCCCTTTCCTTGGGCTTTTATTTAAAAGTTTCAATGAGTCGGATACTATTGATGAGCTTCTGGTTTTTGTAACGCCGACCATTATTGACAATGGTTACAATTAAAGGAATTTATGCGTTTTAAATTTCAACTTCTAAAAATTGAGTTTTTAGAAAAAATATAAAAACAGGAAAACATGCATCCATTCAAAAAATCCTTGGTAATTATATTGCTGATTGCCTGCGTTGTTGTTTCAGGTTGGGACCAACCGAATTTGGTTCAGGCACAGGTATCAAAAGGCAGTATTGTTGTGTTGAATACGGATTCTACCGGAAGCGAAGATGCTGTTGTGAATATTGAAGCGTCCCAGCCAATTCAATACACCGCATTCAAATTGCTGAATCCTCTTCGTTTGGTGCTGGACTTTCCTAATATGGAAAAAGGTAATTTGTCGGGAACAATGCAGGTGAAAAAAGGTCTGGTCGATTCCATCCGTCCGTTGCATTTTGAAGAAGCGGGTGTGTTGCGTTTGGAAATCGCACTCAATAAGGCGGCAAATTATGAAATATTAAAGCCGTCCAATAATGCTCTGACCATACGCTTGACTTCAGAAGTTTTTGAAATGGCGGAGGCCAGCACACTTTCAAATGATCCAAGTGAAATTAAAAAGGTAGAAGCAGAGGACCTTAAAGATGCGGCAACAATCTTAAGCGAAGCCGAGAAAACTCCAGATGATTCCTGCTACCCCATGTTGTATGGAAAAAAAGAAACCATGACGTTTGAATTCCAGAATGCAGATATTCGAAACTTGATCCGGATTTTTTCGGACATCAGTGGATTTGATATCATTCTTTCGCCAGGGTTGACCGGTACGGTCAATATGCGAATGAAAGATGTTCCCTGGAATGAAGCCATGGATGTACTACTTTCCAACAATGCTCTGGGTCGGGAGTGCTTGGGAAATAACATCGTGCGCGTTGCAACCCAGGCCACTCTTGCTGGAGAAGAGAGTGCACGGATTGCCAAGAAAGCTCAAATCGCTACGGACCTCGCGACACAAAAACACGCGGAAGACCTGGTTACGGAGGTGGTGAGAATTAACAATGCGGAAATCACAGAACTTTCAGCCAGCCTGAATGCATTGAAAAGCACACGGGGGGATGCCCGTATTACGGTCGATGCCCGTACCAACACAATTATACTGAATGACCTTCGCCAATACGTTGATGATATGCTGGAGACCATCCGCGTTCTAGATGTCGCAACACCGCAGGTATTGATTGAAGCCAAGATTGTAGAGATCAGTAAGTCCCTCACTCAGGAGCTGGGAGTCCAATGGGGTTTCACCGGGAGCCTGGCTCAAACCAATAACGCGAACGCCGCCTTATTAACGACTCCTGATTCAGGGACCACAAACGGGAACTTTTTGGTGGACTTGCCTCAAACAACAAACATTGCTGCGGGAACCGTCTCTGGCTTTGATTTGACCCTTGGAAGCTTTGCTAAAGGGATTGGAGTAGATATCCAACTGGAAGCTCTTGAGACGGAAGGCCAAGCACGCATAATTTCCAGCCCCAAGGTAACGACGGCGGACAATAAAGAGGCGAGGATAACAAGTGGATCTCAAATTCCTTATCAGACGACTTCAACTGATGGAGATACTATTGAGTTTATCGATGCGGAACTAAGTTTAACGGTCGTACCACATGTGACTTTCGATGAAAAAGTTTATATGACCATTGACATGACCAAGAACGGAGCTGATACTGCGAATCTTGTCAACACTAACGTACCAACAATAACGACCAGGGAAGCTCATACCGAGGTGTTGGTGGCCAATGGTGATACTACGGTTCTCGGAGGCATTTATACGAGCAACGTAGCTAAAAATAAGAAGGCCGTTCCTTTTTTCTCAAAGCTCCCTTTCCTCGGGAATTTTTTTAAAAGTTTCAATGAATCCGATACTATTGCTGAGCTATTGGTTTTTGTGACACCGACCATTGTTGACAATGGTTACAATTAGGGGAAAATAGGCATTTAATATTTTAAAATCCCTAAAAGAAAAAGATTTCCCTTACATGCAACGTTTAAATATTGACCTAGGCGAAAGAAGCTACGATATCCTCCTTGGTGCAGAGCTTCTTGCTAAAGTGGGAGAATCCCTCTCAAAGGTTCTTCAACCCAGCCGAATTGTTTTAATCACCCACCCTTCCCTTTTTCAACTTTACGGCGATAAGGTCTTGTCAGGCTTTAAAGGTCAAGGCTGGACCACAGATGTCATTGAAGTGCCTGAAGGCGAAACCTCAAAAACTTTGAAACAGGTAGAAATAATTTATGACCGACTTTTAGATTTGAAATGCGACCGCAAATCTGTCCTGATTGCGTTGGGCGGGGGTGTTATCGGAGACCTGGTAGGGTTCGTTGCAGCGACTTATCAACGAGGCATCCCTTTTATTCAAGTTCCGACAACCCTTCTTTCCCAGGTAGATAGTAGTGTCGGTGGGAAAACAGCGGTCAACCATCCCAAGGGAAAAAATATGATCGGCGCATTTTATCAGCCCCGCCTGGTTATAGCCGATTTGGAAACTTTACAGTCTCTTCCTGAAAAAGAATTTCGTGCCGGACTCGCCGAGGTAATTAAATATGGTGTTATTTATGATACCAGCCTTTTCGATTACCTGGAAAAAAACATAGAAAAAATTCTACAATTAGATAAAGAGTGCCTGGCTCATATTATAAAAACTTCATGTGCGATCAAGGCTAAGGTGGTAGAGAAAGACGAGCGTGAAAGCCATTATCGGATGATTTTAAATTTTGGTCACACACTGGGACATGCCATCGAAGCTTTGACCCATTATTCTCAGTTCATTCACGGTGAAGCGGTAGCCATTGGAATGGTGCAAGCGGCGAAACTATCTCAGCAACTGGGTAAATGTTCGGCGGAGATTCCAAAACGGATAAGCGACTTGGTAAAAAAATGTGGTTTGCCCGCAGACTTGCCCGATCTGGATTCACAGGCGATCATTGAATCCCTTTATCACGATAAAAAAACGATGAATAATAAAATTAAATTTATTCTGGTTAAGGAGATTGGAGAAATAGAAATTGTCGATGACATGCCGGAGACGGATATTTTTAAACTATTAAAAGTATAAACACACCAGCTAATCTATGTACCGAGTGATTCAAAAAATAGTTTTTCTGATTATTTCAGTGAATTTTCTAATCCTGTTCAGTGCTAACTCTGAAGCGGCAATATATAAATGGAAAGACGAATACGGAAAAATCCATTTTACAGACGACCCCAATCGTGTGCCTGAAGAGTTTCGTCAGGATAAAATGAAACTCAGGACCCTGCCCAAAACTAGTACTAAAAAAGAAATTTCAAAACCTAGAAAAGAGGAAGACACCCCTCCTGGAGAAATCAAGGAGATTGCCAAGGAAACTGAAAAAAAATCCAATGAATTAACCGAAGCGGAAAAAAGTGCTTTTGAGGTGGTCACTGCTTTTTTTGAAGAAGACATGCCTCGCTACGATGCTATTTATAAACGACCCTTGAGCAATGGGAATGCCGGGAAAAGAAAATGGAAGGTTTTGAGGAATACTGTGATTGCCACCATTCCGCAAAAAGAAGGGTTGGTGGATCAAATATCTTCATCGGTTTTACCTTTATTTAAAGAAATTGCCTCTTTTTTAAAGCAGATTATTGAAGAAGATGAAAAGCTTAAAAAGGTCCTGCCGCTACTTAGCGACAATACCCGCCCGCAAGTCAACAAACTCTCCAACCGACTCAAAAATCAAGCTTCCAGAGAAGAAGAATTTCTCAAACAAATTGAGGAAGCAATAAAACCCCCAGACGGATCAGAAAAGAAATAGATAGCGCACCCCCCTTTTGGCGTTTTTCCAATAATATATGTGCGAAAAACGTAAAAAATGTATAAAATAAGATAAAATCCACTCACAATAAAATAACTTTTTTCATCCCATTTTTGTGGGGGTAAGATTTTTATTCCACTAAATAGCTGAAAATAAATGAGTTTTTATACCCCCTCATTTGGGTGAATAAATTTGGCCTCTATTTTGCTAATAACAGTTTTAAGGATAAATAAAGGAAACAAAATGTCACCAACGCGAAAGTTTAAAAGGTTGAAGAGGTTCCCGGAATATCAAACGGGTTTTACCTTAATCGAAATGGTAGTAACTATGGCAATTATTGGAATAGTCTCTGCAATCGCGATCCCAAATTTTTCCAAATGGAAAGAGAAGCACGAGATCAATGGACAAGCGCAAAAAGTATATTTTGATCTAATGCTGGCTCGAACCACTGCAATTAAAAGCAATAATGATGTGAGAGTTACTTTCGACACCACAGCACATACTTATAAAATTCACGAAGATAGCGATGGTGACGGAACTGAAGACGCGGGTGAAAATGTGAAAAATGCCGTTCTGGAAAATGACGTGCAGTTTGCCTACAACACAGGAATTACGGATACCGATGGCAATGGTGTCAATGCTGCAGTTACCTTTGGAGGAACGTTGGTTTTTGACTCCAAGGGACAGGCCAGTTCCAGTGGTTCCGTTTTGTTGTTGCACACGAATGATATTGGAGAAACAGATGATAGGGCACGCTTAATTTCAGTTTTAGAGGCCACCGGGGCCGTAGATTATTGGGTGTATAGCGCCGCCGAAACTCCGCCATGGAAATGAATATGAAAAACTTTATACCTAAAACAGTGAATAGATTTCCGTCACAGGGTCAAAGCCAGCAAGGGACCACCCTGGTCGAAGTGGTGGTCAGTATGGCGATTCTGGCGGTTGGCATCTTCGGTCTTATTAAAGCGGCCAATTCAGTAATTTTTCATCAAAATAATTCTCGACTCGTTACAGAAGCGACTATGAAAACCACCAATAAAATTGAAGAGGTAAAAAGATTATCCGCCAACGAACCCACGGGTGGAGTGTATGGTTTCGATTACCTCGTAACTGATTATTTGACGGATGAAGGACTCACCAAGGATGATGACTATACCTACTCAAAAACAGAAACGGATGGAGATTTCAGCATTACCGTGCAATTGCAGGTGTACCCATCGGGTGGGGATGAAAAGTTCGACGACCCTACATCCATCCGTATGTTGGAGGTTTTAGTCACAACAGATTGGACTGATAGCCACGGCAAAGCAAGAGATGTAGAAATGGCATCAGTCATACACAGGAGGCAATTCATAGAATGAAAAATTTATTCCACAACATTCATTTAAAGCAAGCCCGTCAGGAACGGGGAAGCACCATGTTGATTTATATGTTTGTTATGGCCGCGACAGCGGCGGTTGCATTTGCCGCAATGCAGTCAATAACTTTAAATCTGGAATCCTCTCATGCTCATAAAAAAGGCAAGAACGCTTTTTATTCGGCAGAAGTCGGGCTCGACCTTGCGGTGAACGATATCATCAATGAGTTTGAAGATTTGATCCCTTATACCGAATCCACAGATTATGGCGGGGATAGTGATGGTTATATTAATGTCGCAAATTACCGTGACTACGCCGTCAAATATAAAATTGAAAATCCGCTTGAACCTTTCCTTTACCAGACCGTGGTGGGCAATACCATTATTTATCATTATGCTTACACCTATGACATAGAATCCGAATCAACTTCACTCAAAGACTCTTCCAATGAATCAGTGAATGAAACGGTCCGAATTTTGGAAACACCTCTGGTTCAATACTTCGTGTTTTATGGTCAAAGCGGCAATTCTGCCGACCTGGAATTGTTTCCAGGTCCAGATATGAACAGCTGGGGCCGAATTCATTCCAACGCTGACATTTATATAGGATCTTCCAGTTACAACAATATCAATTTACGAAACTATGATGACGATGACAATATGTCGCCGCATTCGATGACTGCCGTGGGTGATATCCATCCCTACAAAAAAAATAATGGTGCCGATTATTCCGGAACCGTACGTGTGAAAACCTCAGGAACGGGCCTCACCTTCACTTCATCCGAATATGAATCCTTGGATAATAGTATTACTTCTGACAATGAAGCGAGCGAAGAGTCTCGATTTAATAATTATGTGTTGGTCAATGAAGAGCCTTACACCACGCCTTCTAAAGATTTGTTCAAGCGCGGAGATTTTTATGAGCAACGGGCCCAGGATCCCCAAAAAAACACTATCGATGGCATGACCATTATTGGCACAGGAGGGTTAGGTACTGGTCAAATTGAAGTTTATGTTTCGCGCCCTTCTTATACTGATGTTACAGCCTTGATTCTTGCGGGTCAATCGTCTGCTGGTAACGCGATAGTGGGTCTGCCGATGCCAATCATTCGCGAGGTCGACGATGCGTTTGAGGATTGCCGTGAAGACGAGCGGGCTGTGGATACCACCGACATAGACCTTTACGCTCTGGGCCTTTGGTACGAAGAGTATCTGGCGGATCAAGGACTTACTCTTGCAGGCGATGGCATGTTGATTTATACCTCGCGTTCTCCAGATTCATCCTTTGACAATCAGTCGGGTGATTTGCAGGCAATTCGATTGTTGCCAATCGATTCCACTTCCAGTCCGCAATTATCTGATGAAACAACATTAGCTTCAGATAATCCGATTTATATTCATGGTGATTTCAATACCATCAATACCCGAGGGGTTGCTTTGATAGGTGATGCGATGAACGTATTGTCGAACGCTTTTAATACGAAGACTTGCAATATCACTCAAAATCAACTTTATAACAACTACCGCGGGTCTGAAACCACTGTCTATGCAGCACTTTTTGCAGGGCATCTTCCGACCGCAGAAAATGGTTCCAATTATAGCGGTGGCGTGCATTCCTACCCACGTCTGCATGAGTGGTGGACAGGAGCAGCCCTGAATTTTCGCGGGTCGTTTGTCAACTTGTGGGACAGTGAACAGGCGGATGGCCTCTGGTGTCTCGGGGGCAACTGTTATTCAGGTCCGACTCGAAATTGGGGATGGGACGTAAGATTTCAAGATCCGACTTTCTGGCCGCCATTTATCCCTTCCATATTCAGTGTGGAACGGGTGGGCTTTCTGGAATAGTTTATTTAACGAGGAATATATAATGGAAAAGTTACCGAAAAAATTTGAAATGAATGAAAACGGTTTCACCATGACGGAGCTATTGGTTGGAACCGCGATCTCTTTAATTCTTCTCGGTCTTGTGGCAGGCATCATGCAAAACCAAACAAAAACTTTTCAGAGGCAAAGCCAGTTGGGTCAGATGCAGGCCAATGGCAGGGCCGCGGTTGATTTTATCACTCGCAGTGTGCAAAACGCGGGTTACAACGTCAACCGGGGAAGAAGGTTTCTCGCTGCCTCGGACCATTATGTGACCATGGTTTTTGATGAGGATGATGATGGGGCTATTCAGAATGATGAAGTCATGACTTATGCGGTATCTAATCCAGACGTCGCTGACAACGAAACTTTCACCATTTCTCCTTATTTTGATCAAGATGGTGACGGTGATGTAACCAGCTCAGAAACACGTGACTATGATATTTCTTTGGGACTGGGAGATCCACCGTTTCACTTTTACCGGATCATCCCAAATGAAGGTGATAGTGATGTCGTAAAAAGCAAAGTGGCCCGTGATGTGGACAACGTTATTTTGCGTTTTTGGGATAAAGATGGAGAACCTCTCCCCATTGGTGTTACCGTGGATTCAGATGGCATGCCAGTCCCGCCTTATGTCGTTCCCGATGATGAGTTGAATGACATCAGAAAAGTAGACATGGATATCGTCACCCGGTCAAGAGATGAAGACCCGAACACCAATTTTTTGAATAGTGGTACTTATTACTCAGGTAGCGTGGCTACAACAGCTGGATCTTCTGGTTATAGCGACAGGTATCATCGCGAAACCTATACGGCAGTTTCCTCTCCACGAAACCTGGTCACCGCTCCCTGGGGAAAAATTTCTCTAGTGGCCAGTTCTTCTCCCGTCAGTTGTCCTGACAACTCCACCACCGTAACAGCCAGCGTAGTGGATGGGGACGGAGAAGGTGTTGGCTCGGGTACATCAGTAAGCTTTAATTCCAGTGATGGAACCCTCAGCCCTTCAACCAATTCAACGGTTGGAACGGGAAACGCAACCACAACCTTGTCTTATGATTGGGAGTCACCCAGTGTTACAGTGACGCTTTCTGCCAGTGCCCTCATCGATGTAGATGGAGAAGATTTTCCGGTGTTCAATGCCATACCTGTTTCTTTTAATTCCGGCGACGGTATTTTTACCGATGATTTTGATGATAACGACAGCGATGGTTGGACGGAAGAAGGTGCTGCAAATTGGAATGTTTCAAATGGTGAATATAAATCGGCATCCAACGATGTTGGTGTTACCTCAAATGGTTGTGCTGCCTGGCAGGATTATGAAGCCTCAATGACAATAGCTCGCAACGGTTCGTTTGGCACAGGCGAGTATCTGGGACTTGTGCTTAGATATCAAAGTTTCAGCCAGCACTATCAGGCTAGAGTCTTTTGCGTAACTTGTCAGGGAAATGAAAATAGTCACCAGTATGTTCTGGAACTTGTGGATTATAATAATGGCGATACTGTTTTGTCGAGTGCAACGATCAATACTTTTACTAAGAATAACCCTGGCGATGTAACATATACTCTAAAGGCGAGTGTTGAAGGGGATACCCTGAACGCAAAATTTTGGGCAACAAGTGAGGCAGAACCGGCGGATTGGGATATCACTGCCACAGATACTTCTTACACTCAAGGAAAAATAGGGATTACTGTATCCACCAACACTACTTTTTTCGATGATGTTTCAGTAAACCCATTGTAAAATTTTTTAATTTCTTTAGAGTTAGTCATTTTATTTCCCGATTAGTTTGCAGTAAAATGTTGCGGATGAAAACACAATGGATAGCGATTTTAGTGTGGGGGTTATCATTGGCAGGGCAACCCGCACACGCAAAGATTTATAAGTGGCTGGATGAAAACGGGAAAGTCCACTATACCAACGATCCTACCCAGGTGCATGAAGATGAGAATAGGAAAATTAAAACATTTCGCGACCTGCCTCCTCTACCTGTCCAAAAAGAAGAACCTGAAGAACCATCAATCGAAACACAAACTATTCCTCTTCATGATGAAGAGGGACCTTTAAAACCTGAGCTATCTTTGCCTCCGCAAGTCACCCGAAAAAAGGAGGAATCACTAAAAAGTCCGGCTGAACAGCGAGAATCATATCAAAAACTTCTGGAAGATGCTCGTGAGTCTCGGGAACGACAGCTACAAAAGATTGCCGATTTACAAGAGATGGATGAAAAACCAAAAGGTTGGACTACGAATGAATCGCTGGGTGAGATTATTGAAGGACTGAAAAAAAACGTGAGGAAGTCTGAAAAGGATATTTTGAAATATGAAAACAAAGTAAAATCCACTTCCTTGTCAGATTAATTAAAATCCAACTCGCCCTTTTTCAATCGATCACAGCAAAGCATTTGCTTTAGTCTTATCAACCCCCACGATTGGGGGATTGCCAAAACCCGTTTTCCCGCCATAATTAAGTATAGGGTTTTGATTTTAAAGAAACTACTCTGACTAATAAAATGAACCGTCTGCAGCAAAATTCAGGGTTAATGCCCATTTACACAGGGAAAAATAGGATTATCCACTCAGACTTATTTGCCGCCTTCCATAATATGGCAGTGAATCTGTTCCAGGGTTAGGGTGTTTTATTTGGTTATACGGTTAACTACAAAAATCATTTAAGGTGTAAAATGCAACCGATGAGAGTTTTCTTGGCATTCATTGCAATCGCGGGTCTTCTAATATCCTCCTTTCCTACCGAAGCAAAAATTTATAAATGGGTGGATGAAAATGGAAAGGCCCATTTCACCGATGACCCTGCTCGAATACCTGAAGATGATGAATCCAAAATCGAAACCTTTCGTGAAATAGTCTCCCCTCCTGCAAAAAAAATGGAAAACCAGCAGGGACCCAACAGTGGGACTTCCCCTCAGGGTAAAGAAGGCGTGGAGGGCAAGGAAGCGTCAATGTCTCCCGGGGTAGTGAAAAAAAAGTCCGGGCCTCCTCCGGGGTTGGATAAATTAAAAAAATCGTATGAACAACAGTTAAAACAATCTCACCAGACCTTAAAGGAAAAGCAGAAAATTATAGATGAAATTCAAAGGACAGGAAAAAAACCTGATAACTGGCACACAAAAGAAACAGCAGAGGAAATTTTGGAAAGATATAAACTTAACGTCAAAAAAGCAGAAAAGGAAATAAAACAGCACCAGGAAAAAATAAATTCACTTACGTTGAAAGATTGAAGAAAACTAATCACGTTTTTCAAAGCAATGGAAAGAGTGTTTTAAATACTCCTCTCCTCTTCCTCACTCAGGGGATTTTTAGGTAAGGTTTTGGTGCCATAATTAGATAATTGAAAATAGATCATGGGTTTAGAGATAGGCTAACAATATGAGACATTTAAAAAATAATTCCGGATTTACCCTGGTTGAAGTCATCATTGCCGCTTTGATCGTTGGAGCGGGGATGATGGCCTATATCATGTCTTCCGGAAATATCTCAGCTCAAAATGCCCAAAGTAAAAAAAAGACACAGGCCGTGAGTCTGGCTCAGGACAAAGTTGAATCGATTAGAAACACGGCATTGACATATTCCCTGGCAGGAGCCGATGGATTGGCCTCCCCGACAGAGTCGGGAGGTACTTGGTCTGCCAATTCAGGAGGTGAGTTGGTCGATGAAGAAGGTGACACGGGAGGATCTGGAGCAATCTATACCCGTACCTGGACGATTACGGAAGATGGTACCTTATATTATTTTTATGCAGTAAGTGTAACGGTGTCCTGGGATGATAATAGGTCCTATACCCTCGATACCCTGGTTTCGCAGTAAAGGTTGTTTATGAAAAATTACGTCAGAATTTTAAAAACAGAGCGCGGTTTCACAATGACCGAACTGTTGGTTTCTGCGGTGATCGGCGTTTTAGTTCTGGGTGTGGCTGTTTATGTGTTCAGTAAACAGAGTGATGTGATGGACAAAGAAAACACATCCACCAATTTGAGGGCTAAAGGACGCCATGCCATTAAATTACTTACCAAAGAAATCAAGGAAATAGGATTCGGGTTGCCTAGCAAAACAGGTCTTGTGGCACCAGACCCGGTAGCAAACTCATCCTCAATCACCTACCGTGTCAACCTGGATGATGTGCGTGCTTCAACCCCTCCCACTGCTTCAGATGGGGGAAGTGAGAATGACACTTCGCTTACTGTGGTTGCAGATGGAACTACCTTTTCGGATGGAGATAAGGTGATTATCTACAATCCCAGCTATGGGGATTCAGAACTGAATACGGTGGATGGAACGCCCAGCGCCACGAGTATTCCTCTGGGTACGGGATTAGCCAGTGATTATTCTTATGGAGCAAACTCAAAACTGGTGACCATAAATAAATACAATGACATTGTTCTAGATTTAAATGGAGGCAATATCAGGAAAACCGTTGATGGTGGCACTTCTATTCCTATTATTAGTGATGTCACCGCCCTGACTTTTGATTTTTATGGCGAGACTCAGACCACGCAGGTTAATGCTATTGGCCTTACCATCACCATGACGGATTCTGATGATACTACGATCACTCAGGATTTCAGCACCGATATTACTTTGAGGAATTAATGTTATGTCAGGAAGAAATAACTCTATGTTTCATCGCAAAAACGTTTCAGACTCGAATCATTTTTGCAATGATCAAGGTATTGCCCTGATAGCGGGTTTGGTTTTTATGGTGGTCTTGTCATTATTGACCTACACTACAATCCAATGGTCCACAAAGGATATCACCCGTACCAAAGATTATGCGGAGACGCGTCAGGCAACCTATATCGCCGAAGCTGGGATTCATAGGGCTTTAAGTTATTTCAATTATGATGCCTCAGGTGCCAGTCCGGGAGAAGTTTCAAATGGTTTCGATGATGAACTCGACGGTACCAACTGGCCTGCCGGAACCTTTACCAATATTTCAATAGGCAGCGACGGCGGAACCTATTCCGTAGTTATCCAGGACAATAACGATGGCGATAGCGACTCTGATAACGATGTTGATAACAGTGTTATCCTTAATTCTACAGGTTCTATAAATGGGGTTACGGCCACTATCGAAGCCGTCATTTATCGACCTTTGTTCACTTCACAATATGCCATCCTCTCGGAAGGTCCAGTAACAGTGGCCGGTAACTCAACAACCATTACAGGATCTAATGGAGCGGTACATACCAATTCGGACTTTACACAAAATGGAAGCCCCACTATTGCACAAGGGTCGACTGCATCTGGAGCTTGTTCCGGATCAACTTGTACGGGGTCGGGAGTGGCCCAGGAATATGTGCCGACGGTTGAGCCCAGTGATTATGAACAATATGCAGATTATATTTTTAACAGTGATGGCACCATTGATCAGAGAAATGCCGATTCATCAATTACTACTGGTGTGGAAGGGAATTCCATTTTTGACAAATTTTCACATAATAGCCAAGGCTGGTCAGTAGGAAACAATGCCGGTATTGGTACCGAGGTTCCCAACCAGGCGTTCCTTTATTTTAAGGATGATTTCAAATCGGCATCCATTGGCAGCAGTGGTACTCCCTGGGAAACAACAATCATTGTCGAGAAAAGTATTGCATGGACCGGAAATGCATTTATTACTAATTGGAAGGACCCGGATCTTACCCCCGATCTGCGAAATCTTTTTTTGGTCGCCGGAAATGATATCAAAATCAGCAGCCTGGATCAGGACACCCAGGGCATCATTGCCTGCAAGGATCAGGCCTCTCTTTCAGGCGGAGCAAATTTGGAAGGATCTGTCATTACTAAAAACCTAACCACAGACGATAACACGGTTAATGGTACCGAGACTGATGGATCGGGGGGGTTAACCATTACTTATAATGGCGATCAGGTGGCACCGTTTTTAAGTAATAAAGTGTCAGTGCTTTCCTGGCAGCAAACCTGACTGTTCTTTTATAAGGCAAAAGAACCCATTTTTTGTAAGACCTTTTTTGAAGGAAACTCAAGGGATTCGGATTTGAAAATATTAACGGACAAGCAGGAGAGATAAAAAATGTCTAAACTTAATCCAATAATTATAATCGTATTTATGTTTTCTTTTATTTCCGTTGCAACACATTCTTTTGCTCTTTCTGAGGGTCATTTAAGCCAATTGCAGTCAACAGGTTCCTGTAAGAAATGTGATTTGGAAGGGGCTGATTTAAGCGGGTCAGACTTGAGTGGGGCAGAATTTGAAAAAGCGACATTGAGCACTACAAATTTAAGTGGTGCTACTTTGACGGGCGCAGATTTTTTTGGTGCAGATTTAACCGATGCCAACTTAAGTAGCGCGAACCTGACCAATTCGTTTTTAAATGGAGCCGACCTGACCAACGCAAATTTTGATGGTGCCGACCTCACTGGGGCGAACCTGCACGGTGCGGTTACTACCGGGGCAAGTTTTTCTAATGCTACATTTTGCGGAACCATTTTGACAGACAGCACAACCAGTGACTCTGATTGTTAAGAAAATCTGGCAAGTTAAATTTTATTAAAAGTCCTTTATCTTTTTATTCCATGAGAGACAAGGGACTTTTTTATTTTCTGTGGTACAATCTCACAAGTTGTAGTTTTTCAGCATCGGATGTTTCCTTAAATTCACTTTCCCAAAGGGGTCCTTCCCATTTTAAAGTTTTCTATTTTATCCAGTGGCAGCGGTGGTAACTCGGTATATATTGAAGCAGGTGAAAAGCGAATTTTGATTGATGCAGGCCTGAGCGAAAAAAAACTTTCTGCTCGTATGACTCATATTGACCGCAGTTTTACCGGCATGGATGCGGTGTTCGCAACACATGAGCACTCGGATCATATTCGCGGCATCGGTCCTCTTTTAAGAAAACACGAAGTTCCTTTCTATACGACAGAAGGGACCTGGCGCCGGGCGAATAATACTATAGGAAAAATCAGCGGTTATAATACGATCCGTGAGAGTGAGCCGGTACATTTTGATGAACTCTCAGTGGAACCCTATTCCACTCCACACGATGCGGAAGAGTCTGTTGCTTTCGTCATCCGCTATCAAGGCAGGAGCTTGGGAATTGCCACCGATCTTGGACGGGTTACTCCTGAAGTCAAAAATAAATTGCAAAACCTCGATGCATTATTGGTTGAAGCCAACCACGATATTTCTATGTTGGAAGCGGGTCCTTACCCGTGGATGACCAAGAAGCGAATCAAAAGTGGCGTTGGTCATCTTTCCAATGAATCCTGTGGAGAGCTTTTGGCATCAGTAACGCATTCAGGATTAAAATTAGTCGTGCTGATGCATATGAGTGAAACCAACAACCATCCTGAATTGGCAAAAATCACTGCCCGCCAGGCTCTCGGTGAATCATCACCAAAAATGATTTTGGCACAACAGAACCATCCGACCGAACTTCTCTCCATTTAAACCTTGTTAAAGTTTTAATCCGAATGGATTCAAATCCAGAAAAAGTAATGGGTTGTTTTCTTGGAATGGCGGTAGGCGATGCTATGGGCCGTGCCGTGAATGGTTTAAAGCCGGAAGCCATCCGACAAATATTTGGAGCCATTGAAGATTATAAAGATGTACGAAAGGTAATTGGAAAGGGCATCAAACACTACCGTATGAAAGGTTTGTATGGTGCACCTACACAAGTTGCTCTTGCTGTTTGTGATGGTGTTCTATCAAATAAAAAAAAGTTTCTTGAAGAAACGGTACAAAATTTTCAGGTCCTGTCAAAAGGCGGTCCCGAAAATTGTTTTGGGACATTTAGAAGTTCTGAGAGTTGTCTTTGGAAAGCCGTGGATTTGCTTGTTGACAGATCCATTGCCGAACCCACTCCATTCAGTCCTGCAACCGGTTTGTTCACTTCATTATCCATTCCGCTGGCACTCTTTCATAAAAAATGGACAAAAACTCTTGCGAGTCAATGTATGCAATTGTCCCTGGCTTTTAGCAGTCATCCGCTTGAAGTAGTGGGTACCGTGCTGAACGGATTTCTCGTCACCCGATTTTTAACCATGGAAGAGGGTGAAATTGTATCAAAAAGAAGGGAAATTTTGCAGGAAGCGGTTGAGGTGTGCATTCAGATGGAGAACGAATATCAAAACAGATTTAATGTGTTCGAAGATGAAACAATAGAAAAATCAAAAAATGCTTTTAGTCATACTCTCGAAGGTTTGATTGTTCGAATTGAAAAACCGGAAAAAGAGGCTATGCAATGGATCGTTGAAAATGCAAACGGTTACAGTAACCGAGAAATAAGGCATGCCTCTCAGGGATTTGTTCTTGGTTTAATTCCTCTGGCTTTGTATTGGATTTTAAACCGTGAAAATGATTTCTTACTCGCATCAATTCTTGAGCAGGGAAGAGAAACAGAAAAGCTGGGTGCGTTGGTAGGCGCGTGGACAGGTGCACTTCTGGGAGCAAAGGCAATTCCGGAAAATTTAAAAACGGGTCTGGTTAATAGCCGTGAAATTCGGTTGAGGGGTGAGGCATTGTTTCAGAGGCGTTTGAAAAAAGATGCCAAGGCTCTGTTTGATATGGAAATAGCTTTGACGACAAAGGAAGCAGAAGAAGCAAAACGGTTCCTGCCCAAGGAGACAAAGAAAGTTTTAAAACCGGTCACCCTAGATTTTTGGGAGGATGAGGAGGATATAGTCCCTTCAAAGGAAGACAGAGCTCAATGGAGAAAATTTCAGAAAGAAAAAACCAAATCCAAGCGGGACCGTCGCAAAAACCTTCCAGAGGACTTTTAATGATTTTCTCTCCCTTATCCCATAGCATGAATAACCCAAACCCTTGGGTTTTTCGTGAATTAGACGTTTTTGGTTGGGCGCAGAAAACCACTTAACTATTTGAAAATAAATGTTTAACTTTTTTGTGCGAAGGGGTATAATGTTTGGATTCCAATCATAGCCTGAGTTTTATACGGCTGGTTATCCGCGGTTTGTATTTGAAAGGAGATACCGGTGAAAATCACGACCCATTTTAACGCAGTATTTCTTGTTTTATTTTTTGTCCCTGTTTCCTGGGGCTTTGCTGAAACCAAGCCGGCAAATGTTCCGGCAAAACCAGCAGCTATAGAAAAACCTAAAGCCAAACCGGTCGCCAAAGTAGTAAAAAAGCAGGCAAAGAGGGGTAAAAAGGCAAAGGTTCAAAAGAAGAAGCCTGAAGGTTTTGTGGTTGGGAAAAATCTTAAGGTCGGTATGAATCTTAATAAGGCCATTAGCTTATTAGGGCTTCCTCAAAAAGTAAAAGTGCAAAGAGGCACTGAACCGAGTCTGGATAGTGTATCTATAGAATATGCGAAACATGGTGTTGTGATCCATGCCATAAATGGAAAACAAAAGGTTGAAGCGATTGAGTTGTTGCCAACATTTAAAGGGAAGTTTGCAAATGGAATCAAGGTGGGAGACAAGGTTCCGACGCTAATTAAAATAAATGGCGTTCCTCAAGAAATGAACGCGAGCATTGCACGATATCCTGACAAAGGTTTGTATTTTTCCCTGAAAGATAATGTGCTCGTTTCGGTTTGGATTTTTGTGAAAAACAGCAAAATTCTCAGCCACCAACTATTCAAACCCAGCTAAACAATATCAGTCCAGTTTCGATTAGAAAGAAGTTTGATTAATCCTTCCGTTAAAACATATTTCAATCAGAAAATTTAATTTCAGGTTGCCTCTCACGTGTTAAATCTTTTTCTAACAACTTAAGGCTACGAAGGGCTACTGATAGGGAGTTGGAAAACAGCTTCTCGTATCAAACTAAAATTGGATTCGAGATCGGATCCATTATTGGAAGTTTGGTTCGCGTGGGCTAGCAATAAAGAACCCAATAGTTTATTCTCCGTCTGATTTTCTTCCAGGATCCTTTTTGCCTTGTCTGTCTGCTTGTGTTCCAGGTAAAGAACCGCAAGGAGCAAGACAAATTTATAGCTTTCCTGCGTCTGACCGGAATCAATTGCTTTTTGATAGATTTCGATAAGGGTTTGAGGATCGTCTTTTTCAAGGTAAACCTTGTGTGCTCGGGTTAAACAGCTGATGTTGCGGGTTTCTTCGAATCCTGAAAACCATTTCTTAAGTGCTATTTTGGGTTTTCCTGTTTCCAGGTAGGCATCCCCTAAAGATAAATGGGCGTCAGAATTTTTGTTCCATGCCTTTAGCGCTTGCTTGAAATCGGTTATTGCCAGGTCGCGATTGTCCTTTTCCCAGTTTTGTTTGCCTCGGGCAAACAGAAACTGGCTTTTATTTTTTAGCTCTTCGTCCCATTCTTCTTTATTGTCCCTTATTAAAGGAAGGATTTTATCCTGCGCGGCTAAAACTTTCTTCCAATCCTTCTGTTTAAGAAAAGCATCACGAAGGCGGACCAAAGGCTGAGCGGCTTTAGGATTGTCTCGATGGATTTTTTTCAGCACATTTATTTCATCTTCGAGTTTATCGGCTTGGGCATAAGTTGTCGCCAGGTCAAACAACACCGAAATATTTTGAGGTTCTCGTTCCAGGGCTTTTTTTTGTATATTGGCAGCAAGGTCTTTCTCTCCCTGGGAGCATAAGATTTTTCCTTTAAGGCCTAAAGCTTGAACGTGGTCGGGGAAAGCATCCAGGACTTTATCTGTGAAAGATAGCGCTTTTTCCAGTCTTCCACTGAGGAAGAAATTTTCTGCTTTTTTAAACAAGTTTTCGACTCGTACGCGTTTTTTTTCGCTTCTACTTTTTTGAAGGTTGGACTTCCAACGTGAGAATGAATTTTTTAAATTGAAAGTCCAGAATATTGCAACGCTAAACAAAACGCCTACAAAAACTGCCGCAAGCAAAAGAATAACTGTAGGAAGTTTAAAGGTCTGATTCTGTGTTAAGTGAAAGGTGGACTCGTGTGGATTTAAAAACGCAATGTATATGGAAAAGAATACAAACAATATAGAGAAGGCAATATGTTTCAAGGACAAGGTTAGGGCTCCCTGGTGTATTGGGGTTTCTCGTCATCAGAGGAAGAGTGCTTTTCAATTTCGCTGAGGCAATGTGTGCAGAATTCTGCATAAGGCATGATTTTAAGTCTGGCTTCAGGAATTTCTGTTGCACATTGTTCGCAGACTCCATATTCCCCATCCCCAACTTTATCTAATGCTGCTTCCACTTGTTTTAATTTAGCCCATTCTTGTTCTTCGAGATCCCCTTGCAACTTTCGGTCGTAAGCGCGGGCCGCATCATCGCTGATATCAGCCATTTGTTCGGCTTCGCTACCTTTTCCGTTGTGGTGGGCTTTTTCGACATCTCCAACAATTTCTGCGCGAATGTTTTGTAATAGAGTTTGGAATTGTTTTAATTTATTTTTTTTCATTTTAAAATAAGGTAAGGATGCAAAAGAGATTGTTATTCGCCTACTGCCTTTATAACTGGAACATCTCCCCATAAACGTTCGAGGTCGTAATGAAGGCGGGCTTCTTTGTGAAAAACATGTGCAATTAAATCTCCGAGATCCACCACAACCCAATATCCGCCAGAATAACCTTCTACTCCCAGGGGTTTAATTTTTACCAGATGGCATTTTTCAAGGATTTCATCAACGATAGATTGAACGTGAATTTTTGAATTTGCACTACAGATCATAAAAGAATCTGTAAGGTCCGACCTGTTCCGAAGATCCAAAATAAGGACATCAAAAGCTTTTTTGTCAGATGCAGCGTCTACAGCCAACTGCTGCAAAGCATTAAATTTTTCTCTCATTCAGGCCACTTTTGGAGGGGAATCATCCCGATACAGTCGATGCTTCATAATATAATGATCAACAGAGGGGGGCAACAAATTTTTGATTTCTTCTTTCTGGATGATTCTCTGACGAATATCTTTTGACGAAATGTCAAGTGGGGAAATTTGAAAAAATATTATTTGGGCTCCTTTTTTGTGATTTTCAAGCACCATTAATTCTGTTTCAAATTTCGAAGCATGATTATTCGATTCCGTTTCACTTAGAGAAAGTTTATTTTTGATAGTTTCTGAAATTTTAAATTCGACCCCGGGTCGCGTGCCCACCAGGATGTTACTAAAATCCAAAAGTTGTGAGGATTGCTTCCAGGTATCAATGGCTTGGAATGCGTCTGCTCCTAGTATAAGAAATAGTTTCCAATCGGGATGGTCAGATTTCAAATCTTTCAGTGTTTCAATAGTATAGGAAACGGCATTCTTTTTTATTTCAGTTTGATCCATAGAAAAGCTCGGCCGATTTTCAAGCGCCAAAGCGAGCATTGATAGCCGATGTTCGCAGGACTCAGGCTCAAGAATCAATTTATGTGGAGAACGGAATGCGGGTATGAATATAACCCTCTCCAGATCAAAAAACTTTTGCGCCTGTTCTGCAAGATGCAAATGTCCGTTATGCACAGGATCAAAGGTGCCACCAATGAGGCCTATTTTTTTAAGAGGATGTGCCATGACTTGAATCGTTTCATAACCGTATGATGTTCGCAAGTGGCAATAATTTCCCCCCGATTGAAGATTGGAAACAATCCGTCTTTTTACAAAAATTGTTAATCCGGACTGACAAATTTTGTCATTTTTTGCGGGATTCTACTATTTAATTGAACTTACAATATAGGCTAAATTTTATAACATATTATAATCATGTGGGTTACAATATATGTTGATGAATTGAGAAAAGGGCATGAGAATTGCTTTTCTAGCTATTAGAGAACTAAAAATTGAATTATCCAAAGAGGCTTTTGTTAACTATTACATGGAGGAGAAAATGCTATCCAGATTTAGAAAATTAGAAGGTGAAAAGGGTTTTACTCTGATCGAATTATTGATCGTTATCGCTATCATCGGTATTTTGGCTGCGATTGCAATTCCACAGTTCAGTGCTTATAAGGAACGTGCTTATAACTCTGATACTCAAGCTACTTTGCACAATTTGTTTTTGTCCTGCAAAGCTTATTGGGCAGATGAAGGATCGGGCAGTTCCTGTGCTACCGCAACTCTTACAACAACGACTTATGGTTTTTCAGCTTCCACTAAAATGACTATTACTATTGGTACGGCTACAGAAGCTGCTTTTGCTGCTACAGCTAGCAACTCAGATGCATCAACCGTGTCTTATGCAATAGATAATTCAGGATCTATTTCCAAGGAGTAGTTAATATCCAGAAATTCCCTGTTTCACTTTTGTGGAACAGGGAATTTTTTTTGTACAGCCTAGGTGTTTCTATATGAATGGTATTAACATTCGACCTGTTTTTTTTTAATTTTTATTCCGGGCTGTTTTTATCTTTTCACCTTGACCCCCTCTCTGGGTTATCAAGATGCCTCGGAATTTATAGATACTTCTTTTGCCCTTGGGATAAGTCATCCTGCAGGTTTCCCCACCTATAATTTGTTCGCTAAGGCGATTACATTAATCCCCATGGGTTCTATAGCATTCCGGGTAAATTTATTTTCAGCATTATTGGCTTGTTTGACGTTGGTGGTTCTTTATCTATCCACAAAAAAAATTATTGAAATATGTTTTCCTGATAGTAACTCAGACTCCAGAAATTGGCCTGCCCTTTTTCCTCCTGCATTATTGGCATTCAGTTTTCCTTTTTGGTCGAGTTCTTTGGTTGCCGAGGTTTATACCCTGCATTCCTTTTTCACAGGGATGATTATTTACCTTTTATTCTTATGGAAGGCGAATAAAGATTCCAGATTTCTTTTTCTTGCAGCCTTTTGTTTTGGATTAAGTGCAGGGAACCATGCCACGGTCGCTTTTTATTTACCTGCAATATTAGTTCTGTTTTTTACCTGGGAGAGGAGCCAAAAATTAAAAACACTGGGGCTTACCGCGTTGCTTTTCATTTTAGGTTTTTCTGTCTACCTTTATTTGCCAATACGCTCATTGGCTGAGCCTACCATTGATTGGGGAAATCCAGAAACAATGCAAAACTTCTTTGATCAGGTGACAGACCGTCGGCATTCAGAGTTGCATTTTTCAAAATTGAACGAATCTTCGGGGAATTTTGCACCTACCCAATCTTTTATGGAAAAAACGGTATCGGTGGCTTCAAAGACGGGATACGTTTTTTATCGATTGATAGATGACCTGGCCCGGCAATTTACCTGGGTGATGGTAATAGGTTTTTTGGGTGGCGCAATTATATGTGCTAGGAAAAACTTCCCATTGTTTATATTCCTATTTTTAATCGCAGCTGTGAATGCTTCTTTTTTTGTAGGATGGCGAGCAGAAAGCTATTTCCCTTCCTATATTGTTTCCTGTTTATGGTTGGGACTCTTTTTTTATTGGCTGGTGTTTGAAAAACTACGCGCCGTTGATG